>JAYTMG010000587.1:0-19151 GCA_043728745.1 Verrucomicrobiaceae bacterium
GAGGAGACGATGGTGAATGTGCCGCTGGAGGCGTTCGGTCTGGACGAATCGCACGCATTCACCATGGAGGATTTGCTGACGGGAGAACGCTTCGAGTGGAAGGGTCGGCGCAATTATGTCCGGCTCGCGCCAGGCGAATGTGCAGCGCATGTGCTGCGGGTGGTGTAGGGCTGTTGCGCTTCGCCTTGGGGCGGTTGTGCGTGGCGGGCTGGGACGGATTTGAACATGTTGCATCCCAGCTTGTCTGATGCAGGAAAACTATGAGCATCGCCGCCGCACCAGAACGCCCTCAGGAAGTCAACCAGCCCGGAGGGTATCGCCACTATACCGATGTCGCGTTTCGCCCGCGTCTCGTCGCACTGCTGGGAATCGTGCTTCCGCTGGCGGCGCTCCTGGTCGAGTTGGCATATCACACTTGGGCTGGCGTCCTCATGGACCCGATTCCTACTTGGTGGCATGTTGCGGCGATACTCACGGTTCCGGTCAGTTGTATTTGGGCTTGGTGGAGTCTCAATCGTCCCGCTCCGCTTCATCGCGGACTGTTTCACATGAATGCCTTCGCGCTCGGCGTATCGATTGCGTACACGATCGGTTTTTTCCCCACGATGCCGCTCGCTCTCTTCGGTTGCATCGCATTGGGGCTGGGGTTTCTGCCGTTGAGTCCGGTGCTGGCGATCTTCCCTTTAGTCAGCGTCCGGGCGGCAATGGAGCGTCGGCTCGAAAGTGAGGACGTGCAGCGCAAACCTCCCGCGAGGTGGCCTGCGGGTGTAATGGCTTTTGTGCTGTTAGCCTTTGGCGTTTTTCATCATCTATTCACCGCATCACTCGTCCAGCAGGCGACGTCTGACAACACTGCGGAATCTAAGCGCGCAATCTCTATGCTGCGATGGATCGGCAGCGAGAAGACGATGCTGGAAGCATGCTACGGCAACGTCGGGAGGACTGATATGTTGGGTGGGTGGCGCATCGACGGGGAGAGAGCCCGCAAGGTCTTCTTTCGTGTCACAGGCCGCTCATTCAGTGCGAGTCCGATTCCCGCTTCTGCCTCGAATCGAATGTTCGGCGGCGGGCGGTGGAACTTTGATCCGTCGCTCGGGCAGGACCGGGTTGCGAATCATGTGCCGGATCTGTTTCTCATGGATTCCCGGATGGATGTGCTGGTCAACGGCGCTGCCGCAACTGCGTATAGCGAGTGGACGCTCGTCTTCCGAAACGACGCATCAAACGCCAGCGAAGCTCGGGCGCTTGTGGAACTGCCTCCCGGTGGAGTCGTCTCGCGTCTCACGCTATGGATCAACGGCGAACCGCGCGAAGCCGCATTCGGGGGGCGCGGGCAAGTGCGAGCGGCGTATCAGCAAGTCGCAGTGGTTCAGCGCCAGGATCCGGTGCTCGTGACCACCGCCGGTGAGGATCGCATTTTGATGCAGTGTTTTCCGGTTCCTCCGCGCGGCGGCGAGATGAAAGTGCGGCTCGGAATCACAGCGCCACTTCGCGTCGCATCCGCAGAATCCGGCGCGCTGGAACTTCCGCGATTCGTCGAGGTGAACTTCGAATCTGGACGGGATCTAAAGCACAACATTTTCGCAGAAGGCGATGCCCCTCTCGGCCTCGGTTCCTCAGCCGGGAAGAAGGTGCTCGTCGCCGTGGACGATGCTGCTTTCCAAAACGGCCAGAGCATCTCCGTAGCCCGAAAGTCACCGCCCGGCGCTGTCTTCGCCGATCACATCTCGGATGCCACACTCGCGATTCGTCAGACGTTCGCGAAGGCGAAAACAGAGCGTCCATCGCGAGTCGTCTTCCTCATCGACGGCTCGAAATACGCCCGAGCCGCGCGCGAGCAACTATCGAAATCTGTGGCTGATATTCCAGACGGATTGCCGTTCGCAGCCGTCTTCGCTGGCGATGCGATCGAGGTGCTCGATATCGCAGCCGCAAACGCGCAATCTCGCACCGCCGCAGTAACATGGATGAAAGAACGGAGCTTTGTCGGCGGTCAGGACAACGTCCCTGCATTAGTCCGGGCGTGGGACATCGCAGCCGTTGAGCCCGGCTCCGCAATCGTCTGGCTGCACGCCCCGCAGCCCGAGACACTCAGCGCGCCCTCAGCCCTTGAGCAACGAATGGAGCGCTCCGATCGCAATGCCCCACGCATCTATTTAGCACCGCTCGCAGCCGGCCCAAATCGCATCGCGGAGAGATTCGATTCGGTTCGCGCTTTCCGAAGTGTCCGCACCTTGACTCTCGATGGGATGCTCCATTCTTGGGCTGGAAACAACCCCGCGCTCACACTGCAGCGCGACGTAGTTCCGGCAAGCGAGACCCCTTCCGACGCAGTTCGCGCCGACCGCCATGTCGCGCGACTTTGGGCGCACGACGAAGTGAAGCGTCTCACCGAAAATGCGGACGTTGCGGGCGCGCAAATGCTCGCCGTCTCCGCGCAATTAGTCACCAAGGTCAGCGGCGCAGTCGTCCTCGAAACGCAGGCGCAATACGACCGCCACGGACTTAGTCCCGTGGACCCGGCGACGGTACCAATCGTCCCTGAGCCCGGAAGCGCAGCACTCATCTTCGGTGGCGCGCTCTTTGTGGCGCTGCGCAGATTTCGTCGGCACAACAAATATCGGCAGTGACGTGCCAACAAATCAGCGGGACGCGGACGGAGCGCAACCATTCATGCCGTGGATGAGAGGACGAGGGGTGCGCGTTGTTATTTGCCGCAGGCGGTCTCCAGCATTCGTATCCACGGGCCTACAAAGTGGCCGCTGTCGTGGTAAGTGCGTCCGCTGACCATGTGGCGGTCGATGACGCATGGCTCGTTCACGTAGATGCCGCCGCAGACTTCGAGGTCAAATTTGCACTTTGCCACCGTCGCCATGCGCAGGCCTTTCACGATGCCTGCGCGGGCGGGGATCTCTACGCCGTGGCACACACTCGCCATAGGCTTTTTGTTTTCCCAAAACCAGCGCGTGATGCGCAGCAGGTCCTCGTCCTCGCGGATGTATTCCGGCGCGCGTCCGCCGCTGAAAAAGATCCCCGCGTAATCCTCGGGCTTGATGTCTTTGAAGGCGATGTCCGCATTGATGGTGTAGCCTTCCCACTCTTTCGTGATGGTCCAGCCGGGTTTGTTCTCGTGCAAGACCATCTGGTATTTGCGCTTTTCTGGAGCAGCGACCACGGGCTGAAAGCCAGCTTCGATGAGTCGGTAAAACGGATAGAGCGTGTCCACGGTTTCCGTGGCATCGCCGACAATGATGAGGACTGCGGGATTGTTCATGAATGATGACTTGCTTCGCCATCATGCCAGCCGTGGACCGCATGGGCAATGGGGCTGTGGCGCATACGCCGTTTTATCAGCACGCATGTATCGAAAGTGCCGGGGAGTGTTGCGGTCCGGCGTAGTCTCGTGGGGGCGGGCAGTTGTCACTTCCACGGGGGGCGTTTCCCATTTATGCGTCTGTCCGTATGAATCCGCTACTTGAAGAACCGCTTTCCGACCCGCTTTCACTTTACCACTATCGCGATGCGATCTCAGCGGTGGACTTGATGGCGGCGGCGATTGCGCACTTGGATTTTTTCACATGGCTCGAAGGACACCCGGCGACGCTGGGGATGATTTGTGCGCACTTCGCGATTCATGAGCGCCCGGCGGATGTGATGATGACGCTGTTTGCGGCGCAGGGGCTTTGCCAGATGAATGGCGGGGTGTGGATTCTTACGCTGCGCGGGCGCGAGCATCTGACGAAGAAATCTCCGTGGAATCTTTCCCCATACTACGCCTCGATGAAAGATCGGCCGTCCACGCTCGACATGCTGCATGTGCTGAAGACGGGCAAGCCGGCGAACTGGGGCAGTTATGATGCGCAGGCATGGGCGCAGGCGATGGAGCGGGAGGATTTCGCGGCTTCGTTCACGGCGGCGATGGATTGCCGGGGCATCCTGCTGGGGCCCGCGCTGGCGAAGCGGGTGGACCTCTCGAAGCATACCGCGTTGCTCGACATCGCGGGCGGGAGCGGCATTTACGCATGTGCGATCAAAGCGCGGCATCCACATATAAAGACGACGGTTTTTGAGCGTCCGCCAGTCGATCGCATCGCAAGGGAGTGCATCGCGAAACACGGGTTGGAGGTGGGCGTGGTGGCGGGCGACATGTTCAAGGATGAACTGCCTGCGGGCTACGACGCTCATTTGTGGTCGAACGTGCTGCATGATTGGGATGAGGCGACGGTGCGCTCGCTTTTGGCGAAGTCCGCGGCGGCGCTGCCCGTAGGTGGGCTGGTGATTATTCACGACGCATTTCTCAACAAGGACAAGACCGGGCCGCTGCATGTAGCGGAGTATTCCGCGCTGCTGATGAACATCACGGAAGGCCGCTGCTACGGGCTCTCCGAGATGGCGAAGTATCTCCACGACGCGGGCTTTGAGTGGGTGGCGCAGCATCCGACGGCGGTGGCGCGGGGATTCATTGTTGCTCAAAAACCGGAATAGAGTTCGACACCGCACGCTGCGAGTTCGCATACCTCACTTATGGCAAAGAAAGAAAAAGGCATTTGTATTCTCGCGGGCGCAGGGCCCGGCGATCTCGGGCTCGTGACGCTAAAGGTGCGCGATGAGGTGGAGCGCGCCGACGTGATCATCTACGACGCGCTGTGCAACCCGGAGATTCTGAAATGGGCACCGGCGACCGCAGAGATCATCTACGCGGGGAAACGCGCAAATCAGCACGCGCTGAAGCAGGATGAGACGAACGCGCTGTTGGTCCAAAAAACAGGCGAGGGGAAGCGGGTCGTGCGGCTGAAAGGCGGCGATCCATTTGTGTTCGGGCGCGGCGGCGAGGAGGCGGAGGAACTTGTGAAGGCGGGACTGCGATTTGAGATTGTGCCGGGCATCAGCTCGGTGATCGCCGCGCCTGCGTATGCCGGGATTCCCGTGACGCACCGCGAGCACACCGCGCAATTCACCGTTTTCACCGGGCACGAAGATCCGACGAAGCCGGAGAGCAATCTCGATTACGCCGGGCTGGCGAAGAATCCCGGCACGAAAATCATGCTCATGGGCGTGGAGCGAATCGGCATCGTTGCGCAGGAACTCATCAAGCACGGCGCGCGCGCTGACTTGCCGGTGGCGCTCGTCCGCTGGGGCACGACGGGCAGGCAGGAGACGCTCGTGGGGCAGCTCGACAATATCGCGAAGAAGGTCGCGGAGACGGGCTTTAAGGCGCCGGCGGTGTGCATCATGGGCGATGTCGTGTCGCTTCGGGAAAAGCTGAACTGGTTTGAAAAACGCCCGCTTTTTGGCAAGCGAATCGTAGTGACGCGGACGCGCAAGCAAGCAGGAGCGCTGTCCTCGAAGCTCCGCGAACTCGGGGCCGACGTGATCGAGCTTCCGACGATCCGCATCGAGCCGCCGAAAGATTTGCTGGAATTCGGGCAGTTGGTGCGGGACGCGCACGCTTACGACTGGCTCATTTTCACGTCGCCGAATGGAGTGGAGGCGTTCTTCGAGATGTTCTACCGCATCTTCAAAGACGCGCGCGAAATCGGCGGCGTCCGCATCGCGGCGATCGGCCCGGCGACTGCGGCGAAAGTGCGCGAGTATCATCTCACCGTGGACCTTCAGCCGGAGGAGTACGTGGCCGAGAGTGTGGTCGCCGCATTTAAAAAAGAAGGCGATGTGGAGAACCTCCGAATCTTAATCGCCCGCGCTGAAACAGCCCGCGACGTGCTCCCGCAAACGCTGAGTAAACTCGGCGCGATCGTGGATGTCGCGGTGGCTTATCGGACGGTTCCCGAGACGGACGACGTGAGCGGCGGCATGGCGCGCTTCCGCGATGAAGGCGCGGATCTCGTCACGTTCACGAGCTCGTCCACCGTGGAAAATTTCCTCGCGCTGAAACTGCCGATGCCTGCCGGAATCAAGGTCGCGAGCATTGGCCCGGTGACATCGAAGACGGCGCGGGAACACGGACTCACGATCGATGCGGAGGCGAAAGTCTTCGACATCCCGGGGCTCGTTGCAGCGATTCAGAGGCTCTACGCGGAGTAGGCGCTGGGCATTCGTCGTTAGCGATTGGTCACTCCAAGAAGGCCCGCTCACGCTATCGCGAGAATCACTCTACTTTCGTGCTTCGGGCGTAGCGGTGATCTCGGTGCGCTTGCCTTCGCGCTCGACGATGATTTTCACGGGCTGGCCGATTTTTACGGCATCGAGCGCGTAGGTGTAGTCGTAGATGTTTTTGATTTTCTGCCCGGCGAATTCCACGATCGTGTCGCCGCTTTTGAGTCCCGCTTTTTCCGCCGGACTTCCTCCGCGAACACCGCTCAATTTTACGCCGACGACTTCCTGCGCGTAGTCGGGGATGCTGCCGAGGTAGGCGCGGAGATTGTCCCGCGAGCCGCCAGTGTCGCTCCGCTCGACGCGGGAGAATGGGATGCGGGCTTCTGCGTTGGCGACGTCGAGGGTGATTGCGCTGGCGAATTTTGCGATGCGTTCGATGCCGTCGTAGCTGAGCTTCTCGGCGGTGTCGGAGGGGCGATGGTAATCGTCGTGGCTGCCGGTGAAGAAATTGAGCACCGGAATGCGCTTCGGATAAAAGCTGGTGACGTCCGTCGGAAGGTATGGATCGTTTTGCAATGTGAGCGCGAAACCGGCGGCGACGTTTCGTTTTTCCAGCAGCTTCGGCCACGCGGTGGAAGAGCCCACGGCTTGCATGATGAGCTTGTTGTCGCGCAAGCGGCCGACCATATCGAAGTTGATGCACGCGGTGATTTGCTCCAGCGGAAGCGGCGGCGTTTTCGTAAATGCGGCGGACCCGAGAAGGCCCATTTCCTCGCCACTCCAGAGCGCGAAAATGATGCCGCGTTTTGGCTTCGGTGATGCGGCGAGCGCGTGGGCAATTTCCATCACCGCTGCGGTGCCGCTGGCGTTGTCGTCTGCACCACGATGGATCTGCGCTTCCTCCCCGGAGCGAGCGAGCGAGTTGCCGTTCTTTCCTTTTCCGAGGTGGTCGTAGTGCGCGCCGACGAGCACCCACTCAGGCGTCTCGCCGGGGATGCACGCGAGCACGTTGCGGTCGCTTTTTTTAATGTGCTCGATGCCCGCAGTGAACTGCACATTCACGCCCGGCAGTGCGAAACCGCCTTCGGCGTGAGGGTTCTCGTCGTCGAGCGCGGATTGGAGCGCTTTGAGATTTTTCCCGGACGATTTCAAAAGTTGTCCGGCAAACTCACTCGAGATGCTCATCGCCGGAAGTCCGCTGTCCGCGCTGCTTCCGTCGCCGGTGAGAGGCAAAAGCTCACCGGCATTCGGGGAGTTCGGACCGGTCACGACGAGGACGCCTTTTGCGCCGCGCTCACGGGCCATCATGACTTTGTATCGGAGGCCCGAATAGCGATTGAGATGCGCGCGACGGGGCGCATCGACACTCTCTGGGACGTAGCGGAAAAGGAGGACGACCTTGTCCTTCACATCGAGCCCTTCGAAGCTGTTGTAGCGCAATTGGCCCTGCGCTTCCGGAGCGCTCAAGCCGTATCCGGCAAAGACGACGTCGCCGGAAACGCTCTCGTTTGAGCTGAACGGCATGGGCCGAAAATCCTTATCCAACACCGCCGATTGCTCGCCGAGCTTCAGAAAAGAACGGTCCGCAAGAACGCGCTCGCCGGCGTTGAAATCGAACTCCTGGAAAAATGACTTACTGCCCGGCAGCGGCTGAAGCCCCACGCGCTTCAGGTAGTCCGCTATATACTCAGCGGCAGCCTTCGCGCCATCCGTCCCGACAGCCCTGCCCGCGAGTACGTCGCTGGCGAGGAATGTCACTTGGTCGCGCAAATCATCGCGCGAAATCTCCGGCTTTCCCGCGCCGCCGAGTGCAGCTACCGCGGCTTCGTGGTCCCAGTCTGCGAGGAAGACCTGCGACTTGCCATCGGTCGTCCGCCCGCTTGCCCACGAGAGTTTTTTGCCATCGGGCGAGAAAACCGGCAGTCCGTCAAAGCCCGGCGTATTTGTCACTCGCACCGGCTCTTTCCCGCCCGCTGCGTCGGCGATAAACAGCTCGAAGTTTTCAAACCCAAACTTGTTTGCGGTGAAGATGACATACTTCCCCGACGGGTGAAAATACGGTGCCCACGACATGCACTTGAAGTCGGTAATCTGGCGCACATCGGAGCCGTCGCGCTTCATGGTGAAAACGTCCGCATTCATCCCGCTCGCATCGAATCGTCGCCACACGATCCGCTCGCCATCCGGAGAAAAAAACGGCCCTCCATCGTAGCCCGGAGTTTTCGTGAGCTGGCGGACGTTGCTGCCGTCCACATTCATGATGAAGAGGTCGCCGAACGACGCCGGATCTTTCTCGTAGCGCGCCCGTTCCTCGGGAGTCCGCGCCTCCAGCGGAAAAGCGCCACGCAGCGAGCTGAAGATGATCTCTCGTCCATCGGGCGATACCGCGCCCTCGGCATCGTAGCCCGGAGATTTAGTGAGATTCACCAAGCCCGAGCCGTCGGCTTTGGCGGAGAAAATATCCATTGAGGCGTCGTAGTCCCACGCGTATCGCCGCTGTTTTCCACTCGCGCGAAATTCCAGCTCTGCCTTTTGTTTTGCGGCGGATTCCGGGTCCTCGTGGGTGCTCGCGAAAATCGATCCATCCTTCGTGAAAAATCCGCATGTCGTTTTGCCCGATCCAGGAGAAACGCGCGCAGTGTCGCCGCTTTCCAAATTCAGGACATACATTTGATAAAACGGATTTCCCTCTTCGCGTTCGCTTTGGAAAATGAGCCGCTTGCCGGTGTCATCAAAGTATCCTTCGCCGCTTCGTTTGCCTTCGAGAATGAGCTGGCGTGGCTGGGAAATAAAACGATCTTCCGCGACTGCGGCCGCAGTCATGGCGATGAGCAAGAGTCGGATAAGCATAAGAGTTCCGAAGACTCCGGAATTGCGCGAAAAGAGTCGAGAGTTTCGTGGCGCAGGTGGCCTGCTCGGGCGTGATTAAAAGTGGAATCGAGTCAGGGCGATGGTCACGAGTGGAAATATCGATTGATGAGTGTCGATTGTTGATTGTTGAAGTGTCGGATGGTGGCGCGGCTCGCGAGAGGCGGGAAATTTCAACAATCAACAATCGGAGTTCATCAATCCGCCGGATGAGGATTACCATTCCACTTTTAACCACACGCGGCGGTTGCTTGGGCGGTTGACGGTGGCGGGGACGGTGGCGCATGGTCGGGGGATGAGTTCACGGTTGCTGCGATATTTTTCCACGCTGTCGAAAGGGCGGGTGGTGCTTTGGTGTTATGCGATTTGGTATGTGGTGAATGTGTGGCTGCATTTCGATGGGAGTGTGCGGCTTTGGCTGACTTCGCTGGGGTTGAGCGGGATTATCGGGTTTGCGCTGCTGCTGAGTACGGCGACGGGGACGACGCGGCTGGACGGCTGGCAGGTGTTTCGGTTGTTCCTGATGCCGTTTTGTGTGTCGTCGTTTGCGGCGCTGGTGAAGGATGCGGGGTATTGGCTGATTTGCCCGCCTTCGCTTCGGGAGAATGCGATGGGGCTGGGGGCGATCGCAGTTTTTCTGGCGGTGGTTACGCTGCTCCGCCGCCGTGGGCGTCCATGCCCATGATGCTGAAGATGCGGTCGCGGGCGGCGAGGTAGCCGGGGCTGTCGAGGTCGCGGGGTCGGGGGAGGTCGATGTGGACTTCTTCGGCGATGGTGGCGGGACGCTTGGTCATGACGAGGACGCGGTCGGCGAGCTGGACTGCTTCTTCGATGTCGTGGGTGACGAAGACGATGGTTTTCTTTTCGGCCTGCCAGATGCGGATCAAGTCGGCGCGCATTTTGAGGCGGGTGAGGAAGTCGAGTGCGCCGAACGGTTCGTCCATGTAGAGTACGCGGGCGTCTGCGGCGAGGGCACGGGCGATTTCGACGCGCTGGCGCATTCCGCCGCTGAGTTCGCGGGGGTAGGAGCGCTCGAAGCCGGTGAGGCCGACCATGGCGATGTAGTATTTGACGCGTTCGTCGCGCTCGGCGGAGGGGCGGGAGAGGAGGCCGAAGCCGATGTTTTGCTCGACGGTGAGCCACGGAAAGACGCCGTTTTCTTGGAAGACAAAGATGCGTCCGGGGTCGGGTCCGGCGACGGGTGCGCCTTCGACGGTGACGGTGCCTTTTGTTTCGCGGAGGAAGCCGCCGATGATGTTGAGGAGTGTGCTTTTTCCGCAGCCGCTGGGGCCGACGATGCAGACGAATTCGCCTTGTTTGACGTCGAGGTCGATGCGTTCGAGGACGTGGATTTGTGCGGCTTTGGTGGCGAAGGACATCCAGCAATCGCGGACGGTGATGATGTTTTCCATGTTAGCGTTGTCCGTATCCCCAGCGGACTTCGTCGAATTTCTCCAGCCGTCGCACGAGGAGGTCGAGGATGAGGCCGATGAGGCCAATCATGACCATGCCGGCGACGACGAGGTCGTAGCGTTTGCCGGCGTTGCGGGCGTCGATGATGAGGTAGCCGAGGCCGCTGTTGACGGCGATCATTTCCGCTGCGACGACGACGAGCCAGGCGACGCCGAGTGCGATGCGGATGCCGGTGATGATTTGCGGGAGGGCGGCTGGGAAGATGACGCGGCGAAACAGCGAGAAGCCGTCGAGGCCGAAATTCTGGGCGGCGCGAAGATAGACTTGCTGCATGTTTTGCACGGCGGCCATGGCGGAGACGGTGATGGGGAAGACGCTAGCGAGAAAGATGAGAAACACGGGCGCGGTGTCTTTGATCCCGAACCACAGAATGGCGACGGGAATCCAGGCAATCGGCGAGATGGGACGGAGGATCTGGATGAAGGGATTTAGCGCGGCGTAGGCGGGGCGAAACCAGCCGAGCGCAAGGCCCAGCGGCACGCCGATAAGCACGGCTAGCACGAAGCCCCAACTGACGCGGAAGAGGGAGGCGACGACGTATTTGACGAGCAGCCCTTGCCCGGCAAGTTCTGCGAGACCGCGCAGGACTTCGATGGGCGTGGGAAAGAGGTCGCTGCCGGACATGCGGACGGCGATGTGCCACGCTACGAGCAAGATTGCGCCGGTGATGAGCGGCAGTACGAGGTGTAAGGTGCGGGTGTTCATTTCTTCACTTCAAACACGGGTGCGGCCGTAGCGGCGGCGGCTGGCGCGAAGCTCTCGTCCACGTAGTCGTCGTAGTGGGCGGTGCCTTGTAGCATCCCTGCTTCTTTGCCGAGGCGCTCGATTTCCTCGAAGTCCGCGCGCATCGGAGCGAGCCGCGAGTAGGTGACGCGATCTGGCGGTTTGCTGAGGACGAACTCGAGCAGGCGGGGGTTTTGGTTGTAGTAGTTCTTCGCGACGAATTGCGCGGCGTCCATGCGGTGCGTGATGCTTTGGTCGATCCATTTTCCGCTGGCGGCGATGCCGTTGACGAGCCGCTGAATCTCGTCGCGCTGGTCGCGAATGGCGTCTTCCTGCACGGCGAGCACGCACGAGATGAAGCCCGGCCAGACGTCTTTCGCCTGCCAGAGCACGCGCCCGTAGCCATCGAGCTCGGTCTGCCCCATAAAGGGCTCGCCGCTGGTGATCGCATCGACGGAGCGCGTTTGCAGGGCCGCAGGCATGTCCGGTGGAGGCATCTCCACGAGTTTAATGTCATCGAACGTCATGCCGACTTTTTTTAGCTCGCGGTAAAGAATGAGCCGCTGATTCGCATAGCGTCCGGGAATTGCGATGGTCTTGCCGCGCAAGTCCTGCGTCTGAAAAATCCCCGAGTCTTTGTGGACGACGACTGCCGAGCCGTCGCGATGACCGAGGTGGACGATCTTGATTTTCACCCCTTGCTCGCGGAGGGCGATCGCCATCGGGGCGAGGATGAACGTCGCAGGCATCTCCGTGGGTCTGCCGAGAAACATTTCCTTTAGCTCGGGGAATCCGTTGAAGCGCATGGGCTGGAAAAGGTCCGCTTTCTCCATCTTGTCGTTGATATAATGGGTGACGGGGCAAGTCAGATGACAAGTCACGGGAAGGAACCCGACGCCGAAGGTCTTCTCCGGCTTTGCCCCGGAGGCGAGGCGATCGAACCACCGCAGGTTCAGCCCGCCGTGCAGCATCGTGATGGCTAGAAGCCACACGGTGAGCACCAATGCGAGAGTGCGAATCAATTTCATAAAGCTCCAAGTTGGCACAAGGCCGTCCGGAAAGGGAACAACATTTGCGCGGCGCTCCACAAGCCGGGTGTGATTAAAAGTGGAATTGTAATACTCATCCGGCGGATTGCTGATTGATGAACTCCGATTGTTGATTGTTGATTGTTGAAGTTTTCCGCCTCTCGCGAGCCGCGTCACCATCCGACACTTCAACATTCATCAATCGATATTTCCACGCGTGACCATCGCCCTGACTCGATTCCACTTTTAATCACGCCCCCCACAAGCCGGCGCAATTCACATTCCGAACCACCACTAATAGCGACGAAACGCGCGACGTTTCGCCGGGCTGACGCAACAAATGGATAAAGCGCGGAAAATTTCTTAAAGTCCCGCATTGCGCTTTCTTACACCGTAAGCTAAGGGAGCTGTCCGCATAAACCAATGGCAACCGCACGTCGGCAGGAACTCCGATCATCAGTCCAAGAAATCGTTGGCATCAGCCTACTCGTACTAGGGGTCTTACTTTTTCTCGCCCTCATCTCGTACACACCCCGGGACGTGCCTGCATGGTTCCCCGGAGCGTTCACCACTTACCACCCGAATGAGCCCACGCGCAACTTCGTGGGCTCGCTCGGTGCCATGATGGCGTGCCTGAGCTACCTCACTCTCGGGGCGGCGAGCTACCTCCTTGCCGTCGCGCTTATCGGGTATGGAGTCACGGCACTCTTGGGGAACATGATGGGATTTGCCCTGCGTCCGATTTGGACAGCGGGCTTCGTGGTCAGCGGCGCGTGCCTCGTGCATGTGCTCGGATGGTCGCTGATCGACCGCAGCAGTATGAAGCTCTCCAGCGAAGGCGGCGTAATCGGAGAAATGCTGGGCGGTAAAATATTTTACAACATCTTCGGCGCATCATCCATTTTGGTGCTGCTTCTCATTTACGTAGTCTGTTTGATCCTGATGACCGGCCTGCACCCCTTCGCGGTGTTTCGGCGGGCGCTGGCGTTCCCAGGGCAAATGCTCGATCGGTATCGCGAGTGGCAGTTTGAACGCGCGGATGAACAGCGCCGGATGGACATCGAGGAACGTCGTCTCTCGAAGGAGCGGAAGAAGCTGGAGCGCGCGCTCAGCAAGCGCGGCGTGGCGGTCGCGGAGGATGACGAGGAAGACGATGAGGAAGATGATGCGGTGCCGGCTGGCCGATACGAGCAGACGGAACTTTTGCCCGCTGAGGCCGCCGAGCAGCAGCGGCCTGCGCCGAAGATTTTCGATTCCGCCGTGCCTGTGCCAGTGGCGAAGAAGGAGAAAAAGAAAGACGGGCATCAGCTTCTCAGCGCCATCCACAGCGAGAACTACGAATTCCCATCGCTCGACTTATTGGACTCGCCGGACTTGAGCGATCGGCAGGTCGCGAACCCGGACGAGTTGCTCGCGATTCAAAGGCTGATCATCGACACGCTGTCGGAATTCGGCATCACGGTGACAGGCGGCGACATCACCAAAGGCCCGACGATCACCCGCTACGAAGTGTATCCCGCCAAGGGCGTGCGTGTGGACCGCATCGCCAGCTACGAGCGCGACATCGCGCGAGCGACAAGGGCCGAGCGCATCAACATCCTTGCACCGATTCCCGGCAAAGACACCGTCGGCATCGAAATCGCGAACTCGAAGAAGCAAAAAGTCACCCTACGCGAGCTGCTCGAAAGCGACGAATTCATCAACGCAAAGGGCCGCATCCCGATCGCGCTCGGCAAGGACGTTTACGGACACACCATCATCGCCGACCTCGCTGCGATGCCGCACGGACTGGTCGCGGGAACCACTGGCTCCGGCAAGAGCGTGTGTATCAACGCCATCCTCGCGAGCATCCTCTACCGGTTCACGCCGGAGGATCTGCGCCTCATCATGATCGACCCGAAGGTGGTCGAAATGCAGGTTTACAACACGCTGCCGCATCTCGTCGTCCCGGTCGTCACCGATCCAAAAAAGACACTGCTCGCGCTCAAGTGGGCGGTGAACGAAATGGAGAAACGATACGCCATTTTTGCGAAGGTCGGCGTGCGCAACATCGGCGGCTTCAATTCACGCCCAAAGCCGAAATCCCAGCGCGAGCTCGACGAGATCGAAGACGCGAAAGAAGCAGAGCGCGAGAAGGCCCGTCCGCTCATCATCCAAGACCCGAACGCCGACCCCGAAGCGGCGAGCAGCACGGATATTCTTGGCAAATCGTTCGGCGATGAACTTGAGCGGGAGCCCGTTCTCAATGCGGACGCCGAGATGTATGGCGAGCCGACCGGCGTGCTCGCCGAACATGAACTCGACCGCGCAGAGCAGGCGGAACTCGGCATCACAGTCACGCGGGATGACGGTATTTCGGTCCCGGAGAAAATGCCATTTATCGTCGTCATCGTGGACGAATTAGCGGACCTCATGCAGACAGCCCCGGCAGACGTGGAAATGCTCATCGCCCGAATCACGCAGAAAGCGCGTGCGGCTGGCATTCACATGATTATCGCCACGCAGACACCGCGCGCAGATGTCATCACCGGCGTCATCAAGGCAAACGTCCCATGCCGCATCGCGTTCCAAGTTGCGTCACCGCTCGATAGCCGCGTCATCCTCGATGAAAACGGCGCAGAGCGACTGCTCGGAATGGGTGACCTGCTCTACCGCCCGCCCGGAACGTCGAAGCTCCTGCGCTGCCAAGGCGTCCTAGTCACCGACGAAGAAGTGCATCGCATCGTCGATTTTGTGAGCAAGCAAAGCGACCAACTATTCGAGGCCGACATCCACGAAAAACTCGAGTCGATGGGCGACGGCGACGAAGAAGAGGAAGTCAGCGACGAAGACGAAGAACTCGTGCAAAAATGTCTCGAAGTCATGCAGCAGGAGCAGAAGGCGAGCACCTCGCTCTTCCAGCGCCGGTTGCGGCTCGGCTACACACGCGCAGCCCGCATTTTGGACATCCTGGAGGCCCGCGGCTACGTAGGCCCCGGCGAAGGAGCCAAGCCCCGCGAGATCCTGCGGATGCCCGACGAAAATTGATGAACTTGAATATTGGAAAACAGCTCCTGCGTGCGAGGGAGAGCCGCGGCATTTCACTCGAAGAGGCGTCTCACGCCACGCGCATCAGGAAAGAGATGATCGAGGCACTCGAAGCGGACAACATGGACGCGTTTGCAAATCGTGCGTACGCGAAGAATTTCCTGCTGCTCTACGGGAAATATCTCGGCCTCGATGTGAAATCCGTCGCTTCCGAGATCGATACGGATGTGCGTGTGAAGATTGCGAATTACCAGTATCTCACTCATGCGAACGAGACGACCGATGGTCCGGCGAGACCGGGTGATTTTGCGCGCCCGCACCGGCTTCCGTCGTGGGGTCCGGTGCTTGCGGTTTGCGCGGTTACTGTGGTCACGGTGTCCGCATTCATGTTGTGGCTGAATATGAGTCGCATCCGCGATGTATCTTCGGTTTCTGCGCAGCAACCGGGGCGCGAGAGGGCGGCCGTCGAGCCTGTGAGCGCAGGCGCTCAGCCCGTGAAAACGAAGAGCGCTGCGCCAGTCGAAAATACGAGCGTCGCGCAAGAAGTTGTGTCTGTTCCCGTGGTGCTAGATCCGCCCATTGAGCCTCCGCAGCCCGCAGTTCCCGGGGTGATTCCGCCGCCGGTCGCGGTGGCGAGTAATCAGCCACCGCTCCCAGTTTATCCGAAGGATGCGCCGCCGCCGCTTCCTACCGTTATTCGGCGCGCTCCCACGCCAGTGGTAAAGCCGATTGCTGCGCACGAACCCGTGACGAATATCGACGGTGCTGAAGTCCGTGCGGCGAAGGTAATTTCGCCTGTCGCGCGGATCGCTTCGAACGACGCAGCTTTTCTCGCCAGCGTGGACAGTGGTGCCACTGCACCGCAAACCGCGCCGCCCCTCATCGGGCTCACACCGGTGGAAACGCCGGACGCTGATGCCGACGACAGCCCGCTCGCAAAGGACCCGAATACGATCGAGATCGAACCGATCAAAAAAACGTGGATCGTGATTCGCGGCGTGACCGGAACCGGTACGATTTTTGAAGATTACCTTTATCCCAGTGCGCGCCCGCTACGCCTTCCGGCAGGGAAATACATCATCGAAGTCCGTGAGAATGATGCTGTGGAAATCCGCAAAGCCGGGCAACTGATTGCTTACACCGCTGGCGGTCTCAAGCTCGAGTAGCGGGTTGGATGCGAGTTCTTTTTCTCAATCAATATTTCCCGCCGGACCCCGCGCCCACCGGCATCCTTTTTCGAGAACTCGCCGATGATCTGACGAGCTGCGGACATACCGTGGATTTCGTCGATGCGGGGCTCGACTACCGGGCGGCGCAGAAAAAAGGCGGACGCATGAAACGCGAACTCTCCTCCCTTTGGCGGATGCTTCGCGAGGGGAAAGCACGGCAGCGTGCAGACGTTGTCGTCTCGGGCACTTCGCCCCCGCTTCTGGCCGTCATCGCGGACCGCGTTGCGCGCGCTCACGGAGCGCGGCATTTTCATTGGGCGATGGACGTGTATCCGGAAATTGCCGTCGCGCTCGGCGAAATAAAAGCGGGCTCACTCATTGCAAAAGCAACTGCATGGGCTGCGGGACGCGCCTATCGACGGGCGGCAAAAATCATCGCGCTCGATGCCGATATGGCAGCGCTTTTTTCCACACACGGAGTGAATGCGGAGATCATCCGTCCATGGGTTTTTAAGAGCATCTTGGATCGCATCACTCCACCCGAGCCGCCCGCTGGCGAATGGACGTGGATTTACTCCGGCAACCTCGGTCGCGCGCATGAATGGGAGACGCTCCTCCGCGCGCAATCTTTGCTCGAAGCACGCGGCATCGACGCCGCGCTTTTATTCCAAGGCGGCGGCCCAAGCTGGCCATTGGCGCAGGCCCGGGCGAAAGAACTCGGACTCCAACGCTGCCGCTGGAGCGACTACGTTCCGGAGGATCAAATCCGCACATCGCTGCTAGCCCGTCACGCCCTGGTCGTCACACAACTTCCGTCTGTTCAGGGATTGCTATGGCCCAGCAAACTTGGGCTCGTTATGACGCTGCCTCGTCCGATCCTTTTTGTCGGTCCAATCAACGGTGCCATCGCCCGCGAGTTGCGCGAACTTCCGCACGCAACCACCATCGAAGCCGGAGACGCAGAAGGTGTCGCGGCGTGGGTCGCCCGCACCCGGCAAGACTCACCTGTGATTTCCAAAACTCTGGACCCTGCCGCCCATCGCGACGAGGCGCTGGCAGCGTGGCGAAAGTTGGTAGGCTAATGGTCTGCATGTCGTGGAGTGATGGCTTTTGACAATGACGAATGACGAATGACGAATGACGAGGCGTGGGTCAGGACAGAGGCGCTTGCGTTTCGTCATTCGTCATTCGTCATTCGTCATTCGTCAGCACCGTACCATCCCGACAGGAGAACACGCCGCCCGGACGACTGCCCGGGCGACGTGTATTTTCCAACAACAACACTCAAAAATTTTTACGCAGCCTGTGCGGAGCGCGATGGCGACACCGGCATTGGCACGACGATTTGTGGCTCGTCCAAGCGGAATCCCGCAGCCTTCGCATCGCGGTCAAACATCCGGACGGTATCCAGCGAGAGCGCGTCTAGGTCTGTCCCGCACATGTCGATTGCCTTGCGCAGGATGTCGTGAGGCGCGGTGACGATGTGGCACCCGGCTTCGTCGGACTGAAAAATATTGAGCACCTCGCGAACGCTCGCCCACAAAAGCTCGGCGTGCGGGAGATGATCCATCATACGGCGCGCGCTCTTCATGATGGGCATCGGATTACAGCCGGTATCCGCGATACGGCCTGCGAAAATAGAAACGACTGCCGGGACATCGGCGTGAAGCGCGCCCACAACTTCGGCGGTCTGCCGCTCGGTGAGGATTGCCGTCACGTTCAGTTTTACGCCCGCTCCAGCGAGTTCGCGAATCAGCGGGACTGAACTTTCGCCACGCGGATTGGAAACCGGAATTTTGACATACACATTGTGTCCCCAGTCGCGGATGCGCAGAGCCTGACGGCGCATGTCATTAAATTCGTCGGCGAATACTTCAAACGAAACGGGCTTTTCCGTCACCGTCGCGAGCAGTTCTTTGGCGAAGCCTTCGTAATCCGTGATGCCCGCCTTTTTCATCAGCGTTGGATTCGTCGTCATCCCTTTGATCAAAGGATTTTGATACATTTCCAGCATGCTGGTCATGTCCGCTCCGTCGGCGTAAATCTTCGTTGTCAGGTTGGTAAGGGCGTTCATACAAAACCCTTAAAAGCTGAATCCGTGCCAACCCGCGCATCGGGCAAAACCTTTCTACACGAGAATTCCCCGCACGCACTCCTCCACAAGGCTCCAGTCCACATTCTCAACCGGTTTCCACGCCCCGATCGCCGTAGGTAAAACGAAGAGATTCTTCCCATCACGGAATTTCTTATCCGACTGCATCGCCTTGATGATTTGATCAAAAAGTCCGGGGGCCGCCGGAAAGCTCATCGGAAGTCCCGCCCGAGCAATCAACGCGAACAAGCGCTGCTCAAAATCCGCCCCAACCATCCCAAGTCGCACGGCCATTCGGGTGGCACCCACCATTCCGATTGCGATCGCCTCGCCATGCGTCAGCGCGTACTCCGCGCTCAACTCCAGCCCGTGCCCGATGGTATGACCGAAGTTCAAGACGTTGCGAATGCCAAGTTTGTCAAACTCGTCCTTCTCCACAACATCGGCCTTCAAGCGGCAACACTGCGCGACCACGTCCGTGAGCGTCTCCGGCTCCAGCGCCAGAAGTCGCTCCAGCGCGCCGTCCTCCAACTGCCGGAACAGCGACTCGGAGCAGACTGCACCGTATTTGATAATCTCCGCCGTCCCGCTGCGAATCTGCCGAATCCCCAGCGATTTCAACACGGCAAGGTCGCAAAAAACGAGCTTCGGCTGACTGAAAGCGCCCATAATATTTTTCACACCGCCGAAGTTCACAGCAACCTTGCCACCCACGCT
>JAYTMG010000588.1:0-2097 GCA_043728745.1 Verrucomicrobiaceae bacterium
CTTGATGCGCGTGTCGGCGACTTCGGTGAGCATCTCCTTCACCTTCGGGAAGCTCGCGAGCATCTGCTCGAAATCTTCCTTGCCGATCTTCACGAGCGAAACGGTGTCGAGCGCGGTGCAGGTGGCGTTGCGCGGCTGGTTGAAGAGCAGGCCGATTTCGCCAAAGTAATCGCCGCGTCCGAGATAAGTCCGCACCATCTCGCCGCCGGGCAGTGCATCCGACACTTTCACCATGCCGGAACGAATCAGATAAAACGCGTCCGCCGGGTCGCCCTGTTTGCAGATGACCTGGCTCTTGCCGAACGTAACGAGTTCGACTTTTTGCTTCAGCAGTCCGAGAAAAGTTTCATCCACTGACGAGAAGAGAGGCACGCTGCGCAGGTGGTGGTCCAAGGAACGTTCGCGATATTTTTTATCGAGGTCGGTCTTGAATGACGTGCCTTTGAACGTTCCGACCTTCACCTTCGTCGCCGCCTTGGTCACGGCATCGACTTCGCGCGAGCCCATGAGCATGTCGAGAATGACGCGCAGCATCTCGACCATGACGCAATCCTCACGCGCCATGACCGTGGCCGAGCGCGGCTGAAACGTGCGGCAGGTCATTTCGCCAAAGAGTTCGCCGGCATCGAGCTGGGCCAGCGGACTGTGGACCGAGAGATCAATGGAAGCGTCAATGGGAATGAATCTGCGCGTGTTCTCTTCGCGCTGTTCATGGTGATCGGTGACCAGAAAGCTTTTCATCCGCGCCATAAACCCGCCCATGCCGCGGCGCGTCTTCACATGGGCGATCCGGTTGGCGATGAAAATATCGACCTTGCCCGAGACGATGTAGAACGCGGTCGAGCCGAACGTACCCTCGTCGCAGACGATGTCGCCGCGTTTGAACGTGCGCAACACCGCCGCGCCCTCGGCCCACTTCAACTGGGGCGCGGGGATTTCTTTGAGCCACGGCAAGTACTCGAGCAGCTTTTCTGTGCTCAGAGGTTCGCCCCGCTCGAGTTTGTCGGTGCTGGTACTGGGTTGCATTGAAGCGGGCGAAGGATTAACACACGCGACGTGCGCGGCAAAGAACAGTTTCAACGGACGGACAGCGCGGAGGAATTTGCGGGGCTGAAGCTCCAAGCTCCAAGCTCCAAGCTCCAGAGAAACACCAAACACCAAGCTCCAAGTCTGCGCTGGTCGTCGGGCGCGCGCCTCTTCAATTCAAATCACGAAAAGGGTGGGTGTCATTTGGTGTTTGGTCCTTGGATCTTTTCTGGAGCTTGGATGTTGGTGCTTGGAGCTTTTCTTTGCCCGCCAGTTCTTGCTGCCGACACCGCCGCTCCCAAATTCCTCGGCGCCCAAAGCTGCGCCAACTCCATGTGCCACGGCGGGGCCGGGGAGAAGCGCGATCAATACGTCACCTGGTTGAAGAAAGATTTCCACACGCGCGCGCCGGCGACGCTCTCGATGTCGCGCAGCACACGCATCGCAGAGACGTTGAAAATTTCCGACGCCACGACCAGCGCGCGTTGCACCGAGTGCCACAATCCATTTCAAGCCGTGCCGGTGGAGCGCAAAGGCCCGCTCGTCGGCAAGCTCGAAGGCGTCTCTTGCGAGAGTTGCCATAACGCGGCGGAGAACTGGCTGCTCACGCACACGCGCCCGGACTTGAACCACGGGCAGAAGGTCGCCGCTGGGATGCGCGACCTGAAAAATCTCTACGTGCGGGCCAACACCTGCGTGGCGTGCCATCAGAATCTTGATCCCGAACTGCGCGCGGCGGGACATCCTGAACTCACGTTTGAACTCGACGGCCAGTGCGTGGCCATGCCGCGCCACTGGCCGGAGACGAACCGGCTGCGCGGCGCGCAGGCGTGGTTCGTCGGGCAGGCGGTGGCGGCACGCGAGGCGGCGGCCCAATCTGCCGATGCGAAAGCCGGGGATGAAGTTCGCCAGCGCGCCGCCGCGCTGGCGGCGTTGTTGAGCATCGCACCCGAACCGCGCGCCGCCGATGATCTGGCGCGCGAAGTGGCGGGGCAGAATTGGAGCGAGTCTGAAATTCACGCGCGCCTGGAAAAGCTTTCTGCCACGCACACCACTTTCACCGACGTCAAG
>JAYTMG010000589.1:0-1850 GCA_043728745.1 Verrucomicrobiaceae bacterium
GCCGATGGCTTACGAATTTACACTCACCCGCCGCATTGAATTTGCGGAGACCGACATGGCGGGGATTGTGCATTTTGCGAATTTCTACCGGATGATGGAGAACACGGAGCACGCGTTCTTCCGCTCACTGGGCTTCTCCATCCACGGGGATTACGACGGCGTCCACATCGGCTGGCCGCGCGTTTCGACTGCGTGTGATTTTTTTAAACCGCTGCGCTTTGAAGACATGGTGGACGTGCAACTCATCGTCGCCGAAGTGCGCAACCGCTCGATTCGATACGGCTTTCGCTTTTGGAAAACGGAAGGCGGCGAGCGTGTGGAAGTCGCTCGCGGCGTGGTTTCCACCGTCTGCGCGTCTGTGGATAAAAAGGCGGGCGTGATTGCGGCGGTGCCGATCCCCGAGTCCATCCGTTCGCAGATCGTCGCGGCTCCAGCGGAAATGCTGACAGTTTTCTCACCTCCATCCGCTAAGTAAATCGGACGTCTTCGGGTCTCACTCACTGTTCAATGTCCACTCAACCAACCACACAAAAATCAATGAATTGGCTACTCTTCGCACTTCTCACCGTCGTAACTTGGGGCGTCTATGGCGTCCTGCTGCACAAGGGGAGCATGGGAATGGCAGACATGGTGAATGGCCGCTACAAAGCATTCCTCTTCGTCGGCTTCGCATACTTCCTCGTCGCGGTGCTCGCGCCGCTCGTGATGCTGCGGCTGAGCGGCAAGCCGGGCGCGACGAACTTCCTCGCGTATCCGACGACGGGCTGGGTGTGGTCGCTCATCGCGGGTGTGGTCGGTGCGGTCGGCGCATTCGGCGTGTTGCTCGCGTTTGGCGCGGCTCCGCAGCCGAAGGCGGCTTACGTGCCGGTGGTCATGTCGATCATCTTTTGCGGCGCTCCGATTGTGAATGCGTTCGTCTCGATGATGGAGCATCCGCCCACGGACGGGCTGGCATCGGTGAAATGGCAGTTTTGGGCAGGCATCCTCATCGCAGCCATCGGCGGCAGCATGGTGGCGCTTTATAAACCGGACGCGCCTGCCCCTGCGGCAAAGCCCGCGCCCGCGCCGTCCACGCAAGAGCCTGCGAAGCACTAGCGGCTGTGTCCGATATTCCTGAGCAACTGGATTCACTGCTCCGCGAGATCGCGGGCAACGCCTTTCAGCGCGCTCGCATCGCGAATGGCTGGAGCGGTGTTCCTTTTACGACGAAGGCGGAACTCGCTGCGGACTTCGCGGCGCATCCGCCGTATGGGAGCAACCTCACGTTCCCGCGAGCCCGCTACACGCACTTTTGCCAGACGAGCGGGACGACCGGCGCGCCGCTTGCGATATTGGACACGCCGGAGTCTTGGGATTGGATGCTCGGGAATTGGCAGCGCATTTACCGGGGGTCCGGGGTGATGCCGGGCGACGGGATCTATTTTGCCTTTTCGTTTGGTCCTTTCCTCGGGTTCTGGACGGCGTTTGAGGCTGCTGCGAAGTACGGTGCTTTGTGCATTCCCGGTGGCGGTCTATCGAGCGCCGCGCGACTGCGGGCGATGTCGGTGCATCGACCTCGAGTGCTCTGCTGCACGCCCACGTATGCGCTGCATCTGGCGGACGTGGCGCGTAAGGAAGGCATCGAGGTGCGTGTGGAGAAAATCATCGTGGCTGGTGAGCCCGGCGGAAGCATCCCGAGTGTGCGCGAGCGCATGAGCGTTGCATGGGGCGGCGCGGAAGTCATCGATCATTACGGCATGACGGAGGTCGGCCCGGTGGCGTTCCAAAAGACCGGCCAGCCCGGTGCTCTGCACATTATTGAAGAGAGCTACTTCGCCGAAGTCATCGATTCGCAGACCCTCGCACCGGTG
>JAYTMG010000590.1:0-1370 GCA_043728745.1 Verrucomicrobiaceae bacterium
GGGATTCGGTGCGGCTACACGGCTGCGCGTGTGTGGAAGTTCACCGAGGAGAGCATTGCCGCAGTCGGCATGACGCTGCTCGTCGTCGGCGCGGGCGGAGGATTTGCGGGCGTGCTGGAGACGGCGGGCGTCGCAAATTCCATGGGCCAGATGGCGAAGGAGTTTGGATTGCCCATCCTGATTTACGCATGGATGGTCAGCGCATTTATCCGCGTCGCCACGGGCTCTGCGACTGTCGCAATCACAACGGCTGCGGGGCTCGTCGCGCCCGTAATGATGAACTATCCCGGCACAAATGTGGAACTGCTCATCATCGCGATTGGGTGCGGGTCGCTGTTCCTGTCGCACCTCAACGACGCAGGCTTTTGGATCGTGAAAGAATGCCTCGGACTCACGGTCGCGCAGACGCTCCGGACGTGGACGGTCACGGAGACCATCGTCGGTATCTTCGGGCTGCTGCTCACGCTGGCAGTTCACGCAGTGTGGGCCGCGATGCGCACGCCGCTCTGATGCGCAGTCTGCGTCTCGAAATGCTGCAAGTCGCCCGGCTTGCGGCCAAGATGCTCGGCGACTCCGCGCCGCTCGTTCGCCAGTTTTTGCTGAGGCAGTTTTTGCCAACCGGTGGAGCGCAAGATCGCGGCGGACGCGCAGATCTTTACTACACAATCTTCGCCCTCGCCGGGCTCGAAGCGCTCATTGCGGATGCGCCGAATCAAACCGAATGGCTCGGCACTTTTGGCGATGGCGACGGGCTCGATTTCATCCACCTCGGAGCCCTCGCCCGATGCCGCGCAGCGACGGGCGGCAGCAGCGACGGCATCCTCCAGCGCATCGAGGAATTCCGAACGCCGGACGGCGGCTACCACGAAAATCGCGGCGCAGTTACAGGCCATGCTTACGGCTGTTTTGTCGGACTCGGCGCGTATCAAGACGCGAGCGCTGAAGTTCCGGACCCGCTCCGAATGGTGCAGTGCCTCAAGTTTCTCGAAACGCCCGACGGCGCATGGGGCAACGTCCGTGGAATGAAACGCGGCACCGTCCCCGCGACTGCGGCTGCCGTGACATTGCTGCATCAACTCGGCGTGCCCGTGAACGATGCCGTCGCCGATTGGCTGCTCGCCCAATTGCACAGCGAAGGCGGTTGGCTCGCAGTTCCAGGCGCGCCGATTCCCGATCTTCTATCCACTGCCACAGCGCTGCACGCGCTCGCATGTATGGAGCGCCCGCTGACCGAGTCTCAACGCGAACACTGCCTCGATTTCATCGACACACTGTGGAGCGCAGAAGGCGGATTTCACGGCCACTGGGCGGACGATGCGCTCGATGCGGAATACACTTTTTACGGACTCCTCGCGCTGGGCCACCTCTCC
>JAYTMG010000591.1:0-1454 GCA_043728745.1 Verrucomicrobiaceae bacterium
GTCGCGGAGAGCGTGGACGTCAGCCTCCACCGGCTCGGCACCGATCATCTCGACATCATCCTCTGCCACGACATCGAGTTCGTGCCGATGCAACAAATCGTCGATGAAACCCTCCCCGCGCTTCGCAAAATCCAAGCGGCTGGGAAGGTGAAATACATCGGCTTCAGCGGATACCCCATGAAGATCTTCAAGTTCATTCTGGACCAGACCGATGTGGACTGCGTGCTGAGCTACAACCAATACACCCTGCAAAATACACGCTTCGCAGACGAACTCGTCCCGTATCTCAAAGCGAAAGGCGTAGGCGTGATGAACGCCGGCCCATTCTCCGCGCGATTGCTCACGAACGCGCCGCTCCCCGTCTGGCTCAAGGAACCCGAGGCAGTAAAAGCCGCCGCCCGCGCAGCCGCCGCGCTGTGCCAGAGCCGGGGCGTCGATGTTGCAAAACTCGCGCTGCAATTCTCGATCGCAAACGAGGACATCACCACGACCGTAAGCGGCAGCGCGAACCCGAACAATATCCGCAACTGGGCGAAGTGGGCCGCAGAGCCGCTCGACCAGGAACTACTCGCAGAAGTGCTCGCAATTTTTGCCCCCGTAAAAAATCTCGGCCACCTCGAAGGTCTTCCAGAAAACAACTAATCCATGAAAGCTCTCCAACTCGAAAAGCCACTCGCGTGGCGCACCATCCAAATCGACGAGCCACCGAAACCCGCAGCAGGAGAAGCGCTCATGCGCGTCCTCCGCGTCGGCATCTGCGGCACGGATCTCGGTGGCTACCTCGGCAAGATGCCGTTCTTTTCCTACCCGCGAATCCCCGGCCACGAACTCGGCGTAGAAGTAATCGCAGTCGGAGAAGGCGTCACCAATGTGAAGCCCGGTGACCGCTGCTCCGTGGAGCCCTACCTCAACTGCCGGAACTGCTACTCCTGCCGCCGTGGATTCACGAACTGCTGCGAAAGCAACAAGACCCTCGGGGTAATGTGCGACGGCGGACTCACCGAACGCATCATCCTTCCGGCGCGAAAACTACACGTCGCCAATCGCCTCACCGCGGACCAATGCGCGCTCGTCGAAACGCTCGCAATCGGCTGCCACGCAATCGATCGCGGTAACGCGAAACCCGGCGAAACCGTCCTCGTCATCGGAGCCGGTCCCATCGGGCTCTCTGCAATTGAGTTCGCAAAACTATCCGGCGCGGACACCGTCGTGATGGACATCAGCGAGAGCCGTCTGGCATTCGTCCGCGAAAAAATGGGCGTGAAAAATACCATCCTGGTCCGCGGCGACGAGTCGGACGTGAAAGCCCTTGCCGAGTTCACCAACGGACAGCTCGCAGATGTCGTCATCGACGCCACCGGACACAACAAGTCGATGGTTCGCGCGATGGAGTTCGCCGCATTCGCCGGGCGCGTCGTGTTCGTCGGCATCACCCAGCAAAATCTGGAATTTCC
>JAYTMG010000592.1:0-22239 GCA_043728745.1 Verrucomicrobiaceae bacterium
ACGCGAAAAGACGCGAAAGGATTTCCCATTTCGCGCTTTTTTGCGTTTTTCGCGGGCCAATCTCGCGGTGCCTCAGCGCAAGTAACAAAGTAGAATTAAGCAGCGGGAATCATTTCACAACGACCGCCCCCGACGCTCTCACTTCTTCTTTTTCGGATCTTCCTTTTTCGGCTCAGCGGGTTTTGCGGTGAGGATTTTCTCCGCTTCCTTGAGTTCAGCGGGAGTCAGCTTGGGTTTGATCTCATCGCGCTTTTTCGCAGCGTCGGCGACTCCACCTGCCGCAGCGCGCGTGTAGTTCACGTACGCGAATGCGAGATTCTTCGGAGTTCCCTTCCCCTCTTCAAACAAACGACCGATCAGTGCTTGTGCAACCGGGTTCCCCATTTTCGCAGCCGCCGCGTAATACTCGCCCGCACGGACGAAATCGACGCGCACACCGTTGCCGCTTTCGTAGCAGTTCCCAAGATTGATGAATGCCGAAATCACCCCGTTTTGCGTGGCCAGCGTGAACCAGCCGATCGCCGCCACATTATCCTGCGCTATCCCGGTCCCCCGCTGGTAACGCACGGCCATCTCGTTCATCGCGATGGTCGATCCCGCCCGCGCCGCAGCAAGGCAGGACTCCGTGGCCTTTTGCGGATTCGCAGGACCAGCGAGGCCCTGATCGTGATAACGAACCATCGCAAGCAGCCCATCAGGGTTATTCTGCGCGGCGGCTTTTTCATACCAGTCGCGCGATTCCTTCCAGTTTGGCTCCCGGCTCTTCGTATCAACAGCAGCCTCGGCGATAGCACCGGCTTGATACTGCGCTGGCGCGTATCCGGCCTCTGCGGCCTGAGTCAGAAGGAAACGAGCACGTTCCTCGTCCTTTTGTAAACCGGGAGCGCCCCGGTAAAGAAGACCGGCCAGCGAGGCTTGAGACGGGAGATGTCCGCCATCGGCAGCTTTAGTGAGCCATTTTACAGCATTCTCGGCCGACTGCGGGACCCCGCGGCCAGCGAGGTGAAACTCCGCAAGCGCAGACATCGCTTCGAAATTCCCTTTGTCCGCCTCACCCGTGAGCAACTTCGCAGCGGAAGCAAAATCACCTTTGTCGGCGGCTTCCTTCGCCTTGATAAATGCCTCGGGCGGCTTCGGCTGCTCGGCAGGTATTGCGGCGGGTTTCTCCGCAGGTGTTTGCGCGAATGCGAAGATTGATGTCGCAAGGATGGCTGGGAAAAGAATTCGGGTAAGCATGAGACGAAAGGAAATCGCGTGAACCGCGCGCCGCGTCAAGTCGTTCAATTGATTTCCAGTTCGCAATTTTGGCGCTTCCCCCGCGACGCATCTCCCGTAGCATTGCCGCGTTTGCTGTGAAACGCATCGTTGGACTTGAAACAGAATTTGGCTGCTTGGTCACGCGCCCTGATGAGCGCGGCGCTGAATCGTGGCCTGCACGCATCAAGAATCACCTGTTCAAAAAAGCCCGCGTCGGCGCACTGGATAAGCATCACCGCGACTATGAAGAACCTCCGGGAAATGGCGGCTTCCTGCTGAATGGCGGTCGCTTTTACCTCGATATGGGGCATCTGGAATATGCCACGCCGGAGTGCCGCTCCGTGCGCGATGTGGTGGCCTACGACCTCGCTGGCGATGCGATGATCCAGGCATCTCTCGATGCGATGGGCATCGCGGATGAAGTCTCCTTTTTGAAAAACAATGTGGACCATCACACGGGCGCGACTTTTGGCTGCCACGAGAATTACCTCATGTTTCGCGAGACGGAATTTACGCCGGAAGCACTCGGCTCGCTGCTGTCGTTTCTGGCGACGCGACAGATTTTTTCCGGCTCCGGGCGCGTCGGCCAGGCCGATCCCGCCACGTATGAAATCGAGCCGCTGCCGCCTTTTGACAAAGTAGATTTTCAACTCAGCCAGCGCGCCGACCACATCATGAACGATGTGTATCAATGGGTGCAGTTCAACCGCGCGATCATCAACGCCCGCGACGAGCCGCTCGCCGACTACCGCAAATACAGGCGTCTGCACCTTCTCATCGGCGATTCGAATATGTCGCCTTTCGCCACCGCGCTGAAAGTCGGCACCACGAACCTCGTCCTCACGCTGCTGGAGGAAGGCCGACTGCCGAGCAACGTGCTGCTCCAAGATGCTGTGTTCGCGACTCGCTCTGTTTCACGCTCCGGGCGGCCCGATGGACCCGTGATTTTATATGATGGCCGCCAGGAAACGGCGCTCGGTATTCAGGAAAAATTCCACGCCGCAGCAGTCGAAGCGCTCGCCGGGCGCGATGAAGAAACCGACTGGGTGCTGGAGCAGTGGGCATTTGTGCTCGACGGGTTGCGGGCGAACGATTTGGAGATGCTGCTCGGTGCCGTCGATTGGGCATCGAAGAAGTGGCTGCTGGAAACATTTCGTGCCGAACAAGGGCTCGCGTGGAACGACCCTTGGCTGCAAAGCCTCGACCTCGAATACCACAACATCAACCCGGCGCGCGGTCTTTTTTTCGCCCTCCCAACGTCGTCCGAGACGGGCGAATTCAACCTCCGCATCCGCCGCGAGAGCGCACTCCGCGAGCCCCCGCAAGACACACGCGCAAAGGGCCGCGGGATCGTCGTGGAACGGTTTATGGAAACACAAATGCCCTATATCGTGAATTGGGACTCCGTCGCTGCGGCGGACCTGCACGTTCTGTCGATGAGCGACCCATTTCAAACTTACGAGACCAACGCCCGCGCGCTCGTGGAATCTGCCATGATGTAAATGAACACGAACACCACCACCGCTACAAAAGTCGGCAAAGGTTGCGGCATCCTTTTCTTCATCCTGTTCGCGCTGATTGGTGCCGCATTTTTATCCGTGCTGGGGATTTCCGTGGTCCAAGACTGGCAGACGCGAAGCTGGGTCCCCACGCCAGCCGTCCTGCTCGGAGCATCGCAGGAACTGGAGAAAAACCAGTCCGACAGCGGCGATAAAGAGAGCGTCCCCTATCGCTATACGTATGAGGGAAGCACCTTCACTCGGGACCAAGTGACCCGCTCGAACATGAAAGTGAACGGACGGAGTTCAGACACCGGCGAACACCTCCGGTCGCTGCCGGTCGGCACGGCGGTGACGTGCTACGTGAATCCCGCAGCACCCTCCGAAGCAGTGCTGGAGCTTCGCAGTCTCACCTACGCATGGTTTCTCCTGATCCCATTGATTTTCCTGCTCATCGGAATCGGCGGAATCATTGTCATCATACGCTCCAAACCCTCGCACATGACGGCGGTGTCGGAGCGGAGCGATGGATGGAAATCGAATTCCAAAAGCAGCACGTTCGGTCTTCGAATATTCGGCATAATGTTCATGCTGATTGGCGGAGTCGCGACGTGGTTCATCGCGGTAAAACCGATGCTCGCAGCACGCGCGGCGATGGCTTGGACGGCAGTGCCATGCAGGATCGATTCCGCGACGGTGGAGAGTCATCGCGGCAACAAGGGTGGCTACACCTACAGCATCAAAGTCCGCTATCGCTTCCAACTGGATGGCCGAAAATATGTCAGCGAACGCTACGATTTCAGCACCGGAACATCGAGCGGACGCGACTGGCGGGAACAGGCAGTCGCGCAGCTTCGCGCCGACCCTTCGCCGGTATGTTTCGTAAACCCCGCAGACCCCAATGACTCAGTTCTCACGAGGGAACTCGGCAATGAGCGATGGTTCGGCCTCATCCCACTTGTCTTCGTTCTAGTCGGCGCTGGGATTTTTCTCAGCGCGTCGAAAATGGCCGGCAAAAAGAGCGGAGCCAACGCCCTTCCCCACCCGGCCCCGCAGCAGCAAATCACGTCACTCGCTCACGGCGGATACGAATTAAAGCCCGCAGTTTCTCCAAAGACGGCATGCATCGGCATGGGCTGTCTTGCGCTTTTTTGGAACAGCATCGTGTGGCTCATCCTTCTCCAGCCCAATATGCCGGTTTTTGCCCGCATATTTGTTTCCATTTTCGCGCTGATCGGGTTGGCGATGTTCGGCGGCTTTGGCTACTACCTGCTCGCGCTCTTCAATCCAAAACCCACGCTCACAGCCAGCGAACACTCCGTCCCGCTCGGCCAGTCCTTGAAACTTAAATGGAGGTTTTCCGGCAATACATCGCGCATCGACCGGCTCGAAATCGTCCTTACTGCGAAAGAATCCGCGACCTACCGGCGCGGCACCAGCACCACGACCGATCACAATTTCTTCGTCCACGAAAAAGTGTTCGAGACCCGCGACCGCACCAACATCTCCTCCGGCGAACTCACCATCACAATTCCCCACGACTCGATGCACAGCTTTGATTCCGGAAACAACAAGATCACTTGGACCGTCCAACTCAACGGCGACATCGCCAAATGGCCCGATGTAAAAATGGAATTCCCAATCACCGTCGTGCCCAACTCACTATGATCCGCCTCGGCCTACGCGAAAACAAAACCGTCTTCCAACCCGGCGAGGAGATCGCCGGAGCCGTGCTCTGGGACTTCCCGAAGCCAAAAAAGATCGTCGAGATCCGCCTCGTGTGGAGCACACGGGGCAAAGGAACCGAAGACGTCGCCGTGGTCGCCAAGCAAGCCGCCGACACCTCAAAACTGGCCGACACCACCACGTTCTCATTCATCGCCCCCGCCGCACCGCACAGCTTTAACGGAACCCTCATCGCCCTGATCTGGGCGGTGGAACTCATCGTCGAACCCGGCGACGAATTTGAGCGCATCGAAATCACCATCGCACCCGGCGGAAAAGAGATCGTCCTTCCCCGAATTCCTCAACCAAAATCGTTAGGGACAATCAAAATGAATTGAGCCGCTTGTTCCCCTTGCCAGCACCCGCCAGCCCAGCCAGCATTCCAAATGTGAGCGCCAAGGAAAATCCATTCGCCAGTGTAAAAATCGAGAGTCTGCCGTTTCGCTTTCCTCCGGGAGCGTCGTGGGAATCATTGCTCAAACGGCTCGAAGAACTCGAATGGTGCGCAAGTATCGTCGGCGGGAACGGCGTGGGGAAAACCACGCTCGTCGAACAGCTCGTCCCCAAGCTCGAAGAGCGCGGCTTTGAACCAGTCGTGATCCGACTGAACGCTGAGACCAGTATGCGCGATAAAGACCGCCTCCCGGACACGCTCCGCGAAGTCGTCGCGCCCGGCTTCATCATCATCGACGGTGCCGAGCAGCTCTCCACTCGGCACTGGCTCCCCGTCCGCGGCGCAGCGAGCAAGGCGGCGGGCTTCATCGTCACGGTTCACCGCTCCAGCAGGCTCCCGGTCGTATTGGAACTGGAGAGCAACGTGAAGTTGTTCGAAGCACTCGTCAACGAACTGTGCGGCGGGAAACTTCCAAAAGACGAATCCCACGCCATTTTCCTGCGCCATCGCGGCAACATCCGCGAATGCTTCCGCGAACTATACGACCGCTGGAACGGTTAGTCTGCGCGTGATGCGGCATAATTTCCGCTAAGCGAAGGACTGCATGGAACTTCGAAAACTCACAAAACCTGTCTCGCAAGACCGCACCGCCTGTCGCGGAGCGTTGACGAAAACAGCGCCCGGAAAAACTGCCCGCGCTATTTCAGGAGCGCGCAGCCAAGAATTCGTTGCGCACCCGCGCGGCATTTAGATACTCATCCTTTTATGCAAGTCGTCATCCTCTGTGGCGGTCTCGGAACTCGCCTGCGCGAAGAAACCGAGTATCGACCAAAGCCCATGGTCTATATCGGAAACCGGCCGATCTTGTGGCACATCATGAAGTCCTACGCCGCCCGCGGGCACAACGAATTCATCATCTGCCTCGGATATAAAGGCGAAGTCATCCGTGAGTTTTTCCTCAATTATTTGAGCATGACGAGCGATCTCACGCTCCGCCTCGGGCGCAATGCGTCCGTGAAGTATCACTCGAACCACGACGAAGAAGACTGGACGGTAACACTCGTCGAGACCGGCCTCAAAACCATGACCGGCGGGCGACTCGCGCGAGTAATGCCCCACATTCGCGACGAGGATTTCCTGCTCACTTACGGCGACGGACTGAGCGACACCGACATCAACGCGAGCATAGATTTTCACAAGAGCCACGGCGGAATTGCCACGCTCACCGCGATCCTCCCGGAGAATCGCTTCGGCCATCTCGGCATCGAAGAAACGCGTGTCCGCAGTTTCCAAGAAAAGCCGCAGAGCAAAGACGAGTTCGTAAACGGCGGCTATTTTGTCCTCAACAAACGCATCGCCGAATACATCGGCGGCGATGATTGCGTGCTGGAAAAAGAACCTCTCACCCGCCTCGCAGGAGAGGGACAACTGCACGCCTTCCAACATCCCGGATTCTGGCAGTGCATGGACAACTACCGCGAATTTGAAATCCTCAACCGCATGTGGGACATGAACGAAGCCCCTTGGAAAGTCTGGTAATGAACAACTCACCTTTTGCAGATCACTTTCGCGGCAAGCGCATTCTTGTCACCGGCCACACCGGCTTCAAAGGCGCATGGCTCTCGCTTTGGCTTTCGCGCCTCGGCGCGGAGGTCCATGGACTCGCCTTGCCGCCGGAACCAGGGCCGGGACTTTACTCCCTCGCTGGCGGCGGCACATTTGCCAGCGAACATTTTCAGGACATTCGCGATTTCACGGGGCTCCACGCGGCAATCGCGAAATGCCGTCCGCAACTGATCTTTCATCTGGCTGCGCAGGCCCTCGTGCAGACTTCGTATCGCGAACCGGTGGCGACGTTTTCGACCAATGCGATCGGCACCGCTCACTTGCTCGATGCCGTGCGTCAGCTCGAACTCGGCTGCGATGTCGTCGTGGTGACGAGCGACAAATGCTACGAAAACCGCGAGTGGGATTTCGGCTACCGCGAGAACGATCCGCTCGGTGGACACGATGTTTACTCGATGAGCAAAGCCGCGACCGAGCTGGTTGCGCAATCGTGGAGCCGCTCGTTCTTCTTAAAAAACGACGCGCTCGGACGCGTAGTCACCGCCCGCGCCGGCAACGTCATCGGCGGCGGCGATTTCGCCGAAAACCGCATCGTTCCTGACTGCACAAAGGCTCTCGCTACCGGGCAGACCGTCGCCGTGCGAAACCCCGATGCAGTTCGCCCGTGGCAGCATGTTCTCGACTGCCTCAGCGGCTACCTTTGCCTCGCCGCGCGCATCTCGAGTGAGCCGAAAGATTCGCCGCTCATCTCGCCGTTTAACTTTGGCCCAGCCACCCACGACTTCCGCAGCGTGCGCGCGCTCGTCGATGAAATCCTCAAACACTGGCCCGGCTCATGGGAGCAGAGCGGACCCGTCTTTGCGGGCAAGGAAGCAGGAAGGCTCCGGCTAGCGATCGATAAAGCCACGGAGCTTTTGAACTGGCGTCCTACGTGGGCGTTTGACGAAGCGATCAAACAAACCGCGCACTGGTACCGACGACACGCCGATGGCGAGGCCGACCTGCGGACGCTGACGCTCGGGCAAATCGCGGAGTTCGAGCGCTCCGCTTGCACTCAAGGAATCGCGTGGGGAGCCGGACTATGAACACACCAACTCTCGCATGGAAAGGCGGGCGCGTCCTCATCACGGGCGCATCCGGCTTTATCGGCAAACACATCATCGCACTCGGGCAAAAACTCGGTGCGGAGATTCACGCGTTTGACCGCGTAAAAACGGAAAGCGACGTCGCCTTTCATCAAGGGGAAATCACCGACTCCGCGCGCATGGCAGAAGTCGTCGCGCAAGTCGCGCCGACGGGCATTATCCATCTCGCTGCGGCAGGCGTCGCATACGGAGAGACCGACGTGAGCCACCTCTGCCGCATCAATTCACTGGGTCTCGCAAACGTCCTGGAACCCGCTTCAAAGCTGACCTCGCCACCCGCAGTCGTCTCCGCAGGTTCGGGGTTTGAATACGCACCGATGGACCGCGCACGCCGCGAAAGCGATCCGCTCCTTCCAAACTCCGCCTACGGAGCCAGCAAGGCCGCTGCGACCGCCATCGCATCGTACTACTCGGCACGATTGCCCATCACAGTTCTGCGCCCCTACAGCATCTACGGACCCGGCGAACCCGCAGGCCGACTTGCGCCTTACATCATCGCCAAAACGCGCGCCGGCGAGCCCATCGACCTCACGCTCGGCCAGCAAGTCCGGGACTACACCGACGTTCTCGATATCGCAGAAGCATTCTGGCGCACGCTCGTGCAACCTCCCGAAAACGGAACGCTGCGCACGCTCAATGTCGCGTCCGGCGAATTCATCACGCTCCGCGATTTCATCGAAGCAGTCGGCGACGCGCTCCGGCGAATCGGGCTCACACCCGATTTACGTTTCGGCGCCCGGCCGTATCGCAGCGACGAAATGATGAACTACACGGCGAACATCGCACTCATCACCGAGACCCTAAACTGGAAACCGAACACATCGCTCGCAACCGGCATCGATCGAATGCTCGCATGAAACTGCTCGACCGCATCCGACTCTACCCCCGCCAACACCGCGGCGACGCCCGTGGCTGGCTGCTCAAGTGCATCAACGGACACGAAGACGGACTTCCCGCCGCGACTGGCGAGTTTTATGTCGTGATGGCGCTGCCCGGAAAGATCCGCGGCGGACATTTCCATCCCCGCGCTCAAGAATGGTTCACGCTCCTCCAAGGCCGCGCAACCTTGCTCGTCGCCGACCCTGTCACGAACGAGCGCGCCGAACTCTTGCTAACAACAGACGCCCCGATGACGATCCACATGCCCGCCGGAATCGCCCACGCGTTCCGCGCCGAGCAGCGCGAAGACGAGCCGCCCATGCTGCTTTCCGCATACTCCGATCTGCTCTACGATCCGGCGGACACCATTCCATTTTCATTCGAGGAATGACGCCCCTCGTCTCGATTTGCATCCCCACATTCCGCCGCGCGGAACTACTCAAACTCACGCTCGACCGCCTCGCCAGCGTGCTGACGGAAGGCGGCTGGTCCGACAAAGTCGAAGTCTGCATCAGCGACAACGCATCGCCCGATGAAACCCCGGCCGTCATCGCCGCATTTCAACCGCCCAACATCGTCGTAAAGAAATTCCGGCAGTCGGAAAACGTCGGCTTTTCGCGCAATCTCCAGACCGTATCCCGGATGGCATCCGGCGAGTATCTGCTCTTCCAGGGTGACGACGACGCGCTCGCCAGCGGCGTCTGCGCCACACTCACACGAGCCACCGCCGAGCGACCTGTTGTTGCGCTTTTCCCCACACTTCCCGATCAGCCGATGGACGGCAATTGGGACGCCCGCAAAGGCGAATGCTGGTTCGCAAACGGCAGCGAACTCACGCGCGTGCTCGGATTATTCCATCTCACATTTCTCGGCAATTTCATCGTCCGCCGCGAACCCTACCTCGCCCACGACCAAGGCGAATTCTGCGCATCGCTCTACCCGCATGTCGTAGTGCTCCTGCGCATCCTCGCAAAGGAACGTTCTTGGTGGGTGCCGGAGCCGCTGTTTGAGTTTGAGGAACAATTCAAAAGCTGGAACCAACCGCTCCTCACCGCCGTCGATATCACCCGCGTCTATACCGACGATCTGCTCGTCCCGACCGCCGACCGCGCCTTCGCCCGCGAGCTCTATGACCGCACCGTCCGCAGCATCCCCCGCGCATTTTTGAACCGCAAACTCGGACGCCCCGACGAGCCCGGAAACAAGTACCAGAGCCTCGCCCTCTCGAATCTCCTCGCCTGCTACCGCTGCTCCAAAAAGCACCAGTTCATCGCATCCGCCTACTGGCTCGCCGGCACCGTCCTGCCCGCTTTCGCCCTCCGCGCCCTACTCGGGGAGAAGCCGAAAAAGGTCGAGTTTTAAGCAGCCGAACGAACACGACGTTTCGAGTTCTCCGCGCTTTTCATTCCGCGCCGTTCCGCGTTCCATCGTTTGCAGACATGGCAAATCTTTCTCAATCGCTGACGCCTGCGGTCTTTCTCGATCGCGATGGCACTCTCATGCACGATGCGGGCTATCTTTCCGATCCGGCGGGCGTGGAGATTTATCCCGGAGTCGCCGAGACGCTGGGGCGCTTGAAGGCGGCGGGGTATCGGCTGGTCATTGTCACCAATCAGAGCGGCATCGGGCGGGGCTATTTCACGGAAGCGCAGTATCACGAAGTCGCCGCGCGAGTGGAAGAATTGCTAGGGCCCGACTTGATCGACGCTACTTATTTTTGCCCCGACCACTCCGAAGCGCCTTCGAATCACCGCAAGCCGAATCCCGGAATGCTGCTCGATGCGGCGGCGCACCTCGACATCGATCTCGCGAAGTCGTGGATGATTGGCGACCGCGACGGCGATGTACAGGCCGGCGTTTCCGCAGGCGCGCAGTCGATTCTCGTTCAGACGGGTATCGGGGCGAATGCCTCATCCGAGGGTGCGGCATTTGTCGCCAAAGACCTTGCAGAAGCCGCCTCGTTCATCTTACGCCAGACCCATGCCCGCTAAAATCGCCGTCGTCATTCCCGCTCGTTACGCCTCCACCCGCTTTCCCGGAAAGCCGCTTTTCCCCCTCGCGGGAAAACCGATGATCCAACACGTCTGGGAACGCGCCAGCCGCGCAAAAGGGATCGAGCGCGTCATCGTGGCAACCGAGGATGAACGCATCATGGAAGCGTGCGCCAGCTTTGGCGCGGAGTGTGTTCTCACGTCGGAAGGATGCCGCTCCGGCACCGATCGCGTCGCCGAAGTGGCAAAGAAAAAACTGAAGGGTTTCACGCACATCATCAACGTTCAGGGCGACGAACCGCTCGTTGATCCCGGCACCGTCGCAAAGCTCGCACGCGGCCTCGCCAATGACGCCTCCGTGAAGATGATCACTTCCGCTAGCGTCTTCGAACCCGGCGACGATGTGCAAAATCCCAACGCCGTAAAAGTCGTCATGAATCGCGCAGGCGACGCCCTGTACTTCAGCCGCTCTCCCCTGCCCTACGTGCGCAACGAGACGAAAGGACTCCGCTTTTTCCGCCACCAAGGCATCTACGGATACTCGATGGAACTGCTGTTTCAGTTCGTGAAGTGGAAGCCCACGCTGCTCGAAATGGCGGAGTCGTTGGAGCAACTCCGCGCTTTAGAAAACGGCGTGAAGATCCGCGTCGTGGAAGTCAAACACATCAGCCTCGGCGTCGATACGCCCGAAGACGCGGATGCCGTTGCCGCGCTCCTCCGCTAACGCCACGAAAACAGGTCATCCGCCTGCGCGTTGACATTCGGCTTTTGCGATAGCCCCTCGTAGCCGCGCTCGCCGCGGATGCCGTCTGCTGCGAGCGAAAAGACGCAGGGATTTTGCCGGACGATATTTCCGGGGCCGCTGAGGTCCGCGTAGATGGTGCCGAGGTCGAGCATGTCGTCGCCGTCGGCGTCCATCACGATACAATACTGCCCGCCCCACGGGTCGATGAAACAGCCCACGAGTTCCGGCGGGAAGATTGTGCCGTCGGCAAATCCTCCGCGCGGAGGCTTGCTGCTCTTCGCGGTCGGCCCGGTGAAGTAGGTCTGCCTGCGAGGGTTCAGTTTATGGTCCACATTCATGCCCACGGGAATTGCGCGGAGCGCGTTGAAGAGGCCGGCGTTGCTCTCCGTGGCGAGGCCGGCGGATTCACCGACTACGATCATTCGGCTATCTTCTGGGCCAGTGGGTGTGGCGACTGCGGGATAGTTCCCGTAATCGAGCGAGTAGGCGCGGATGGCGTGTGCGATGTTGTGAGTCGAGGCGCGGGCGGACGCGCGGCGCGACGAGTAGAGGGCGGACTGGACGCCCGTTAATATGAGGCCCATCAATATGCCAATGATGGCCATGACGGTGAGGAGTTCGACGAGGGTGAATGCGATATGTCTGGTGGTAGTTTTCATACGAGTCGCCGTGAGTATGCGCCTCGAAAGTCCGGCGCTCAAATGAACCCACCGTTACAAACGGCTTCGGACGATGGATTTGCTGTTATGCCATTTCGCAAAGCCAATCAGACCGACGTTGAGGTGACTACGAAGCTCGCGAAGGACGCGAAGGAGAGGGTTTCATTTCCGCGTCATCTTCGCGTCCTTCGCGCCCGTCGTAGTCATTTTGTTTTCCGAACATGGTATTAGTACCGGCTCGCGGGCGCTGCGCGGGTCAATGGTGACAATTCCTCGCAATCGCGCTACGCCCGTCTCATGGGAAAAAGCTGCCATGATTATCGAACACTCGCCGGACGTTGGCGGGCCGTCGCGCGCGCTTCCGGCATCGCCCTCCGCACGATTGCGAAATCGGACGGCTATCCTGTGTTTTGCTTGGCCTCTCCTGCGCTCGAAACTCGTGGGGCCATCTATTTATCCGCAGGTATCCATGGCGATGAACCGGGCGGGACTGAGGGTTTGATCGCGTGGGCGGAAGCCCGCTGCAAAACGCTCGCGACGCTGCCGGTTTTGATCTTTCCGTGCATCAATCCTTGGGGCCTCTCCAACAACAAACGCTCGGATATGGCGGGCCACGATTTGAACCGGTTGTTTCACAAAAACCAGCATCCCACCATCGCAGCCGTGCAAAAGGCCGCGCAACCATATCACTTTGCGTCGGCGCTGATGCTGCATGAAGACTACGACGCCGAAGGCATCTATCTTTACGAGCATCACACCACGAGCCCCGCGGGACCGCACTTGCTCGGCGCAGCGGAGCGGGAAATTCCACGCGATCCTCGGACCCGCATCGAGGGCCGCCGTGTGAAGAACGGGCTGCTCAGTCCACGCCTCTCCCCGGCTGCACTCCGGAAGCTCGGGCATCCCGAAGCCATCTGGCTGCATCTGCAAAAATGTGGTCGCAGCATTACGTTTGAGACGCCCAGTGAATTCGCTCTCGAACGCCGTATCGCAGCACACGTGGCTGCGATTGACGCGCTCGTGGGCCGCAACGACTGCGCGACTCGGACTTCATAGGTTCCTTGCTTTGATCTTCATCCACCAGCGTCGCGCGTTGATGGAGGATCAGGTCGAGTTTCTTCCAGCAAAACCAAAGCCCGACGATGTTCTCGTAGCGTTTGATCACCGCGATTTCATTGGGTTCTCACGCACGCGGATCGCCTCCGCCACTACGCAAACTCCACCCGCCGCTAAACCGCGATCCTCGCGACTCGCTGGCCGATTCCCGTGAAGATGTCCCACGGAATTGTCCGCGCTTTTTCCGCAAGCTCATTGGCGTGAATACCGTCACCGAGCAACACCGCTTCATCACCGGGAATCGCGTCGGCAACTTCCGAGACATCGACCATGATTTGATCCATCGTCACACGCCCGACGACGGGGCATCGGATTCCTTTGATGACGACCGCCGCACCGCTTTCCGAAAGAGCGCGCGGGTAGCCATCCGCGTAGCCCACCGCGAGCGTGGCGATTCGCATTTTTCGCGCTGTGACGTAGGTGCGTCCGTAGCTGATTCCCCTGCCCGGCTCCATTTCGCGGACGAGGAGCACTCGCGTTTTCCACACAAGCACCGAACGAAAAAGGTGCTGAAATTCCGCAATCGGCGACACGCCGTAAAGCGCGAGACCACAGCGCACGATCCCCGCTGCATGTGTCGGGAATGCGAGCGTCGCGGCACTATTTTCGACATGCAATAAAAGCGGAGTCGGCGACAGCGAGGCGATCGCGGCGGTGAGCGACTCGAACGAATTCAACTGCGCGAGCGTAAAATCCGCATCGCTGTCGGCGCACGAAAGATGGGAGCAGACTCCGGCCAGCTCGACGCCCGGCATCCGCAAAATCTCCTGCGCAACCGCGAGCGCGTCGTCTTTCCAAACTCCCATCCGGCCCATGCCTGTATCAATGGCGAGATGGAGTTTCACCGAGCCGAACACCGAAAGAGCCAGCGCCTCCTCAACGCTGGATACGACAGGAATAAAGCCCTCGCGCACGATCGCTTCGCGTTCACACGGGAGGACTGTTCCGAGAACAAAAACCGGCGTCTTTTTTGATACGGCGCGGACCTCTCGTGCCTCGCGAAGATTCGCCACGCCAAACATCGCCACCATCCCCTCAAGTGCGCCCGCGACGTGCGCCGTGCCGTGGCCGTAGGCGTTCGCTTTGACCACTGCCATGAGGCCAGCCGGAGTTCGCGAACGGAGGACGTTCGCATTGTGATGTAGCGCGCTGATATTGACCTCCACCCAGCAGCGCAGGCCGGTGATGGTCTCGTTAGATTCGTTCATGAGACTCGACAGAAACCTACTTTGAACACAGATTCCCGCGTATTGCCAATCTCTGCCATGCGTAAGCTGCTTCTTATTCTATCCATCATCGCCACGCTCCCGCTGTCTGCACAGGAAGTGCGACCTGCGCGCGTCATCAAGAAACCCGAAGAAAAGAAATCCGAACTCTTCGCACCTGCCTCCGAGCCGCGCCGCAGCCTCATGGAGCGGATCTTCGGGCGTCCAACTAATGCTCCAAAGGTAAAGCCGACCCCCACGCCCGCACCAACGCCGGCACCGGCGACGAAGCCGAAAGCAAAAATCACCAAACCACGGCCAAAGGCACCGTCGCCACGTACCGCCGAAACTCCCGAGCCTGCCATCATCGCGAAGCCGCTGAAGCCTGCGAAACCCGTCGAGGCCGAGAAGCCCGCAGAGCCAACGGAAACGCCAGCCACAACTCCCGCTGAAACGCAGCCGCCGAAACCCACGCCAGATCCAAAGACTGATGACGTGGCAAAGCCAGCCGAAACTCCCAAGCCGCCAACAACCAAAGGCAAAGGAAAAGGAGCGACCGCGAAAATCGCGACACCGAACAAACCCGATCTCAGCACCCTCGACGAAGCCGCGAAGTATCAAGCGGTAAAAGCGGTCGCGGTCGCGGACGAAAAGATCGTCGCATTAAAGTCGAAGGCTGATTCCACGATCGACGCCAACGAAGCGAAGGAAGCCTCGCTCGAATACAACCGCGCGCTCTTCAAAAAAATCCGCGCTTTGGAGCCCAGCCTCGACGCCTACGTGGACCGCCTGGAGCAGGCCGTCATCAAGCGCGTGAAATAGCGCGCTGCGATGCCGGAAAGCATCCGCCACCTTTACTTCCACATCCCGTTTTGCCCGAAGCTGTGCCCGTATTGCAGCTTCTACGTCGAGACCGGCGCGAAGAACAAAAACACCGCGTTCGTCGAAGCTCTTCTCGCCGATGTTCGGCGAGCTTCCGATGAATACGACATACGGCCCCGCACCATCTATTTTGGCGGCGGCACGCCCAGCGCGCTGCTTGAGGAGCAGCTCGACATGCTCCTCGGCGGGTTGCGAAAACTGATCGATTTTTCTGAACTGGAAGAGCTGTCGCTGGAGGCAAATCCCGCCACCGTCCGCCCATCAAAAGCGCGCCTGCTCCGCGAGCATGGCGTCACCCGCGTGAGCCTTGGCGTGCAGTCGTGGGACGATGCCCTTTTGAAAACACTGGGCCGCGTCCACACCGCCGCCGCTGCCGAAAAAACCTACGAGACCCTGCGCGAAGCGGGCATCCCGGCAGTGAATCTCGACCTGATGTTTTCCGTCCCCGGACAGACCGCCGCGCAGTGGCACGCCACCGTCGCGAAAACCGTCGCGCTCGCCCCCGACCACATCTCCACGTACTGCCTCACTTACGAGGAAGACACCGAGTATTTCCGCAAGCTCACCGGCGGAACTTTCGTGCAGGACATCGAGCACGACGCGCAACTTTTCGAGCATACGATGGAAGCTCTCGCCGCAGCGGGATTTGAACAATACGAGATCAGCAACCACGCGCGACCAGGCCGCGAATCTCGCCACAACCGCGCATACTGGCTCGGCGCGGACTACCTCGGATTTGGCCCCAGCGCATTTTCCACCGTGGGGCTTCGCCGCTGGGAAGCCGTCCGCGACACTGCGGAATACACACGCCGTTCGCTCGCCGGAGAACGCACCGCCGAGTTTCGCGAGGAACTCACCGACGCTCAGCGCATCGGCGAGATTGCTGCGTTCCGCATCCGCATGAGCGAAGGAATTCCGCGCAACGAACTCGCGCCTTGGTCCGACGACATCGCGAAGTTTGAAACACTCGGCCTGCTCGAAAGTCACGGCACCGCGCTCCGCCTCACGCCTCGCGGAAAAATGCTCGCGGATAGCGTCGCCGAAATTTTCGTCGCTTGAGTTTCCCCGCGCGGCCAAAGCTTCCGCCCCCGCACCGGTTGTCACCGCCATCTATGCGAGTCTTTGGAGCGATATTTTTTCTAGTCTGGGTTGCGGCAGTCGGAGCCGCGCCGCAGCCGTTTGAAACAGCAGTCGTCCAGTTTTTGGAGAAAAACTGCACGTCCTGCCACGGACAGAAAAAACAGAAGGGCGACATCACATTGCACCTTTTCCGCGATGGAGCATCGCTGCTGAAAGACAGGAAGAAATGGAAGACCATCCTCAATGCGGTGGAGCAACACGACATGCCGCCCGACGACGAGCCTCAGCCCTCAGACGAAGAGCGCCGCATTTTCCTCGCGAGCGCGCGTGCCGTTTTTGCGGAATCCGATCGAAACGCAAAACCAGACCCTGGCCGCGTCACTCTGCGCCGCTTAAATCGTGTGGAATACAATAACACCATCCGCGATCTGACGGGCTTTGATTTCCAGCCTGCCGCTGATTTCCCGAGCGACGACGTCGGGCATGGCTTCGACAATATCGCGGACGTGCTCTCGATTTCTCCGGTGCTGATGGAACGGTATCTCGACGCAGCATCCGCTGTCGCGAGCGCCGCAATCCCGACCGAACTACCCGCTCCGCAAAAGCGCCACATGTCCGGCCGCTACACCGAGCCGGGGTCTGCATCCACACCGATGCGCGGGCAATTCCGGATGATGACGCCGGGCAAGGACCATGTGGGCACAGGGCCGGTGAACACTCCGTTCAAGCCGAAACAAGGAACCGAATATGTCTTCCGCACTCGCGCCTACGCTGAGTCTCCATCGGGCCGTCCGGTGAAAATCGCGATGATTATTGCGGGCGATAAAATGGAAAATTCCGACACGAGCCGGGCGGGCGCGCTGGAGATTGAAAAGGTGCAGCAAGTCGCAAAATTTCGCGTACTGCGTGAGGTCGAAGTGAAGGCGCGCTCGGAAAAAGATGCGCAAATGCTGGAGGTGAAACTTCCCTACATCAAAGGCGTGGAGCGCATCGCGATTGCGCTCGTGAAGGATGAAGCCGCGAATCCTCCGCCCGCCGTTTTCCTTGAGTATCTGGAAACTGAAGAGACCACGGATTCCTCCACGCCGTTTATGCGACGGTGGATGAACGGGGTCGCGAGTAAGACTCCTCCGGAACAGATTCGCGAAATCATGACGTACTTCATGTCGCGCGCTTGGCGGCGTCCGGTGCAAAAAGACGAGATCGAGCGTGTAGCCGCGATCTCGGAGTCCGCTCTCGCCCGAGGCGCGAAATTCCCCGTCGCGATTCGCGAGGCGGTCATCGCAGTTCTCTCCTCGCCGAAATTCATCTTCCGAATGGAACCCGACGATCAGCCGGAGAGCGCTGATGCGCATCCGCTCAACGAATTTCACCTCGCGACGCGGCTCAGCTATTTCCTTTGGTCCACCATGCCGGATGAAGAACTGATGCGCCTCGCCAACGAGCGGAAGCTCACTGCAAATCTCGACGCGCAGATTCACCGGATGCTGAAGGACACGCGGGCCGAAGCGCTCGTGGAAAACTTCGGGATGCAGTGGCTGCAACTCCGGCGACTCGCGACTCATCAGGCAGACGAGCAGGTCTTCCGCAAATGGAGACCGAGCTTGCGGAAATCCATGATCGAAGAGACGCGCCTTTTCCTCACCGAGATCGCCCGCGAAGATCGCAGCATCCTCGACATGCTAGATGGCGATTTCACCTACCTCGACCGCCGTCTCGGCGATGCCTACGGAATCTATCCGCCCAACGGCTACGACGGCGAAAACTTCAAGCGCGTGTCGCTCGCCGGCACTCCGCGCGGCGGCCTGCTGACGCAGGGCAGCATCCTCACCGTCACGTCGAACCCCACTCGCACTTCGCCCGTGAAGCGCGGAAAATGGATCCTCGAACAAATCCTCGGCGAACCCCCACCACCGCCGCCGCCAAATGTTCCGAGCATCGAAGATAATTCACGCAAGGAACTCTCCGGCACTTTCCGCGAAAAGATGATGCAACACCGCGCGGACCCGAAGTGTGCGAACTGCCATTTGAAAATGGACACGATGGGATTCGCGCTGGAAAATTTCGACGGCGTGGGCCGCTGGCGGGAAAAGGACGAGCAAGGAAAGCCGCTCGAAATCGGCGGAAAAGTCGCAGGACTCGAGCTTCGCAGCCTCTCCGACTTGAAGACCATGCTGAAGGATCAGCGCGAAAAATTTGGCCGCTGCGTCGCGGAGAAAATGCTCATTTACGCGTTGGGGCGCGGGCTGGAAAGCTACGACGATCGCGCGGTGGATCGGATTGTCGTTTCACTCGGGAAGAACCAGTGGAAATTCTCCGCCCTCGTTGCCGCCATCGCGAAGAGCGAACCGTTCGTTCTGCGTCGCGGAAAGAGCCAGCAGTAGCCAAGGGTCTATTTCCCAAATAGCAAATCTACAGCACCGCCGACGCCCTTTTTTGCGGCATCGACTGCCGTATCGACCGTTCCTTTCACGCCGGTTTCGAGAACCCCCTTTGCCGTATCCGCGACCTTCTGGATCGCCGCCGATTCCGCAGCCGCAACGAGCCGCGAAGTGAGGTCTTCCTTCACCGCAGACGTCGGCCCAGTCACGCGCATTGTCGTCCACGCGTAGCCATCGCGGTTCACCGTAAACACTTTTTCCTGCGACCCCGGCAACCACTGCAAAGGGCCGGGTGTGATTCCAACATCGAACGATCCTTCCACCTGATCATCCATGATAGTGAACGCCCCGCGAACGACCAGAAGCTGCTTCGATTCGAGAACGAATTTTGACACCGATACTCCCTTTGGCTGCGTGGAAAACTCCCCGCTCAACTCATCCAGCCGCATCCGCCGGAACTGCTCCGTCTTCGTGAACTCGGCGAGCTTCGCAAGCACCGGAAGCGCTTCAATATGCCCGCCTTCCAGCCGCAGTTTGCCAGAAATTTGAGCCGGTGCGCTGTCCCCGTCCCGCGTGGAAAAGACCGCGCGCACATCGCCAGCGAGCCGACCGTGGAGCCGCGCCCGCCAATCGTCGGGCAGAAATGGAGCAACGTTCACGCTCTTCACCACGAACTGCATGTCCGCCTTATCCTGCGGTCGCATTTCGCCGGAGGCGACAATCTCGCCCCCGTCCTGCCGCGCGACGAGTTCCTGGAGATAAAATGTAGGCTCATTGTACATCGCCCGGATGCTCGACACATCGATCGAGGGCAGTCCGAGTTGATTGATGCGCCCACCGCTCCCCTCGAACATCCAGCCTTTGTCCCGCGGAGTGACCTTCACCGCGAGATTCACGAGCCCGCCGCTGCGCCATTTCAGCCGCGCATCGCGAACCGCAATGTTGAGGACTTTCGAGTGCTTGTGCTTCTCCTTCGGTGCCACGATCATTTCCGTGCGCAGGTCGTCGAAATCCGCATCGAACCGCTGCACCTCGACATTGTCCACGAAGCCCTTGTGCTCGCCGACAATGAGCTGCCAAAGCGAGGGAAGCCGGAAGTCGCCGCGCACATTCTCGATCTTCACGGAATGAAATCCCGCATCCGGCCCGCCCAGCGCCGACAGCCCGTCGGAATAAAACTGTCCGCCTTCAAACCGAATCGGAAAAATCTCCACCCGTCCCCGCAAATCCTGCCCCGCCCGCGACTCCACCTGCCGGCGGAATTCCGGCGAGCGAAGATGTTTCATGGCCCACGATTTGAAACCGACAAACACCGTCACAATCCCCGCGACCAGCAGAACAGAAAGCGCGCCCACAATCTTCAGCCAAAGGCGGGAAGACGGGCGTGCGGTAGAAGAACGTTGGCGTCGAGACATGCGCTACCATTTAGCGGAAGCCCGGCAGTTGTCCACTTCGCGCGACGGCCCTGTTGGTGCGGGTGGATAGGGGTGATGGACTTTGTGAAATGCCGAATGACGAACTCGCAGGCGGGTTGTTTTCACAGCAAAGCTTGTGGTTCGTCATTCGTCATTAAAAGTAGAATTAATCACACCCGTTTCCCTGCGAAGCGTTCGCTGCATCTCTTTTTCACGGTTTGACCGACTATAGTCGCGGACTACTTTCGCTGCCCGCCGCTCGCAGAGTCTTCGTCTGCTCAGGCTAACCCTAGAAACGTGAATAGAGGTGACTACGAAGGGCGCGAAGAGCGCGAAGACAGAAGTAAAGCCAGTGATACTGGGGTCGCGTTCGACTCACCGCTGGGGTGAGAAATTCCTCCGACTCAATCCGCTTGGAAAGTCCTTCCTTCGCGTTCTTTGCGTCCTTCGTAGTCACTTTCCATCGCCGTTTTTAGGCTAACCACACACGGGCGGCGTGAGCCACGACACGCAATCGCGGCGCTCGGGTTACACGCTGAACTTCTCCCCGTCCTGATGCGCGCGGCTCATGGAGACTAGCGTTTCTAGGATTTCGGCGAGGTCTTCGGGTTTGGCGCGGAGGAAGCGCTTTGCCAGTTCGGCGGGGGTTACGGCGGTGGCGGCTTCGCGCAGGGCTTGTTCGGTGGCCTTCACCCGTTCGGCGAGCGGTTTGGGCCATGCGGCTTTGGCGGCTTTTTTCTTTGCGGGCTTTGCGCCTTTGGCGGGTTTGGCTGTGATGCCCAGCGTGGGCTGCGATACGGCGGGGGCCTGGTAATCGGGGCGCAGCCAGCGGATTTTGCCGGCGGCTTCCTCGGCGGCGCGGGCGGCGTTGAGGGCTACGAGGCGGGTGAGGATTTCGGCGTCGAACTCCCGCTCCCATGTGGCGAGGGCGGCGGTGTATTCGGGGCCGGTGGCGGCGAGTTGCGCGTCCATGCCGGTTTTGAAGTCGTGGAGCGATCCTTTGCGCGCTTCGTCGTGCCACTCCCACAAGTCCTGCCAGCCGTAGGCGGCGGCGACTGCGGCATCGAGTTCGTCGTGGAGCTGGCGGAGGACGGAGACGAGGCCGCGGTCGTGGATGTCCTGTTCCTTTTTGGAAAGCGGGCGTCCCTCGCGCAGGGCTTCCAGCACGTTGTACATCGCCGTGAGCGAAAGGCCGGGGTGCTGGGCCTGCACTCGCTTGCGGTGCGCGTCGAGTTCCTCCCCAAGCGCTCGGATGCGCGCCTTCGCAGATTCGTCGCACGCGGGGAATGGGTAGGGATCAAAGCAGCGCGTTTTGTTGTAACGTGGGCGGTCTTCGAGAGTGCCGCCAGCAGCGAGGGAAAAGACGACGTGGATTCGGCTGCTGAGCACGCCGAGGTGAAAGGCGTCGTCGAGGGCGATCGCGATGAGCATGTTGTCGGGCCGAATGCTCGCGTCGAGGAATTGAAACATGCGGTGCTTGGAAGTCTCTGCAGTCGCTATGTACCGCGGAAGCCCACGAAGGGACGAACGCAGCTCGGTGTTCTTTCTACCGAATAGCCACCAGTTCTCGCGCCGATAGAGTTCATTATTCTGGTCGCGCTCGGGCTTCACCGTCGTGAGCACATGCTGGTAAACGGCAGGGAAACGCTGGCGAACTGCGTCCGAGGAAAGGCCGTGAAGGTCGATCACCATCACGCCACGCGGCGTGTCATTGAGGTCTTTCCCGTGACGGTAGTGCCAAATGTAGTTTTCGAGATCGGGGACTGAACCGAGACCAAGCGTGGTGGCTTTCTCGGGCGTAACGATGAATCCTGCTCCGTGGAGTTTCACTCCGGGCGTACTCAGCCCCTCATTCGCCTTCAGCGCCACGGCACTGGAAACATCCGCCCCCGTCGTGAGGTCCGCCGCGATGCGTCCCTTCTTCACGTCGAACGTTACCAGCGACGATCCATCCTCATGCGGCTCTTCCGTCGTCACCGTGCGCAGTTCGCCTTCGTGGGTGCCGGGGATGGCGACGGTCATCGCGATGCGGACTGCCGCGCCTTCCACGGTATCCGCCCACGGATGATCGGGGATGGCGAAGATGAGCGAGAGCGGCGCTCCCTTTTGCGAAGAGGCCGCATTCGCCGGCGCGGCAGCCGTGGACTGCGGCGACTTGTCGCCGCCGTTTCTCAAGCGACTTGTCGCGCAGAGCTCTGCGGCTAGCCGTGGTGGATGCCACGGCTTCGCGCGGCATTATAGCGTGATGCTGGCGGGGCACCGAAGGTAGTGCCGATGGGGTTGGTGAGCTTGGTGCGGAA
>JAYTMG010000593.1:0-22394 GCA_043728745.1 Verrucomicrobiaceae bacterium
TCAGCGTGGACGTAGCCGAGGATGGCGAGGTTGTGCTTGTGGATGGCGGCCTTCGTGAGGTTCTTGCCGTTCGCACGCACCCATGCTTCGAAAGCAGGATACGTGGGCTTGCTGGTGGCGATGAAGCTCTTTACGGCTTCCGGGTCGAGGCCCAGGGCTGCGCAGGTCATCGAGTCGTATCCAGCGCCGATGCCGGGATAGCCAGCGGCGAGTTTGCCGGCGGCTTCGAGGCTGACTTTCAGCCAGAGGCGTGGAAGGTGGAGAGCGCCGAGCGGGCCGGCAACTCCGGAGCTAATCATTGGGACGTGGCTCATGGTAGTGTGTGTTCTATTGGTTTGTTTGTTTGTTTATCGCCCGCGGAGTGCGGGCAAATTGGTTTACTTTTTCTTCTTGGCGCCGCCGCGGCCCTTAAAGGTCAGTTCGGCGATGCCGCTCTTGTCGAGGCCGCCAAAGCCGAGCTTTGTGAGCTTTGTAAATTGGTCGAAAGTGGCCTGTGCGAGCGGGAGTTTCATTTTCTGTTTCTTCGCGATGCCGAGTGCGATGCCGCTGTCTTTCGCAGCGTGGGCGGCGCTGAAGAAGCACGAGTGGTCGCGGTTCACCATGTCGTCGCCATCGGTGGCAAGGACGCGGCTGTTTGCGCCGGTCTGGCTGAAAACTTCCATCACCGTTTTGAGGTCGAGCCCGAGCGCCTGTGCGAGGCCGAGTCCTTCCGCGAGTCCGGCGGTGTTGATGTTCATGACCATATTCACGAGCGCCTTGAGCTGCGCGGCCTGGCCGGTGTTGCCGATGCGGCGCATCAGTTTTCCGTCGTCGGAGAGTTTGGAAAGGACGGGCTTTACGGCCTCGTAAGTCGCAGCGTCGCCGCCGACCATGAGATAGAGCATGCCTGCGCGTGCTTGGGTGATGGACGACGCCATGCAGCCTTCGAGCGAACTTGCGCCTGCTTTTTTCACGAGCTTCTCCACTTTAATATGAATGTCCGGCGAGACGGTCGCGCAGTTCACAAAGACGCGGCCTTTCGCGACTCCTTTTTTGCCTTTCAGCAGACTGTCGCCCTTGGCGGCGAAGAGCGCGAGCTGCGCTTTGTCGTCGGTGACCACGGTGATGATGATGTCGGCGAGTTCGGTGACGCGGGTGAGCTTTGAGCAAGCTTCCGCACCGATCTCTTTGCCGAGTTCCACAGCGGCTCCTTTGTTGATGTCATAAACTGCGGTCACTTTGAAACCGACTTCCTTGAGCCTGCGGGCCATATTGGCCCCCATGCGACCTACTCCGACAAATCCGATACGTTCTGGCATAAATATAAATGTGTTAATGAAGGGCGGCTTTTCTAGCGGGGAGGTTTTCACGCTGGCAAGCTCAGTGTGAGAAAAAAGCGGGCCGCAACTATTTAGAATTCTGCTCTTTCGCAAGCCGGGCCTGCACGTCGGGGGAAAGGCGCGGCCATTCGGCTTGCAGCCATCGCTGTGCTGCTGCGTCGTCGGTTTTTCGCCAATGTCGGAAAAACTTCGATGCTACATCGCCGCGGGCGATGGGATCGGTGATTGCGATGGATTGCCGCATGGATTCGGCGCGGTCGGAGTCGGAATAGACGGCGGCGAGGCTCGCTCGGGCTTCGTCGGCGATTGGGCCGGGTGGTTGTGTTGCGAGCCATGTTTTCATCGCCTCGGGTTGCGTCCCGGCCCAAGAACTCAGCGCGCCTTTTGTCGCCTCCGTGCGGGCTTCGCCGACGGGTAGTGAATCAATCCACGCGAGGGCTTTCACGGGTTCGATTGCGCCCCATGTTGTGCCGAGATGGTCGATTACTCCGTCGCGCATTTCCGGGTCTTCGATGGTTTCGCTCCATTTCACGGCGGCGGTGATGTCGCTTGCCGCCCAAACGGTGGCCAGCGTGCCGGCGGCGTTGGTACGGGCTTCGCCGGGCGGCAGCTTTGCGACCCAGGTGGAAGTGGACGCGGGATCGTTCGCGGCCCACGAATTGACGATTGCCGAGCCGAGATTGATCGCGGTTTTTCCCGTCATCATCGGGGTGAAATATGCGGCGGCTTCGGCGGGGTTTTGTCGGCTCCATTCGCTGGCGACGAGGACGCGGCCGGTTTCCTTCACGGTGGGATTTTGCAGAGTCTCGACCCACGCCGCTGCGTCTTGTGCGCGGAGTCCGGTCCAAGTCGTGATGAGCGCGTCGAGCACGCTTTGCGAAGTCGAGCCAGTGCTGATGAACCATCCCGCCGCTGCTTCCGGGTCGGTGCGCGCCCAGCCTTGCACGAGCGAAGTCGTCGCCTGTTCTTTGAGCGGTCCGGCGAGATTCGCATCGACCCACATCCACGCGTCGCGAGGGTTTGAAGCGCCCCATTTTTCTACGGCTGCGACGAGCGATTCGGACTGCTGTAAACCGGCGGTGAAATTCGCCTTCGCATATTCCATCGCGGCTTTCGGGTCTTTCGCCGCCCACGCTCCGAACAGCGCGCGCAGAAACTCCAGTTTGTCGTCCGCGTCCGGGATCTTCGCAGCGAGCGCGAGCGCCTTTTGCACATCCTCGCCGACGAGTCGCACCGCCAGCGCGCGCAATGTTTCCGCGCGTTTGTCGCGGTCGGCTGTGGAAATCGCGCGGCTCAGCACGGTCAGCGATTCGTTTTCGCCGGGATCGGCGTCCGGGGAAATTGGCGTGGGCTTTTCGGGTTGCGACGTTCCTTTTCCGGAATCCACGATCGGCTGCGCCGGACGGAAGAACATCATCACGCCAACCCCGGCGGCCATTCCGCCGATAGCGAACAAAATTGAACGAACGTATTTTGGCAGCGCCATGTCGTCATCTTGCCGAATGCCCGCAAGCGCCGCAAGCGCGGGGTAGTGTCCTAATTTGAAATCCGAAGTTTAGAGTAATTCCAATTCTCCGGTTTCGGGCTGGCAGATTATCAGTGAATCATCTCCGACTTTGTTTCCGAGCCACAGCAGTCCAATATCCTTCTTTTTGCCCGTGGCATTCAATCCGTCAAAAGTCCAAAATTGATCGCACTCAAAAATGACCGCTGTCGCTAAATGCAATGCGTCAGGCGTTGAAAGACCGCTTCTCTGGAGAGTTTGATTTGAAGAACCAGGGATGGCTACGGGGGCTTTCTGATAGTAGTCGCGGTATTTGCGCGCTCGTTCCGCTATCGGCGGGGTCACGTCCTCGATTTGATGTATGGACTGAATTGCGTGATTAAACTTCTTCTCAGCCTCCTTGGTGAGCTTATGGGACAAAACCTCCGTGATTGTAATAGCGGAAGTCATTATTGCACACTGCCCGCGCTCGCTCTGATTCCAGATAGTCCCAATGGCGGAGATTTTCCGCTTCGTATAAGGGACGATTTCGTTTCTGAGGTAAGCCAGATAAACGCAGGAATCGAAATAGTATGATGTTGGCCTATTCTTCCCAGTCATTTCGTTGTTGTGCTATGGAATCATGCGCGGGAACCCCTTTATAAATGCTTCTTCTGGGACTCAAGGACACGAAAACTTTAGGGCGAACAATTTCCTCAATTCGTTGCACGTCAACGCGAAATGGCAATCCGCTAGTCGGTCGAAACCACTTCGTTCCGAACACTCGAACTCGTTTCTTAATGCACGCTCGCGCCTGCTTTTCGATCTCTGCGGATGCTTTGGAGAAATCACACGCGACAGAAGTTGGCCCAATCTGGGGGTACAAATAAAATCTGCTTCCTTTCGCGAAACTAATTGCCAGCAAATCGCCGACGACGCTGCCATTGGACTTGTATCGTGGAGTGAACTGATTGTTCAGGTTATCGGAAAATCCAACGTCGAGCGGAATGTGTGCATTTCCATTGTATATCGCGCCGCTAGTGAAGGCGTCGCCAAGTCCATCTATCAATTCAGAAAACGCCTCAATCGTTTCCTCGGAAGTATTTTCAATACGCTCGTTTTTGAAACGAATAGAGGTGAGACTTTCAAAAAAACGGTGATGAACGATCCTCGGGGAGTCGCCGTACACCGCACGCGCTTTCGGTGTGTTCAGATGCTTCCTGAGAACAACCTCCAGCTTGACGGTAGCCGGACTGGAATGACTGAGATCAACGACTCGAAAATACAGCGTTTCTCTATCGTTTACTTCTCTGTCGATGCAATTCAACGCATCCTGTAAGGCACGCAATTTAGAAACGAAATCTTCAAGCCGGACATGCTGATTGTCGGCGAGCACTCCCTCTAAAGTAAGGGAAATAGTGTTGGAAAGTTCTGGTTTCAATCTGATTTTTTACAGTGGATTCTTTTTCCGTGATGTCAACTTTCTAGCCTGCATTTCTCAGTAAAGTTTCGCGAATCCATGCAGATAAATTCATACGGCATTTTTTCGCAGTCTTTTCAAGCAAGCGCCGTTCCTCAGCGCTGAAGCGTGCTGCGACAAGCGAAGACTTTCGCTCATCTGTAGCGAGCTTTGGTCTTCCAGTTTTTGATTTTTGTTTAACAAAAAGCATTGACCGGAAACATATTTCCGTTAAACAAAAAGTCAAACAGTAAACGACCTATGGCGAACGCGCTTCCAACCGAAAAGAAAATCACCGCAACCGCAATGCTTTGTGAGGGCAACAGCATCCGCTCCATTGAGCGCATGACAGGCGTTCACCGTGATACGATAATGCGGCTCGGCGTTCGCATGGGCGAGGGCTGTAAATCCATCATGGATGAACGCCTTCGCAATCTTCCATGCAAGACGATCCAAGTGGATGAGATTTGGGGCTTCATCGGAAAGAAGCAGAAAAACGCCACCCCTGCGGACCGCCGCGCAGGTGAGGGTGATGTGTGGACTTGGATTGCGTTAGACGCAGACACGAAGCTGGTTCCTACTTTTTCCGTTGGTGCCCGCACTCAATACATGGCGAACAATTTCATTGAAGACTTGGCGGCTCGGCTGACTCATCGCGTTCAGATTTCCAGCGATGCGCTGGCCGCTTACGCCGGAGCGATTGAACGCGCCTTTGGCTGTGAAGTGGACTACGGTTCAATCGTAAAAACTTTCAGCCAAGCGGACGTGGAGGCTCAACGCCGCTATTCTCCGCCGGAGGTCGTAAAGGTGGAAAAGCATGTCGTGAAAGGCGCGCCAAACGTTGATCTAATCTCCACGTCCTACGTAGAGAAACAGAATCACACGTTGCGGATGCACTGCCGCCGTCTTTCCCGTTTGACGAACGCATTCAGCAAAAAGCTGGAGAACTTCAAAGCCGCTGTCGCTCTTCATTACGCTTACTACAACTTCGTTAAAACGCATACCGCAGTAAGGTGTGCGCCTGCCGTCGAAGCTGGGGTAATCAATTCTGCTTGGACTGTTGCCGATCTTGTCGAAATGATTGAAGGGTGAACGAACGAATCGCCAGAATCAAAGACGCCGTAGAAATCATGCACGGCTGCAAGGCTCGTCACGTTGCGTCAGAGCCAGTGATTGAGCTTTTCCGCGATGAAGTGGCGTGGGATGGCGTTGTTGAAACCTTTGAGCTTAAAGGGCACCCAAAGGCGAAACGCTGCCATGCGTGGGCGTACGAAGAAAAAGGCGAGCCGCAGTATGTCGCCGTGCTTGAAATTCCGCCCGTGGGTTCAGCAGAATCAGCGGTCAAAGTGGCGATTGCCGCGAAAGCGAAAGGACACCAATAATGAGCCTGTTACTACACCCGCACGATATTCTGAAACGGTACATTTTAGGGAGCATAGACGGAGGGATCGCGTGGGATGAAAGCTACGCCCTCGTGTTCACTGAAAAGGGCGAAATGGTCGTGCGCGTGACACGAGACTATTCCCAGGATTACAAAACTCCAGACGTCAGAGAGATCGAGCCTGCCGATTGGGATGCACTTCTCATTGGAGGGGAATCACTGCGCATTCTTGTGGTGAAAAAGCTTCGCGAAATCCTTCCTACCTCAAATTAGGACACTACCAAGCGCGGCGTCACGGCGTCCACAATCCGACCAGCGCATCGCCCCAGCCGGGGCTGCGCGAGCGGAGGAAAACGAGTGTCATAAAAAGCCGGTGCAGCGTCATCTGCCACGCCACGCGAAGCGCGCTGCGACCGAGCGTATCGCGGGCGATGCGTGCCTGATTGCGCAGGCGCTCCCGCGTCATTCTGCGCACGTCGCGCTTGTAGCTGCTGGGCGCGTCGAGATGCTGGTAAGTCGCCGTGCGATGAAAATACAGCTGGTGCTTCCGCGCGATGCGCACCGACAAATCCATGTCCTCGCCGTGGCTGTAGCCGGGAAAGCGCGGGAATTTTTCCGCGAGAAACGCCGCCGTGCGATATACGGTGCAAGTCGAGTTCAGCCATTCCGACGGGATCAAATCGCCGCCTTCCTCCGTGTAGCTCGGCAGAAAATTGATCGCCGGCCCGATAACTTTGCCGCCCCAAGTCGGGTGTTCATATCCCGCCTGAAGTCGGTAGTAAGACCGCACAAAACCACGAGGCTCCGGATGCTGCATCCCGATAATGCGTCCCGCCACACCGCCGATTTCCTCCGCAGTATCCGACGCAAATACCGCGCACAGTTTCTCAAAATGATCCACCGGCAGCCGCACATCGTCGTCCATGAAACACACCAGCGGCGTCGTCACATGCCGCGCGCCTTGGTTCCGCTGCATCGCCGAACTCGCCACTTCCGCGCGCTCGTATTTTAGCGGCAACTTTCCTGCAAACTCCGCGCAGACCGTCTCCGTCGCTGCATCCCGCGAAGCGTCCACGACGACGATGAGCGTCGCGGGATGCGTCTGCGGAATCAAATCCGCGAGCGTATCGCGCAATTCGCCCGCGCGTTCGTAGCTCGCGATGACGAGACTAAACGGGACATTTTTCGGTGACTGCGAAGGCGCTGTTTCGGACATGGACTAAGGCGAAGACTCAAGCGCGTGGTGTGCCAGCCTGACAGAACAAACTGCCTCTCCGGTGTCGGGAAGCGCCTGCGGAATTGTACCATCTTCCGTAAATGGGGAGACGATAGCCGATGAGGACGAGGGCGGGTAGGGCGGGAATTCTTCCCGCCGTGTGGCGTATCCTACGCCACACTCGTTGGAGTCATAGGGCGTAGTGCTCGCGATAGTCGCGCCGAATGACTCCGCCGGGCACTGCGTAGGATACGCAGCGCGGTGGGCAGGATACCCGCCCTCCCCGCAACACGTCGCTCGCTTTTCAAGCATCTCTTCTATTTCGGAAAGCGGAACTATTCCTCGTCATCGCTCTCTTCCCCGGTCCAGCCGATTTCGATCTTGGTGCATCCCGCTGTGTGCAGCCAGCCTGCTAGATTTGCGAGGAATGATGCCGGGTCATTTGAGTTGCCGGTGATCTCCAGTCGGCCATCGGCGGATGTGGTCGTAGAGACCCATGCGTCCGGGCGGAAGGGCTGCGAATCATCCGGTTCGTCCTCTTCGTCATCATCTTCATTCACGGTCGGAACGGACGCATCGACGCCGAGCATTTTCTTCACCCGGGCCTGCCATTCGGTCCGCTTCTTCATCAACTCTTGGTATCCTTCTTTGGCAGTCACCACGACGTGCGGCTGTTCGAGCATCAGCGCGAGAAACGCACGATCGTATTGTTCGCCGGGGATTGTGAGGAGCTTTTGGATGGCTTTGTTTTGTGCGCTGTCTTCCATGGACGGAGACATCCGGAAAATCGTGCGGACCAAAAAGAGACGGCTCTTCCGGAGTTCTTCTGGCGATTGCGAGATCACGTCTCTCTCGTCTTTCAGAGCGCCTTGCGTGAGGTAGATGCGGCGGAGCGTCGGGAGCGGGATTGTGGAGCTATTTCCTGCGCGCCACGGCTCCGGTGCGCCATAGGATTTGAGTTCCATCCATCCGTCGATCTCCTGTCGCACTGTCGCGAGCGCGGCGGCTGGTGCAGTTGTCGTGAGCCTGAACGACGTGCCACCCGCTTCACCGAGAACCTCGCCGCTTAGCGCCGTCATTTTCGCAGCCGCAGATTTCGCGATGGATTTTTTCCTACTCGGAACATGGACGATGACCGCGTTTCCGAGCTGGCTGACGAGCACGCCGGGATGCGAGACGAGCAACTGGCTCGAAGCCGCTCCAGCCGCCGGAACGGTGGGGAAAATCCCCGCCATTTCGTAGCCGTAAGGAAACGGATTTGGCCGCGCGGTCTGTGCAAATACGGGTTTTGTGACGTCGTATGTGATGGGCTCGAAGACGCGTTTGTCCCGTGTCAGTTCTTCGATTTCTGCCGTGCTGCTTTTGTTGGGTTTGTCGCCCAGGTCCACGACGTTTGCGCCGCCGATGCTCATGATTGCGGCGATTCCGACGACAGAGGCAACCAGCGAGCCAACCCACGTTCCGGCAAACGCGATGGTTGCCAGCCAGTTGGGCGGAGTCGTGTTCATGTGCTCGAAGACGTCCAGCGTCATTTTGGCGAGGTTCTGATCGGTCGCTACGGCCTTTTGGTTTTTGTCGGCACGAAGCGCGGTGAAGATCACGTCGGCGGTCGGGCGGGGGATGCAATCGTCGGCTCCTGCGTGACGACCGATTCCGCGAAGCCGCACCTCGGCGGCGACCCGCTGGCGCATGAGAAGCAGCGGCATCCCCAGAACGAGCGAGATGCCGATGTAGATGAATATTTTCGAAACGACGGCACCGAGCGCGAGACACCCGATGATTGCGAAAATACGGAACCCAATTTCCAGAAACTTGTGTCGGCAAAAAAGGATGTGTTCCCAGAACCATCCGCCGTCCAGCGGATGAACAGGAATGAGATTTCCCGCGTTCAGAAAAATCGCGAGCAGACATCCCTTGGCCAGGCTGTCGTGCCCGTTCCATGCGGCCCAAGTGCCGAGAGCCCCGCCGATGAAAATCCCAGGAACCGGCCCGGCCAGCGAGACGACCGCTTTTTTCCAGCCGGGCACGTTGAAGTTTTTCCCCGAGACCGCCGCGCCGAAAAACGGCAGGAAAAACATGCGGAGCTCGCGGTATCCAAATGCCCGCATCGCGATGTAGTGGCCCGCTTCGTGGATGAACAAAACGACGAGGAGCGAAACGATGTAGGCGGTCGTGGAGCCGCCGCGCCCGGCGAAGTAGAACAGCGCGAGCGAGCCGAGAAGCAAAAGAATCGCGCCGACTTTGCTCGACGACTTTTTCGTGGTGCTTTCTTGAAGCACCGCCCAGGCGTGGTCCGAGCCCCAGCTATTCGCGTCGTATGCGAGTTCAGTGGCTGAGGATGCGGTGTGGACGGTTTTTTCGACCGTCGCGCTCAAGATGCCGCGTCTGATTTCTTCATCGCGAGATTCGTTTTCGCTGAGGCGAAAAATTTCCCACAGGTAAGGATTGCCCTCCACGACATAGGAGCCTTTGCCGCCGTCTCGCTCGGCGAGCGCTTTCTGATGGGCAGCGAGGAGCGCGGGGATGCCGCGATTGTCGATCTGGATGAATTTCCTTTTCGCAGACTCGGCGAGCATCGGAGCTTGCCCGATCGTTTCGAGAAAACGGCCGTCGCCAAACGCGGTGAGGATCGAAGTGGACGTATGGCGTAATTTGGCTCCGTGCGAAGTCGCAGTGCGTAGCACCACCGTGATGCCCATCCAGCTTTCGTCCGGCTGGGCATTCAACATCACGAAGCGTTCTGCGCCGGTCGATTGATTCATCACCCGTGCGAAGACCGCGAGTGTCCCGCCCTGGTCGAGGAATGCCGCGATTTTGGGCTTCAGCACTTCCTGGACGTCGTCCGGCAGAGTCGCAAATCCGACTTCGAATTTCGACCAGTCTGCAACGCAAATGGCGGAGCCGGGAGCGAGGTTGATCCCGAGCCGTCCGAGCCCCCAAGCCAACGATCCTCCGAAGGTCCCGGCCGCACTGCAAAGCTCTGACAGGCGCGCTTTTCGAGAGTCCATGTGGCGATACTCCACGAGTTGCGGGCTGGAGTGGACCGGTGCTACGGGAGTGGCCTCGCGAAGGATTGGGGCTTGTGTGGGCTTCGGTGGATCAATGGTTGCGTTCATCTGGTTCTCACCGTGTCGTTAGCACGATAGATACCACCGAGCGGGCTGGCAGAAAAATGTCCCGTAATTGCCGGGAGCATCTATGTTTCCGAGGAACATGAAACCGCTCCTTTTTCTCGCGCTCATCCTCGGCACCGCAGGGAGCCTTCGCGCCGCCGAATCGCAAGACGCCCGAGATCGCGGTGCCGCGCACCTTGCGGAACTCACGGCGCAGCCTTGGCTCGCGGACTGGAAGGGCTCGGCGCTCGGAGACATCCGCCTCGTCGAACAAAAGAAAGACCTCGCGTGGCCGACCGGACTGCCGCCCGCGTGGTGGGCGAAAATCACGCACGCGGAAAAAGGCACCGGCTACCTTGCTTGGGACTCCGTCGGCGATGGAAAGATTATCGAATTCGCGTTCGACGCTGCGCTCGAGATCGACGCGCCCGACGCGAAGGCACTCAAGGGCGTGCCCGCGCTCCAGCAGTTCGCCATTGTGCAAAAAGACGGGAGTTTCATCGCGTCGGGATGTGTCCCGACTTCCGCAGCGAGCGTGCTCGGTTTTTGGATCGAGCGTGACTATCCGCAATGGCGCGGCGACGCCGGAGCCGCGCCGCTCCAAGCGCTCACCAAGCGCATCCGTGCGCGGCTCAACATGCAGGCCATCCCCGATAGAGACGGCTACACCGACGACGCCATGACGCTCGCCGGAGCCATGCCCGACGAGCTCGCCCGCGCGATCCAAGGCGACGCCGCCGAACACCGCGTGCCCATCCAAAGCAGCGTGAGTCGATTTCGCTACGAGACATTGCAGGCCGAGCTTGGCGCAGGTCGCCCTGTGCTTCTCTCCTGCATCGTCCGCCTCCCGCACAAGCCGCAACTCTCGTGGGGCCACGAAGTCGTCGGCGTCGGCTGGGCAAAGCTCGGCGAGGTCCGCTTCGTTGGAATCGTGGACAACTTCTACCCCGTCAAAAACCCCTCGACGATCCGTTGGCTCCGCGCCGACTCGTTCAATTCGCTTATCGCCATCCGGCCCGCGCAGTAAGCGTGCGCCCGCCGATGAGTTTCATTTCTTAAAAAGAAGAGTTCCGAGAACCGTCGGCGACAGAACCCCGCGTTTCCTACCGCCGGTCTTACGCTCCGCAGTGCGGCAGTGCGGCAATCGTGGTTGAACGCGTTCGTGACGATCATTGCAGACGGCTCGATGTGTATCGCAAACGCTCATTCGTCGGCAAAAAGAAGCGGCCGCGCGCAAGCCCGATGCCGCGCTTATTATACGGACTTTCAAAACGAGTATCTCGATGACTCCGGTTGGTGGGCGGTGGCGTGGCTGAAGTTTTACGAGCGCACCCACGACGCGAAGTATCTGGCCACGGCAAAGAACATCCACGCCCACATGGCGAAAAATTGGCGGCCCGATAAGGGCGGCGGCGTGCTGTGGTGCGAGGATGAGGACAAGCAGCAGATCAATGACGCTCCCAATTTTGCAGGGCACCCCACTAGATTTGGAAACGCCAGCCGTCGCGGGTTCCGAAGAAATCTGTTAAGATATGATTCCAGCGGCGTGGCGATTGACCTCCTGAGGATGGAACGGGCAGCGGCGGCGGCTGGAGTGATCAACGGAAAGAAGCTCGCGAGTTTTAGGTTGCGGTGTTCTGCCACTTGGGAAACGTCATTCATGGTTCGGCAAAATTCCGCGTGCGGAGCTGGGATTCGTAGGCGATAAAGGCCATGCTTTGAAATCACTCATTCCCTTTCTTACAATCTCATCGTGCCTCTCCGTCGCGTCTTTTGCGCAGATTCCTGCGTTTCCAGGCGCTGAGGGTTATGGCGGCAGGGCGCTCGGTGGGCGTGGGGGCGATGTTTATATCGTCACGAATTTAAACACTTCGGGCGTGGGGTCTTTTGCGGATGCGATTGGCACGGTGCCGACGGCGGGGCGCACGATTGTCTTCGGGGTGAGCGGGCACATTCATGTCAATAAGACGACGCTCGCGAAATCGAAAGTCACCATCGCGGGGCAGACGGCGCCGGGCGATGGCATTGGGTTTAAGGACGGGACGTTTATTATTTCGGGCGACGATATTGTGATTCGGCACGCTCGCTTTCGGTATGGGAAAAAGACGGCGGGCGGTGATTGCATCAATCTTTCGAGCGGGACGCTGAATGCGATTCTCGACCAGGTTTCCATCCAGTTTTCGACGGACGAAAACATCTCGTCGTTTAACTCGCCGCCGGAAAACCTGACGATGCAGTGGGCGCTGAATGGCTGGGGTCTGGAGTCGCATTCGTGCGGTGGATTGTGGGACCAAAATCACGCTTCTGCGCATCACTCAATGTGGTCGCACAATCACACGCGCAACCCGAAGGCGCGGCCCAACGGTCTGCTCGAATGGGTGAATAATGTGACGTATGATTGGGACATCGGGTTCATCATGGGCGACTCGGAGACGCCCGCTACGTGGAAGTCGAATGTCGTCGGAAATTACTTCCTCGCGCCCGCTGGAAACATCCGCACGAAGGCGCTGGAAAAGGCGACGGTGGATCGCAATGGCGTGCCGAATTTTACCGTGCATCTGGCGAACAATCGTCACGATTCAAACGGCGATGGAATCCTGAACGGCACGGACAAAGGCTACACGATTGTGGGCGGCTCGGAGTTCGTCGCGGGCGATCCAGTGGGCGCGAATCGCTACCTAAAATCGGTCACGCCTTTCGCGAGCACGGGCGTTCCGGTGACGGTGGATGACCCGACGGTGGCTTTCAAAAAGATCGTCTCCAAGGCTGGCGCGCTGCGGCTGGATGTCTCGTATGCCGGTGCGATTCGCGATGAAGTGGATGCGCGGATGGTGAGCAATTTGGTGACGCAAACGCGCAACCATATCAGCAGCGAAACGTCGCTCGGGCTGACGAATGGTGGCTTTGGAACGCTGAACAGCACAGCCGCGCCGACGGATACGGACAAAGACGGGATGCCGGATTTTTACGAACAAGCACTGGTGTGGAATGTCGCTGTGCAGGACCACAACACGGCGCTGGCGAACAGCGGCGGCTTGCTGACGGGCACGACGTTTATGCCCGCTGGCACCGTCGCGGGCTACACGCGGCTGGAGGAATACTTGCACTATAAAAGCATCCCGCACGGCTCGGTGGCGCGGAATACGAGCGGTGCGCCGACGAGCATCGTCATCAACATGGCGAAATTCACGAGCGGCTTTTCGTCAGCGCCCGTGTTCACATTTTCCAACGCGGTGAACGGCACCGTGAGCATCGCTGGGACGGCGGCGACTTTCACGCCGACGCTCGATTTTACGGGCCGTGCGCGGTTCGACTTCACGGTGACGGACAGCGCTGGGCATTCGTGGACGCAGACTTGTGCTCTCGTGGTGATGAATAACGCGCTGCCCCGCGACCTCGTGTGGGCGGGCGATGGCAGCGCAAACGTGTGGGATAACGGCGTGATGAATTGGCGGCGCAACGGCACCCCAGTTGCGTATGGTAGCGGCGATTTTTTGACGTTCGACGACTCGGGCTCGAACACGCCGAACATAACGCTGACCAACGGCGCAGCGGGCGGCAGCATCCTCGTGGATGCGACGAAAAATTACACGTTTGCAGGCACGGGCGCATTCATCCTCAGCCCGGTGACTAAGCGCGGCAGCGGCACACTCACTATCGCGACCACGGGGACGAACAGCATCCCGGTGACGCTCGATGCGGGCACGCTCTCGGTGCCCGATTCGGGCCTCGGCCTCGGCGGACCGAGTCTCATCACGCTGAATGGCGGCACACTTTCTTTCGGCGTCGATGTCGGCGCGACGAGCGTGGTGATCAATAATGCCGTCACGCTCGCGCCGACGGGAACGCGATCTTTTTCCGGAGCGCTGACCGGCGCAGGCACCGCGAACCTCGCCATCGGCGGCAACACATTTTCGCTCACGGGAAATACGACCGCGTTTGCCGGGACGTTCGCGCTCGGCTCCAGCACAGGATTTCTGCGGCTCTTTGGCTCGCTCGGCAGTCCGGCGGCGACGTTTGATGTCGGCACTTCGACGGCGGACCTCATCAATCGCAATGGCAACGCGACCTTCGAACTCGGCGCGCTCATTGGCGGCAGCGGCACGTTGCTCGGCGGCGCGAGTAGCGTGAATGCGCCGAGCACTTACAACATCGGCGCGAATGGGGCATCGACCACATTTGCGGGAACCATCGTCAACGGCGGCTTGGGCGGCGTGACGAATATCAACAAACTCGGCGGCGGAATTCTCACGCTCACCGGCACGAATACTTACACCGGCACGACGACCGTGAGCGCGGGTTCGCTGGCGGTAAATGGCTCGAACGCTTCGGCCACGACCGTCATCAGCGGTGCGACGCTGCGTGGCTCTGGCACTTATTCTGGCGGCGTGACTACGCAGACCGGCGCGAAGGTTTCGCCAGGCCCCGGCAGCGGGACCATCGGCACGCTCACCGCGTCGAACGGGTTCACGGCGACGAGCACGGATTTCTCGTTCGGGCTCTCCGCGACGCCCGGCGGAGTGAACGACAAAATCAGCATCACGGGCGGCACCGGCACTGTGAGCGGAACGAACAATTTCGACATCACGTTCGCCGAAGGCACGCTCGGCGCGGGGAACTACAAACTCATCGAATGCGCGGCGGGAGTCCCGCTCAGCATCGGCGGCGGAATGGTGATGAATCTCACGACCGACGCGCCCGCAAACACGCGCCAGACATTTGCGCTGACTCGCACCGCGAGTGGAACAGCGGCTGGCTACATCCAACTCGAAGTCACCGGAAACGCCGCGAACCTCGTGTGGACCGGTGCGTTGAACGCGGCGACTTGGGACTTAAATACGACGGCGAATTTTGGCGGCAACACATTCTACAATTTCGACAGCGTGACGCTCGACGACACGAGCGCGAACCGCACGATCACGCTCGCTGGCAGTCTCGAACCGCGTCTCGTGAATGTGAACACCACGCTCGGCTACACGCTCGGCGGCGCGGGCGCACTCGCAGGCACCGGCTCGCTGAGCAAGGCTGGCGCAGGCACGCTGACGATCAGCAATGCGAATACTTTCACCGGCGACGTCGTGCTCAACGCAGGAAACATCCAGCTCGCCAACGCGACTGCCAACGCAGGCGGACTCGGCACGAGCACCGTCACGATGAACGGCGGCACTTTGAGAATGTTCAGCGCAGGCGATGCGACTCACGCGGGCACCCTGCCGAACAACCTCAACGTCACCGGCAACGCAACGCTGCAAGTCGCGCCACGATGCGGCTTCAGCGGCGACGTTTTTGGCGCGGGAATCCTCAGCTATTTCACCACCTACGTCCGCGCCGACATCACGGGTGATTGGAGCGCCTTTAGCGGGACGGTGTATGTCACTACGGATGCAGGCGGCGGCGACTTCCGCATCGCCTCCAGCTACTATTGGCCGGGCCTGCCGCTCGCCTCCATCTACCTCGCGGCGAACACCTATTTTTACTACAACGGCATCAGCAACAGCGGCACTGGCACGACGATTGAAATCGGCGAACTCCGCAGTGACGTTGGCGCACACTTGCGCGGCGGCGTGACTGGTGGACGCGCGCTCACTTACCGCATCGGCGGCAAAACACCGCTCGGGCAGGAAGCAGTTTTTCGCGGCGACATCATCGAGCAAAACTCCAGCACGCTCACCAACTACGTGAAAACCGGCGCGGGCACTTGGCGGCTGCAAGGTACCGCAGGCACTTGGGCCGGCAGCACGACCGTGGAGCAAGGCACGCTCATTCTCGAAAGCTCGGGCATTACCTGCAACGGCGCGACCGACGTGGAAACTGGAGCCACGCTGTATTTCTCCGACGACAGCGGAATCGAAACCGACGCGCTGAACATCGCCGTCGGCGCGACGCTCGTCAGCACCGAAGACGTGGACATTATGGGCGACCTGAATAACGACGGCACCGCGCACTTTTACGCAGGCGTAATCAACGTCACCGGCGACGTGGTGAACAACGGCACGATGCGCTTTCACAGCGGCGCGCTGCTTTTTCCCGGCACGGATTTCGTGAACAACGGCACGCTCGACTTGCTCGCATCGCCGAGCACGTTGCCCGCGAATTTCACGAACAACGGCACCGTGATCCTCAACGCCGAACGCCGCATCCTCACCGCCGCAAAAGCCGCCGCAAATTTCACTGTCACCGCGATGGGCTACGTCGGTCACACCTACCAACTCCAGCGCGCCGACACACTCACCGGCGCATGGACCAACATCGGCGCTCAGCAGAACGGTGGCGGTGCGACGCTTTCATTTACCGATGTGGGCGGTGCCACTGGCGCGGCGCGTTTTTACCGACTGGTCGTCGGCCCGTAACGAGACTCCGCGCGACGCTCCTTAATCCGTTGCCGCGATGAGCAAAAGTAGCACTCCTGCTGCGTTTGAAAATCTCCCACCACAAAGGTCGTCGCCGCAGTTCACACTCGGACTGGATGATCGCAGCCGCCGCAATGGAAGCAGGCGTTCATTTTACCTCTCGAGACATTAGCGATTTTGCGCGCTTGTTTGACGCTGCGAGCAGTGGAGACGTAGTGCCTACGCAAACACGCCCATCGCTGGCTTGCCCTTGTTCCCCACGGTAAATGGCCGCCCGCTGGGCGCGACAACGTCCTTCTCGATCGGCATCCCGGCGGCCCATCCGATGGTCGCGTGGAAGTCGCCGGGCGTCACCGGATTGTCCTGCGCTTTGTAGCCCTTGTCATCGCTGCTGCCGTAAACAAACCCCCGCTTTGCGCCGCCGCCAGCGAGCACGGTGCTGAATGCGAGCGGGTGATGTCCGCGTCCGTTGCCCTCGAAGTTTGGCTTGCGGCCAAATTCCGTCGTCACCGCGACAAGCGTGCTGTCGAGCATCCCGCGCGAATCGAGGTCGGCGACGAGCGCGGCAAATGCGCGGTCGAATTCTCCGCCGCGATCCTCCATCGCGTCTTCGAGTTCCTTGTGCATGTCCCAGCCGCCGCTGTGGACTTCCACAAAGCGCACGCCGCCCTCCACGAGCCGCCGCGCGAGCAGGCAGCCTTGGCCGAATTTGTTGCGGCCGTAACGGTCGCGAAGCTCGGCTTTCTCAGCGTTGATGTCGAACGCAGCGAGGTCGGTGCTCTTCATGAGCTGCATCGTCGTGTCGTAAAAATCGTTGTAGGCGCGCACGTTTTCATCCGGCACAGATTTGGAAAAAGTGGAGTCGAGCTGTGCGAGAAGCTGCTGGCGCTTGGCGGCTTTCTCATCGGGAACCGTCGCTTTGGAATTCGCGAGCCCGGCGTCTGGATCGAGGATCGGCAGCGGCGAATATGTGGCGGGGAAAAAACCATTTCCGTGCGCAGAACTGCTGTTCACGCAGACCGACGAAGGCAGCGTCTTGCTGCTCGCGCCGAGATAATGTTGCCCCCAAGCGCCGAGCGTCGGATGCACGATCGTGCCTCGCTTTTCAAAGCCCGTGCGCATGAGGTAGCGCGCATTTTCATGCACGCCGACTTTTGCCGCCATCGAGCGGATAACGGTGATCTTGTCCGCAATTTTTGCCGTCTCCGGCAGATACGAAGTGAGCTGGTAGCCCGCCTTCGTGCTGACCGGCGAGCTAGGGCCTTTCGATGCACCCTCCTTCGGATCAAACGAGTCGATATGTGACAACCCGCCATCGAGGTGAATCATGATGATGCGCTTCGCCTTCCCAAAGCCTGCGCCACGCTGCTCGGCAGCAGCAGCCCCGGCGAAGAAAGGCAGGATAGTAAGCCCGAAAGCGGCGCGTGCGCAGCGTTCGACAAAAGAGCGGCGGTTCTGTGGGTCGCGGAGAATATCGGTGCTCATAGAATTATTGTACGAAAAGAAACTCACGGCTGTTGAGCAGCGTCCACGCGACATCCGCCAGCGCGAGCCCGCCTTCGAGCGATTTTGTCGCAGCGCTGCGCTCGGTGATGCTCGGCCTTCGCGCGAGGAAACTCATGTAAAGCGAATCGATCTGTTCATCGCGGCCTTTGGCGCTGTTCGCCGCGACGACTGCGGTCGAGTTTGGATCGCTGATGAGTTGGCCGATGGGGCCGTTCATCATCATCAGCGCTTGCGGCACGCTGCCGTCTGTCGTGTTGCTATCCGCGACGAGTCGGTCGCTTTGTCCGAAGAGACGTAGGAAATGGGACTCGGGTGCGGGCTGCGGGAGTTCGCTGGCGCGGGCGAGTAGCAGGCCGTTGCGCTGTTGGGGCTTTGTGCCTTCGTATGCAGCCATGAGCTTTTGCGGATTGATCACGCCGCCCTTCTTCTTTCCGCCGCCGCCGTACTTGCCCATCGTCATGCCTGCGTCTTTTACGCGGTCAACCACGACTTTGAAACTCGCTGCCGTCATAGCATTTCCCGGCAGCGAGAAGAGCTGCATCTCATCGCCGCGGCGCAGCAATGCGTTGTCCACTTCGCGCCCGTTGGCGAGCACGAGCACGCTGTCCCAAGTCTGCTCCGCCGTCATGCGACGCAGCAGCGGGCCGGGGAAAAGATACGGTCCTTTTTCCAAATCCGGCGTGAGACTCGCCGCGCGCTGGTAGGTCTGCGAATTGAACAACACGCGCTGAAATTGCCGCAGGTCAAACTTCGCCGCCTTCATGATCGTCGTGAGATGCGCCAGCAATTGCGGGTTGCTCGCCTTGCTCAGATCATCAAGGTCGCTCACCGGTTCCTGCACCGCGAGGCCGAAGACTTTCTTCCAAGTCCGGTTCGCAATGTTTGTGGCAAAGCGCGGGTTCTCGGGAGCCGTCATCCATTTTGCGAACTCGTCGCGCAGCGTCTGCGGATTCGACGTGTTTACTTGATACGTCGGCAGCTTTGCATCGCCCGAAGCCCACGAGATGAGGCGCGGCGATACTGGCGAGCCCGGCTTCGCGTCCTCGTATTTGTAGTCCTTCGGGAAATCGAGATTTTGCTTTGGCATGTCCACGAGCCGGAACACATTCAGCCCCGCGATTTGCTGCACCTGCGCCTTACCGAGCGTCTGGTTGTTTTTCGCAAACCGGCGCGCCTGCCCGTAAGCGGCCTGGTCGTAGCCATCCGTCGCACCGAAAAACGCCGCCATTTCGTAAAAATCCCGCTGCGTCCAATGAGCCAACGGATGATCGTGACACTGCGCACACGCCACATTCGCGCCGAGGAAAGTCGTGAGCATATTCGACACCCCATCGAGCGGCATCTGCGCATCCCGCAGAAGGAAACCCGCCGCACCATTTTCGCACAGCTTCCCATCTGCGGTGAGCATGTCATTCACGAGCGCATCCCAAGGCCGATCCGCCGCGAGTTGGTCCTTCAACCAATCCTGAAAAAGGTAGGCCCGCGCCCCGCGCCCGATCTCGTCTTTCACGCGAAACGTATCCGCCAGCCAATTATACATGTGCATTGTGTAGCCCGGCGAATGCAGAAGTGAGTCGATGAGCTTTGCCCGTTTATCCGACGCGGAGTTCGCGAGAAAAGATGACGCCTCCTCCGCAGTCGGCACACGCCCCACGGTGTCGAGATACAGCCGCCGCACGAATTGCTCGTCCGACGCGGGGACGTTAAATTTGAGCCCTTTCGAGACGAGCGTGGTGCCGATGAGATGGTCGATTTGAAAGGCCGCCTGCTTCACGTAAGCGTCCTGAAAGCGGCTCTCATTCAGCTTCGCCGAATATGCCTGCGCAAACGCTTGGTCTGCTGGAACAAGCGTTGCGAGGTTCAGCCGGAGTGTCTGCCCGTCCTTCGTCTGCACGGTGCAAAGATTCCCCGTCAACGCACAAAACGCTGCCTCGATTTTGCGGCCCTGCGGATCGCTCCAAACGTGCCACGGCGAACTGAGATTCATTGCTTGGGCCTTTGGAGCCACCGGAGCGATGGGTGCCGCAGGCGCGGGCGGTGTCGCCATCGCGCGCCGACGATTCTTCCCATTGCCCAGCGGCGCGGCGGTCGCAGTCGTAGCGAGGAAAATCAATAGAAGGCGGTTCATCGTGTGCAGACGTTTCTTCATACAAATGGAGAATACCCAAAACCCGCGAAATCGGGACATCCAAATTCAGAACCGGGAAGTTTTTGGGTGTGATTAATTCTACTTTGTCACTTGCGCTGAGGCACCGCGAGATTGGCCCGCGAAAAACGCGAAAAAGCGCGAAAAGGGGAATCCTTTCGCGTCTTTTCGCGGGCCAAAATGAGCGACTAACAAAGTAGGATTAAAAGTGGAATGAAGTTTTTCGGGAGCGCCCGTTCTTACTTCTCCCTCTTGCTCATGCTCTTGCTCTGAAAACCACAGCCATTCGAGCAAGAGAAAGAAGTAAGATGCGCGTTTGGAGGCTACGCGAGAATCTCTTTCACCACCCGCGCAGGCTGGCCGTTCACGAGCGAAAGTTCCGTCGCCGCGCGCTTATAAGTGAGAGTCTTCCAATCGAGCCCAAAAAGCTGGAGCAGCGTCGCGTGCCAGTCGTAGTGGTTCACCACGTCCTTTATCGCTTTGTGGCCCCACTCGTCCGTCTCGCCATACACGCAGCCGCCGCGGAAACCGCCGCCCGCCATCCATGTGGAGAAGCCGTAAGTGTTGTGATCGCGCCCGCATTTATCGCGTCCGACATCGTTTTGCAAAACGGGGAGCCGTCCCATTTCGCCACCCCAATGAACGACCGTCGTATCGAGCAGTCCGCGTTGTTTTAAATCCGTGATCAACGCCGCGCATGGCTGATCAACTTCTGCGCAACGGCGTGGCAATTCTCCGAGAATCGCGCCGTGATGATCCCACGACTGCCCCACGTTTAAGACCTGCACAAAGCGCACACCGCGCTCCACCATCCGGCGCGCAATGAGGCAACGCGTGCCGTAGTCGCGCGTCACGTCTTTCTCGATGCCGTAGAGCTTCTTGATGTGCTCCGGCTCGCTGGAAATATCGAACGCCTCTTTTGCCGCAGTCTGCATTTTCGCCGCGAGCGCGTAGCTCGCGATGCGCGCCTCCAAATCGCTTTCGCCCGCGTGCTCCGCGAGATGCGCCTCATTCACGGCGCGGAGAAGTTCGAGCTGCTTGCGCTGCGCCTCACCCGCGAGATGCGCCGGTGGGTCGAGATTCAAAATGCGCGGCTCGGTCGGGCGGACGTGCGTGCCTTGAAAAATGGACGGGAGCCAGCCGCTCGACCAGTTATCGCCGTGGAGCAGCGGCATCCCGCTCGGATGCGTCAGCGCCATATACGCGGGCAGTTCCTGCGTCTCGCTCCCGAGCGCGTAAGTGAGCCAGCTCCCGAGCGTCGGGTGCCCGGCGGAAATGCGCCCGTTGTGCAGCGCAAACATCGACTGGCCGTGGTTATTCACGCCTGTGTGCATCGAGCGGATGAGCGTGATATCGTCCGCGATTCCACCGAGGCGCGGGAGCAGTTCGCTCAACTCCATCCCGCACTGTCCCTGCGGCGAAAACTTCCACGGACTCCCGAGGACTTTCGACGAAGCCTCCGCCGCATTATCGTAGCGGATGTCGCCGGGGAACTTCTGCCCGTCATATTTCGTGAGCATCGGCTTCGGGTCGAAAAGATCCATCTGCGACGGGCCGCCGATCATAAAGAGCGAAATCATCGCCTTCGCCTTCGCCGGAAAATGCGGCGTCTTCGGCAGGAGATCAAACCGCTCCGGCGCGAGAACTGGCTTCACCGGTGCAGCGAGCAGCCCGTCGTCGCGCAGCAAAGTCGCAAGCGCGAGGGAGCCGAGGCCAAACGAATTGGCGCGGATAAAATGACGGCGAGAGCAAAGCTTCACGGCAGAACAACCCGATGCCGGCGTTTCTCTTGGCATCCCGCGAACTTAGCGCGTTTGCGCCTGGCAGACTATTTGAAGGTCTTGCCCGCTTCTTCCATAATGGGCGCGATCTCTTTCATGCCCTCCTGAAGAACGACCATCGCTTCGGGGCCGGCGGTTGCGACTTTCATCATGCTCGCCATCATTTTCTTCTGCAGCTCCTCGGCTTTCACTTTCATGGAAGCGTCGATTCGCGCTTTCACATCCGCGCTCGGCTCGCCGAGTTTTTTCGCGCGCTCGGAGACGGCTTTCATGTCGTTCGCGATCACCTTCATATCGGCCACTGCTTTTTCGGCGGTCGCCTTGTCGGTGATGGTGGTCATTGCTGTGGACATACGCTCCATGATTTTGAGCGTGTCGTCGGCGACTTTCTCGTGGCTGTCCCCTGCGCTACAGGCGGACAAGACGAGTGCGATGGAGGCTGCGATGCTGGCGAGGAGTTTGGTATGATTTTTCATAACACACTTTTGTTATTACTTCTTACGGCATCTGGCAAGCGGGGATCTTACCGACATTGTTGAGGCGGCGTGATTAAACTGCGGTGCAAAAAGCAGATGCCCTGAACGGTCGTAGGTCAGCGAGGAATCAGCGCAGCCCTTTTGCACGAGACTTGCCCGTATTC
>JAYTMG010000594.1:0-11095 GCA_043728745.1 Verrucomicrobiaceae bacterium
GGGCGATTTTTCCGTGTGGGATTTTGGCGGTCCGTTGGAGCTCTACACCCGCGCTACGTGGCTGGCGGCGTGTGATTACGTCCTGAACGAGTATTTGCCCAAGCGGGGAGATGTAATCTTGGATCAGCTTCTCGCTGCGGGACTGTATCCAGCAACTCCGGCTCCGGTATTCAGCCAGTTCGGTGGAGTGTTCCAGCCGGGCGCGACCGTCGCGATGACGACCTCCACCGGAACGATCTATTACACCGTGGACGGCAGCGACCCTCGCAAGATCGGAGGCGCGATTTCGGGAAAGGCACGGGCGTTTTCCGCACCAGTGCCGTTGAGCGGCCGAATCGTGGTGAATGCTCGCGTGCGGCAGGGAGAGAATTGGAGCGCCTTGACGCGCGCGGAGTTTGTGCCAGCGCAGGATGTGTCGGGTCTGCGCATTTCGGAGATCCACTACAATCCACCCGCCGTCGGCGCGGTCTCGGGTGATGAATTCGAGTTCTTGGAACTCGCGAACGACAGCACTGTTGCAGTCGATCTAAGCGGGTTTCGGTTTCTTTCGGGAATCACATTTGAGTTTCCGTCCGGCACTAAAATTCAGCCGGGCGCTTTCTATGTCCTCGCACGAAATGGCGCGCGCTTCACCGAGGCGCATCCGGGCCGCACGGCGAACGGCATCTACGAGGGGAAGCTCGATAATGGCGGCGAGGAAATCTCCATCGTCGCAGCGAATGGAGCGGTTATCCTAGCGGTGACTTATGACGATGAAACCCCGTGGCCCATCACGGCGGACGGGCTCGGATTCTCCATCGTATATCGCGGTGCCGGGGAGCAGAACGATGGCGCAAACTGGGCACCATCCGCGCAGTCCGGCGGCTCGCCTGGAGTCGTTGAACCGTCGGTAACCCGCCCGCTCGTGCTCGTGAATGAAGTCCGTTCACGGAGCGCGACGGCACAGGCTGACGCGATCGAAATCTTGAACGCATCCGTAGCGCCCGTGGACATCTCAGGATGGTGGCTGAGTGATAACTCCGCCCTTCCAAAAAAATACCGCGTTCCTGCGGGAAGTGTCATCGCTGCGGGCGGGTTCCTTGTTTTCGCCGAGCCGCAGTTCAACCCGACTCCGGGAGCGGGCGGCAACAGTTTTGGGCTCGATGCAACGGGCGACAGTGTGTGGCTTTTTGCTGCGAACGCTGCGGGCGATTTGACCGGTTATTTCCACGGGTTTCGATTTGGCGCAAGCGATGTGGATGTGAGCTTCGGGCGTCATGTGACGAGCGATTTGCAGGAGCGGTTTGTCGCACAAGCCAGTGTCACGCTTGCCGCAGTGAATAGCGGTCCGCGGACGCCCGCGGTGCAGATCGCGGAGATTCACTATCAGCCATCGCCGACTGGAAACGTAAGCGATGAATTCATCGAACTGCGCAACAAAACAGGCGCGGCAATCCCGCTTGAAGGCTGGCGCATTGCGGGGCTGGATTTTGTTTTCCCTGCGGGCGCGGAGCTCGCTGCTGGTGCGATGGCCATCGTCTCTTCGCTCGATCCGCCGGAGTTTCGCACGAGATACAGCGTGCCCCCGGAAGTGCCGGTATTCGGTGCTGCGCTCGGAATTTTGCAGAACAGCGGTGAGCGCGTGGAAATTCGCAAACCCGGTCCGCCGGATTCGTTTGGCGTGCCGAGTCTTATCACAGTGGACAGCGTGAGGTATAACGATCACCAGCCGTGGCCATCTGGCGCTGCCGGTGCGGGGCCATCGTTGCAGTTGGTCGCCTCAGCGAGTTTCAGTGATGATCCGCAGAACTGGTTTGCCAGCGGTCCCACGCCGGGTGGCGCGAGTGTTTTCAACGCTCCGCCGTCGGTCACCTTGCTCGCGCCGGTGAATGGCGCGTCGTTCACCCAGCCCCGTCCGATCACACTCACGGCGGATGCAGATGACAGCGATGGGGCGGTGGCGAAAGTGCAGTTCTTCGATGGCGAGCAGTTGATTGGTGAGGACGCCGAAGCGCCGTTTTCCGTGGTGTGGACCGGTGCATCGACGGGGAATCACGACGTCATTGCCCGAGCCGTGGATGACGGTGGTGCAGTGTCGGACACGAATGCGAATGTCGTGCTCGTCCGACCGCCGGGAGCAGGGATCGGCGTGGGGCTTTTTGGTCAGTATTATTCCACGGAAGATTTCACCGGGAGCGCAATCACGCGCGTCGATCCGCAGATTGATTTTGATTTCGGAAGCGACCCGATTGAAGGCATCTCGGCGCAGCCGTATTCCATTCGCTGGACCGGATTTCTTCGCGCAGCGAGAACCGGAGAATATACGGTGACGGTGAATACGACATCGCGGGTTTCGTTGACGGTGGGGAGTGAAACCGGAGAGCTTGAGGAGAAGTTCACGCTGGACGAGGTTTCGGTGACTGTCTTTTTGTCTGCGGGGCAACTTGTGCCGCTGCGATTAGACTTGGTGGAAACATTTGGCGACGCGCAGGTGTATCTCAACTGGAGTGGTCCGGGCGTAGCTGATGGTCTGATTCCCGAAACGAATCTCTATGGCCCCGACCAAGATCCTGATGCGCTCGGAATTTCAACTGCGGCGAGGCTGCCGAACGCTCGACGCAAGAGTGATTACAGCCTTCAACTCAATTCCGAGAATGGTGTGGCGCCGTATCATTGGGTCGCGACTGGACTGCCGCAGGGAATCGTATTGTCGCCCGAGGGAATGCTCACCGGACGACCTACGGTGGCCGGCGATAATGTGGTGCAGATCGAAATGAACGATTCGACGAACCAAGTGGTGAGCAAGACGTTCCGGCTGCGAGTTCGTGCGGCGTTCGACGATGGTCCACGCCCAGTTCTCACTGTGCTCTCGCCCCAAAATAATGCGCGGCTTGGTCGCGGCGGTGTCACATTTTCCGGCACGGCGAAACATCCAAACGGGATCGAGAGCGTCGAGTATTCTATCAACGGTGAGCCGTGGCAAAACGGCGAATTGACCGACGACGGTTGGCGCTTGGAAATCGATACCGAGGCGCGTTTCCGGTCCGGTAGTAATTCGATTTCATTCCGTGCGAATGAGCCCGCTGGCTCGCAATCGCCGGTCGTTGCACGCTCGGTGCAGGTCGTTTTGTCGCGCGCGTTGCGGATCAGTGTCTTCGGTCAGGGCTCGGTTTCTGGCGCTCTGCTTGGCGAGAATATCGTCCGCAACCGCACGATGATTTCGGTCACGGCACGACCCGCGCAGGGGAATATTTTTCTCGGTTGGTCCGGTTTGGATAAGGGCGAAGTCAAGACGCCGACGCTGTCGATTGTCGTGGATCGCGACATGGACCTCACCGCGAATTTTAGCCCCACGCCGCGTAACGAGCGTCCGGGAACTTATGTCGGTCTGCTGGGGTTGGAATCGGACAAGCCCGCCGACCGAGGACGTTTCACGGTCTCGCTTACGAAGGATAGTTTCTTCACCGCGGTGATCCAGCGTGGAACTGTGAAGACGCGATTAAAAGGGCGGTTCACTTTTGAGGGGAACTATTTCGTGATCATTCCGAGCGACGTTGAAGGCATCGTCTCGTATTTGTTCCTCGCGTTTGATCCGAACGATGACACCGCAATCACCGGCGATATTTCCCGCGGCGGAATCGTCATCGACGGCCCGAGGAGATTGGCGGGCGGGGATAATGGGATCGATCCTCCGCTCGCGGAATCGTTCACACTTAGGCGGTCAAATTTCAGTGCTGCGAATCCATGTCCGTTAGCTGGGTTGATGTCCATTTCGCTACGCTCTTCGCTGGATTGGCCGGCCACGGAAGGTCACGGTTACGCCAGCGCATCGGTGCTCCCTTCCGGGAAAACCCGCCTCGTCGGTGTGCTCGGAAACGGGGTGAAATGGAAGGCGTCCGCGACGGTGAATGCGATGCTCGAACTGCCGATCTATTCAGCGGTTCATAACGGACGCGGCTCACTTTCGGGCGTGATGCGATTTGCTGTCGGCGAAAGGAATCCCGGTGATGGCGAGCTGCTCTGGCTGCGCCCGAAAGGGATCGCGAGTCCCTCGTTTCCCGAGCCGCACATCGGAACGCTCACAGTCTCCGCGCAGACCTACACGCCGCCAAAGGGCGCGGAGTTGCCGCTCCCGTCGCTCAATTATGGCGTGATACTGAACGCAGCCGAGATCGCTTCATTCATCTCCGGCAGCGCGGTGCTTTCGCCGGGCGGCGTGTGGGCTTTCGGCGCGACGGATCTTACGCCCGCACCGATGCTTCGCATTGATCCCAAAACGGGCATTGCAAACGGGAGCATCGTATTGCCAGGCGCGACGATGGGCGTTCCGTTGAGGGGCATCGTCAATCAACTCGACAACACGCTGTTTGGGCACTTCCCGTCTGCACACGGGAGTGGTGCGCTGGAGATTCGTCCGCCGGGAATTCGGTAGGCTCGCTTCGGGCGTTTGGGCGTGATTGAATCCGGGTAGTTGCGGGATGGCATTGCGAATTGCTCGCCTCATTTTTCTGCGAAAAATGAATCTCTTATTTAGCAGAAAATTGGGCGAACACGACGAGCGGCCACGCGTCATGGATGCTTCCCGGTTTCAAACACGCTCGCGCATTTCGGAAGGTATTTTTCATTCAAGACAATGGGAGCCAGCCCGTGTATAACGACATGCCGTGACTCATTCATCGCTCCGTCTCACCAGTCTCTTTCTCGCATCCTCGGGCAGCATTGTGCTTTCCGCGCCGTTGCCGTCCGAGCCCATTCGCGAAGCGGAGCAACGACAGGAGCAGATCAGCGTGCAGGCGAAAACGCTCGTCACGGCGCTGGATGCAATGCTCGGAGAGTATGAGCGGAATCAACTCGGTGGCGCTGATGCCGCGATGGTGAAAGCTCTTCGGGGACAACTCGACCGGTTGAGCGTCGCGGAGATGCGGACGGTGGTCGATTTACTCCAAAAAGCGCGCGTCGTGCAGGATCGCGGTGCCTCGGCGCAAACGGTGGCGGATGCCTCGTCGGTGCAAAAGAGAATCGCTGTGGAGATGGAGCGCATTTTGGCCGCACACACGCAGCAAGGCGAGGCGGCGGAGCTGGCAAAGAGGTTCAATGAGCTTGCCGACCGGCAGGCTCGAAACCTTCGCGATGGAATCCAATTGGTGAGAATGACGCGTGGAGCGTTTGCAAATACGGATGCGGTGAAGCTCGCGCAAATGGAAGTGCAGCGAGGCGAGCAAGCTGCGATCGCGCAGGAAGTGCAACTCGCAGTTGAGCGTCTGCGGAAGCTCGGTGGTGAACAGCACGCCGCACAAGTCCAGAAGATGGAAGCCGATGCGGGAGCGGCAGTGGAATCGTTGAAGCTTGGCCAGATCCCGCAGGCGTTGGAAAAAGAGATTTCCGCGCGGGACGAACTGCGCCGAATCGCCCGCGCCGTGGCACCGCGCGAGATTGGGGCGGAGGCTCTGCGCAAGGCTGAGGTAGAACTTGCAAAGCTTATCGACGAGCAAAAGGCCGTGAAGGAATCTACCGCGCGGCATCCCGTGGAGCAGGCTACCGAGCAGGTGAAACAGGACCCCGAACTTGCGGCGAAATTTAATCAGCAACAGGCGCAGAATAGCGCCGTGCTCGGCAGGCTGGAGGACGAGCAGCGCGACCTTGCGATGAAGAATGATTTCCTCGCACAGGAACTTTCCGACATGCCGAAGGTGTTCGATTCGCTGAAGTCCGCCAACAAGACGATGCAGGAGTCGCGGGCAGCGTTGACGGCGATGAACGCGCCGGATGCCGCAGCGAAACAAACTGCGACCATCGAGAAAATGTCCGCGGCCCGCGATGAAATCCGCGCCCGAGCCGAAGAGGCCGAAATGCTCGCAGCGCGTGGCGGCGATAAGGCGAAGAATCTTGAGATGCTGAAAAATGCTGTGGAAAACCTCGCGCGCGAGGAAAGCGCGATGGCAAAAAGCGAAGCCCCGAACCGGCAGCAGCAAGCCGACGCCGCACGCCGGGCCGAACGGATGGCTGAGCGTGCTGCGGAACTTGCGCCAGCATCTGAGCAGGCACTCAAAGCCGCAAGCGCCGATGCGCAGGAAAGCGAGCGAGCGATGGCTGCCTCGGACAATGCCAAAGGCCGCGAGGAAGCAGCGCAGGCGGCACAACAGCTCGCAAACGCTGCACAGGAAATCGCGAAGGAAATGGCGAAAACAGAAGCCGCAAAGCAGCAGGCCGACGATGCGCAGGCGGCACTCGCGCAACTCGCAAAGCTCATTGAGCAGGAGCATGCGATCGATTTAGACGCGGCGAAGGCGAAGGCGCTGAGTACCCAGCGGGCAAAGGAGGAATTCGCCCGGCTCGAAAAAGCGCAAACGGGAATCCAAGAAATGACCGAGGAATACAAAGGCTCGCTTGGCCCATTGCAATTGGCCGCTTCGCAAGCGCTAGGCGACGCAATGATCGACATGGGCGCGGCGCGCGCCGAGCTCGAGGCGGGAAATGCCGCGCCGGCCCGAGAGTCCGCCCAACGTGCCATCGAAAAAATGATCGCGGCGAAAAATTCGATGGGCCAACAGCTCGCCGAGGCAATGAAGCAAATGGGCAATGAGATGCCAGCGACGCCGGAAGAGATGGCCAAAGCTGCAAACCAAATCCAGCAAGCGCTGCAGGAGGTGAACGCCGCGCAGAAGTCGCTCGCAAACGCCGCTTCTGCCAAAGGTGTGCCAGCCGAGCAAGCGATGAAGCAGGCTTCCGAGCAGCTCGCGAAGGCCGCGCAGCAAGCCGCACAGGCTGCCGCGCAAAGCGCGATGATGCCGGAGCAACTCCAGCAAGCCGCGCAGAAAGCAGCGGACGGCGCAGCGCAGGCGGCATCGGGGGAAAATGCCCCGGCCCAGCAATCCGCTCAACAAGCCGCACAGAAACTCTCGCAGGCCGCCGCTGCGATGGCAGCGCAGCAGGCCGGAATCGGCCAGCAACAAGCGGGCGCGGCAAAGCAACCGGGCGAGGGACAGGAGCCCGGCCCAGGCATGAAAGGAAAAGGCCAAAAGCCCGGACGCGGTGACGGAACGGGAAAAAAAGAGACCGCCACAAATCAGCCGCCGGGCGAGGGGGCAGAGGACTACAAGGCAGGCAGCGAGCCTCAGGCCGTGGAACGGCAGGCCCGACAAGCTGCGTTAAAGAAAGCGACTTTCATCGGTCTGCCCGCCCGCGAGCGCGACGCAATTCAGCAGGGACTCGGCGAAAAGTACCCGGCGGAATATGGTGCAATGGTCGAACAATACCTGTTGAATCTCGCCAACGAAGCTGCGAAAAAGTAGTGCCGTAAAAAACTTTCAGATTCTTCTAAAGAAAAACTAGACCTCCGGGTCTTCAACTCAGACATCCAATATGTTCAAATCCAAAGCCACGAAAAAATCCGAATGGGTCCAGAGCGCTCTTGAGCGTTTCGAGCGTCCGCTCTTGCAATATGCGTTGAGCATTCTGCAAGACCTCGATCGGGCAAAAGACACCGTGCAGGAAACTTTCATGCGTCTCCACACACAGGAGCAGGCAAACATCGAAGGGCACCTCTCGCAGTGGCTCTTCACCGTCTGCCGCAACTGCGCGCTGAAGTCGCTCAAGAAAGAGGACCGCTACATTTACGTAGAGCACGAGGAATTTGAACATCGCCGTGTGGACAGCGTCACGCCGCTTCAAGAAATGGCGCGTCGCGAGCAGGTCACGCGACTTATGGAGCACGTAAAAACGCTACCTCGCAACCAGCAGGATGTCGTTCGTCTCCGTTTTCACGGCAACCACAGCTACCAGGAAATCAGCACCATCACCGGCCTCAGCGTCGGAAATGTGGGATTCATTTTGAACGCAGCAATGCGGAACCTTCGCACCAAGATTGAGCGCGACGAAAAAGACGAGAAAATCATTTATTTGGCAAAACAAGCGGCCTCCTAGAACCAAAAGCAATGAGAGGAAAAGTATCAGATCAGGATTTAACGGATTACGCACTCAACGAGTTGCCGCCAAATGAGCGGCTCTACGTTGAGAGCATGCTCGGGATTTCTGAAGAATGTCGGAACGACGTTTATCGGACGCTCGATCTGTCTGAGATGCTCAAGGAAGGCTTGGAGCTTGAGGAAGATCCAACTTTTACTCTCGATGCCGAGCAGCGGAATCGCGTGCTTGCGGTTCCTGCTTGGACTTGGTCCGGCTTTGCGCGCCGCGCTGCTGCGGTCGCCTTGCTTGCCGCTGGTCTGAATTTCGCGGTCACGCGTCCTGCATTCTGGCAACAGGGTGGCACGGTGGATAAACTCGCGACTGCGAGTCAGGCTGTTCAGTCTTTGGTCGGTGACGTTCATGAAAAAGGGCTCGCGAAGAGCGCCGAGGAATTCACTGCCCGGATTCAGGCCGCCTCATTGAACGCAACCGGCAACGCCGAGTTTCAATTCGTAGCCGCCCCCGCCGTATGCACTCCGCCAGTGTGGGTGGATGTTCCGGCGATCTCCGAAATCGCGGAGATGTAGGTTCAGGCGGGCGGGCGGGATTCGGAATGACGAATGACGAATGACGAATGACGAATGACGAAACGCAAGCGAGTTGACCGTGCCGCACGCCTGCGCATTCGTCATTTCCACCCCAAGCCCCCATCGGCGCACGCCCTTGCTGGCTGACAAAGCTTTTCAAAATGAGGCGCTCCCGTTAGGAAACGCTGCAACATGCTCCAACGTCCGAAACCCAATCCCGAAAACTGTCCGGTCTGCGGAGCGGATGTGCCGCGAAATGCGAAAGCATGTATCGATTGCGGGGCCTGCCATGAGAGCGGTTGGAACGAAATCAGTTACGACGGACTGGATCTGCCAGACTATGCCTACGAGGACGATGAGCAGAAAGTCGCGCGCCCGAAGTTTCGTCAAAAGCGGACGCCAGAGCGAAAGGGGATGCATCCCGGTTGGCGGATTGTAGCGTTGGTCCTTGTGCTGGCATTGTTCTGGGGGTTTTGGCAGTGGGCGATTGCGCAATTCCACACATGGCGCGGACACTGAGTGGGAGAGGGATAAATGTGTTTGTCGGCTGTGATTTGCCGCACCGCCCCGCCTTGCGAGAATCCGCTCTTACTTCTTTCTCTTGCTCATGCTCATGCTCGAAAAGGTCCACAGCAGAGCAAGAGCAAGAGAAAGAAGTAAGATTCCCCGCCTCTCGGAAAGGCTAAATACTTCCAATTCTCCAGCCGGTCTATGCCTTCATGCCCAGCCCGACAACTTCGCGGAGGTATTTGATTGAGCGCTCGACCTCGCCTTTTTGATAAGTCTGCTCGGCGGTTTTCTTGTCGGTGCCATCCGGCGCTTTGAATCCGGGAATCGCTTTGCCGCGTTTGGCCATCTCCTCGAATTTGGCGAACGCCTCGGGGCGCTTGTCGTAGTTCTTCCAAAAGTCATCCTTCTTTGTAGCGAATCCGCGGGAGAAGCCGGAGATGGTCTCGATTTGGATCGGCACAGCGGGGCACAGTTCGGTCCAGCGCGTGGCGAGACGTTTCCAGTCCATGAGACCTTCGCCGCAGGCGGTCCATGCGACGCTTTGACCTTCGGGTGTTTCCCAGATCATATTGTCGCGGAGGCTGGAGCAAATGGTGACAGGGCCGAGCACTTCGAAGGCTTGATGCGGATCTTCCAGCGTCCACGCGGCGTTGCCGGAGTCGAAGTTTGCGCCGACAAAATCGCGTCCGGCTTCTTCGATAAGGTCGCGCAGTTCCCACGAGTGCATGTCGCCGGCATGGTTCTCGATGGCGACTTTTACACCCGCGTCGGTCGCCGCGCTCTTGCAGGCTTTCAGCACTCTCACGGTGTCGGCGATGCGGGCGCGGATGCCGCCTTCCGTCTGGCGGTCGTTTGCTGCGCCGAGGACAGCGCGATAAACGGGAGAGCCAAGCGCTTTTGCCACACGGATGCCGAGGAGGAGATGCTCTTCGGCAGTGCCGCGGTTGTTTCTGAATGACTTGCTCGTCGGGCAAATACTCCAGCCGCCGGCGTAGAGTTCGATGCCCATGTCGTCGGCCTTCTTTTTCACTTCGCGGAGCGCGGCGTCTTCGAGCGAGTCGAAGCTGTCGAGGTCGCTGATGAAGAGCGTGTCGCACTTCATCGTTGCCGCGAAATCAAGTAGTGCCGGTGCTTTCCAGCCCATCGCCCGCACGGCGAAATTATCGTAGCCGACCTTGATCTTCGGCTTTGCGCCCTGTGCAAAGAGCGGGGATGCGGTGGCTGCGGCGAGTGTGGTGATGAACGTGCGACGTGTCTGCATGGAGCGGATTTGCCGGATTCTTGCGCTTGTGAGAAGAACTTTCACGTTATCGCTTGCTCTGCGGGGCGGGAATGCGGAAATCTGCGCGCTTCATTCACCGGTTATCGGTCACTACTTTTACCATCTCATTTCAATGCCAATCACTGCCAAAGGACTCGAAGGAATCATCGCCAACTCCACCCGCCTCTCCGACGTGCTCGGCGATATCGGGCAGCTCATTTACGCCGGTTACGACATCAATGAACTCGCTGGGAATGTTTCGTTCGAAGAAATCGTCCATCTGCTTTGGTTTGGCGAACTCCCGAACGCTTACCAGCTCGAAGTCCTCACCAGCCATCTCCGCAACGCCCGCGAACTCCCGCAAGGCATCATCGACTTCCTGAAATCCGCGCCCTCGACGGCAAACCCCATGGACGTGATTCGCACCGCAGTCTCCATGCTCGGGCTCTACGACGCCCATCGCGACGACACTTCCGTGGACCGCAATCGCGAGCGCGCCGTGAGCATCACCGCACGAATCGGCGTCATGGCCGGCTACTACCACCGCGCCCGGCAAGGCAAAGACTTCCCGCCCATCCGCAAGGATCTCGGCGAGGCAGCGCATTTCCTCTATTTGCTAAATGGCGAAGCTCCCACCAAAGAAGCCGCCGACACCCTCGACGTCGCATACGTCCTGCACGCCGACCACGGGATGAACGCCAGCACCTTCAGCGCCCGCGTCACTGTGGCCACGCTCAGCGACATGTTTTCCGCAATCACCAGCGCCATCGGCACGCTCAAAGGACCGCTCCACGGCGGCGCGAACGAAGGCGTCATCCACATGCTCGAAGAAATCGGGAGCGAAGCCAACGTC
>JAYTMG010000595.1:0-5405 GCA_043728745.1 Verrucomicrobiaceae bacterium
GTGGACGGCACGTTGCTCGCGCCGCTGGAGCCGACGGTCGTTTTTTGTGTCGGCTTAAACTACCGCCGCCACGCCGAGGAGACGAAAGCGGAGATCCCAAAATATCCGGTGCTCTTCATGAAATCCCCGGCGTCACTCCAACATCCCGGCCAGCCCATCATGCTGCCCCGAGCGTTGCGGAGCGATAAAGTGGATTACGAATGCGAGCTGGCTGTGGTCATCGGACGCGCAGCAAAGAACGTCTCGCGGGCGGAGGCTCTGGACTACGTCTTCGGCTACACATGCGCGAACGACGTCTCCGCACGCGACTGGCAAAAGGACGGCGGCGGCGGTCAGTGGTGCCGCGGAAAAACGTTCGACACATTTCTGCCGCTCGGCCCGGCACTCGTGACAGCCGATGAAATCCCGAATCCCAATGCGCTGCGGATCGCAACGCGGGTGAACGGCGAGACGCTCCAAGACTGGAGCACGGACGACATGATTTTCGACATCCCCGCTCTCATCGAATTCCTCAGCGCCAGCACGACGTTGCCAGTCGGCGCAGTAATCATCACCGGAACTCCCCACGGAGTCGGCATGGCCCGCACTCCGCAGCGCTGGTTGCAACCGGGCGATGTCACGGAAGTGGAGATCGAGCGGATCGGCGTTTTGCGCAATCCGGTGATTGAGGAAAAAGTGGGGTGATTTTGTTTAGTCCCCGTAGCCGTTCGGATGCTTCACATGCCAAGCCCACGCGGAGGCGATGATTGTGTCGATGGCTTGGAATTGCGGCTTCCAGCCAAGTTCGGCACGCACTTTATCCGAGCCTGCGATGAGGCGCGGCGGGTCTCCGGCGCGGCGCGGTTTTTCTACGACGGGGATTTTCTTTCCGGTGATCGCTTCGCACGTTGCGATGATTTCGCGGACGCTCGTGCCGCCGCCGGTGCCGAGATTGTATTTGGCGCTCTGAGGCGCGGTGAGCGCGAGCATGTGGGCCTGCGCGAGGTCGAAGATGTGGATGTAATCGCGGATGCAGGTGCCGTCGGGCGTCGGGTAATCGGTGCCGTAAATCTCGACGTGGTCTTTTTGTCCCAGCGCGACTTTTAGCACGTTGGGGATGAGGTGCGTCTCGATGCGGTGGTCCTCGCCGTAGGTCTCGCTGGCTCCCGCTGCGTTGAAGTATCGGAGCGCGACGTATTTGAGCTCGTGGATTTCGCTGTACCAGCGGAGGACTTGCTCGAACATGAGCTTGCTCTCGCCGTAAGGATTGATGGGGCGTTGCGGGAGCGTCTCGTCGATGGGCATTCGCTCGGGGATGCCGAATGTGGCGCATGTGCTGGAGAAGACGAAGCGCTTGCAGCCGACGGCGTGCATGGCGTCGAGCAGGTTGATGCCGCCATAGACGTTGTTGCGAAAGTATTTCGAGGGATTCGTCATGCTCTCGCCGACGAGCGCGTTTGCGGCAAAGTGCATGACGGCTTCCGGCTTCACGGCTTCCATCGCGTCCTCGATGTCGCAGCGCGTTTGCAGGTCGCCGGTGATGAGCTTTGCGCGCGGGTCCACTGCGGAGCGGTGGCCTTCGGTGAGGTTGTCAAAAACGGTGACGGTGTGTCCGGAGTTGATGAGTTGCTCTACGCAAATGCTGCCGATGTATCCGGCGCCGCCGGTGACTAAGATGTTCATTGTGCGGGCGATGTAGCGGACACCGTGCCGTGCGCAAAGGGAGATCGCAGAATGTCCGCCGCTACGGGAGGCGTTGGCGCAGCACTTCGTCCGTTTGTTTTTTGCGATACGCGATGAGAGCCTGGCTCACGCTGGCATTGTTCAAAGCGAGGATGCTGACTGCGAGAAGTCCCGCGTTTTTTGCTCCTGCCTCGCCAATCGCCAGCGTTCCTACGGGGATGCCGCCGGGCATTTGCGCGATGCTGAGGAGCGAGTCGAGCCCGCTGAGTGCTTTGCTCTGCACCGGGACGCCGAGGACGGGAAGATGCGTGTGCGCGGCGACCATTCCGGGGAGATGCGCGGCACCGCCGGCACCGGCGATGATGACCTGGATGCCGCGCTCGGCGGCGGTCTTCGCGAAGTCGGCCATGAGGTCTGGCGTGCGATGCGCGGAGACAACTTTGGCTTCATGCGGGATGCCAAATCTTTCGAGGATATCCACGGCGTGTTTCATGGTTTCCCAGTCGGATTTGCTGCCCATGATGACGGCGACGAGCGGTGATTTCATTTCGGGAGTGTGGGTATTTTCGGGACGTGGTGTCGAGCGCGCTATTTCCCAAACGCGCCGTGGAATGCGACATCGCTCCGGCACGCCTGCCGGAATGGCGTTTCGAGCCGAAGACACGGCGGTTTCGTGCTAACGGGGCCCAGTTGTGTGCCCCAAGGAGGGGGGCCGTCTCGGCCCCCTGAGGCGCGAAGCGTCTCCCATAACCTCCCAGCTTATTGCGAACTCTTTCAGAGTTCAGAGGGCCGGGACGGCCCCCTTGCTTGGGCTAACCAGATACGTTGTGTGCTGGTAAATGCCTAGCTGGGAGGGGTTAGGGCGGGCGGTTCTCGGTGATGTGGCATTAAATACGCTCCTTGGGCTAATGGGCTGCCTGTGCATTCGCTCAGTCCGCCTTATTATAAATAAATTAAACCATCAGAAATCATAATACCATGAACCAAAAGTTAGAGATTAGACGAGCGGGCTTCACCCTCGTTGAAATCATGATCGTTGTGGGGATCATCACGGTCCTCGCATCCATCGCGATTCCGAACATCCTCCGCGGACGGAATCGCGCACAGGCCACCCAAGTCCTTCAGGATCTCCGGATCATCGACGCAGCCATCGATCAATATGCGATCGAAACCAATAAGTCTCCGGGCGCATTCGTCAGTTGGACCGACGTGACCCCTTACATGAAAGCCGAGACCCGGTTGGCCCAGTCCGGCGGGCGGGATATTCTCGGCAACACGTTCAGCGGGGAATATCGGGTGGATTCGGACTTCGCAGTTCTCGTTGCGCCGCAAACCTTCTCGGCGCTCTCTACGGTTGCGCCTGCGGCATTCTGGTCTCCGTACATGCCGACGGTCGTACCTTAATCGCGGACGGGCAAATGCCTCACTTCAAGCACCCGGTCATTCGCAGTGGATGGCCGGGTGTTTTATTTTCCGGCATCGCGTTCCATACGAGACCTTGAGCGAGCAGCGAAAGCGTGTTTCGCGAAAGATCTTTTTCCCTGTGTAGTCGGGGCGCTACCGTGGGCGGCTCTTGAGAATCCTTTTCCACAACTGCCGAATCCTCCATCCGCTGAACGGCGGCGATCGCATCCGCACTTTCAATATGCTGAAGGAGCTTCGGAAGCGGCATCATCTCACGTATCTGTGCCTGCGCACGCCAGCGGATACGGAGGAGTCCGTGGCGCTGGCGGGGGAGTATTGCCACGAACTTATCCCCGTCCCGCACGCGGTGAAGAACAAGCGCGGGCCACAATTTTACGCGGAAGTGTTGGCGAATACTTTATTCGGGAAATATCCGTTTCTGGCGTCGAAGTACGTATCGCCGGAGAGCATCGCGCATCTGCGCAGGCTGATTGCGGACGGGACGTTCGATTTGCTGATCTGCGATTATCTCGCGCCGATGGGCAATCTGCTGGAACTTCCCGAGCGCCCGGCGCTGCCGATGATGCTCTTTCAGCACAATGTGGAATCGGTGATTTTCAAACGACACGCAGAAGCGACGGCGAATCCGCTGAAGCGAGCGCTGTATCGCAAGCAGTGGCGCGCCGTCGAGCGGATGGAGCAGCACGCGGCGGCGTTTGTGGATGCGCAGGTTTCCGTGTCGGATTCGGATACGGAGCTTTTTCGCGCGATGGGGATGACGAACGTGCTCGGTGCCGTGCCGACGGGCGTGGATTGCGATTTTTTCCAGCCACCGCCGACACCTCCGAAAAAGCCCGTGCTCGCATTTCTTGGCTCGATGGACTGGGACGCAAATCAAGACGCCGTGCGGTGGTTCACCACGGAGGTGCTGCCGCGAATCCGCGCGCGAGTGCCGGCGGCGGAGTTCCTCGGCATCGGCCGCAATCCGCCCGCATCGCTCCAAGCGCTCGCTGCGAGCGACCCGCTCATCCGGCTCACCGGCACCGTGCCCGACGTGCGCCCGCACATGGCGGAGGCTGCAGCGATGGTGCTGCCGCTGCGAGTCGGCGGAGGCACGCGCATCAAAGTGTATGAAGCGATGGCGATGGGCACGCCGGTGATCTCCACGAGCATCGGTGCCGAAGGTCTCGACTACACGCACGGCAAAAACATCCTCATCGCCGACAGTGCCGAGGCGTTTGCAAACGAGACCATCGCGCTGCTTTCCGATGCCACAAAGGCCGCAGAAATCGCAAGGGAAGCGCGGAAGCACGTCGCCGAGAAATATTCCTGGGGCAGCGTGGCGGAGATTTTCTCGCGCTATTGCAAACAGACGGTCGAGCGGGCGAAGCGCCGCTAACGCATGAATTACTCTGCGGCATTCAGACGTGTCGCCGGACATTTCTGCGCAGGGACCGCAGTCAAGTCTGCGTCCCGCGTGTCGAAGGGAAAGTTATCGCCCGGCCAGTTTGCGGATGGTTGGGGTAACCGTAGAAGCTAACTGGAACTGTACCTGTGCAGGGCACCCGACGTTCTTGTTTCACCGCCTGCGCTGTGCGCCGGTCAACGCCGGGAGCCGAGCAATGGACGGGGATTCTGTTGCTGCCACCCGCCTCGCTGCGGCGTTGCGGAGTTCGCGCCAGCGGTCCCAGTCGTAGTCGGGTGCCTGGGCGACGTGACGGAGGACGCTGCGCCATTCGATGATTGCCCGTTCGATGTCGCCGGGACGGATGGATTCTGTCAGTAGTTTCGTGCGCGGGGTGTCGAGCTCCACGATTTCGCGAACGAGCTCCGAAGCGCCTGAACCGTATTCGGTCGGTACGCCCATCGTGAGGTAATCGTCAAAGTCCGCGCGCTCATAGACGGTCTGGCAACGCGCGCCGAGACGTCCGGCGAAAGGGGATTCGTCGCCAGCGAAGCGCGGCCCGGCGCGGAGGTTTGCGAGGTCGAAAATGAGGTCTTCGATCGGGTAGTTCTCGTCTTCCAAAGCGGCCGCGATTGCAAGTCCTTCCCCGTGATGGAAGAAGCTGAATATATCGCCGCGCCGCGAGGGTTTTCCATTCGCCTCGATCAGTCCGAGACGGCGCCACGCCCAAGCCGGTGTGACTGCGATCTGCGTGCTTTTGCACCACGGCAGTTCGTCGCAGCTCTCGCAACATGCGGGCGAAGACTCGCGCTCTTCGGGGGCGATGATCGCTTTACCGCTACGCTCGCGAAATGCGGATACGAGGTCTTCGGAAAAATCAATTCGGGCGAAAAGCTGATCGCCGCGCGGAACGAGTGCTCTGAGTTTTCCAGCG
>JAYTMG010000596.1:0-10587 GCA_043728745.1 Verrucomicrobiaceae bacterium
AGCGATGATCCGAATACTCCCAGCGTCATCGCGGCGCTCGCCGCAGTCCCAAACAGCAAGCCCTCATCCGCAATCGCGATCAACGCATTCACGGTGAAAGGCAATGTCCTCAACGCCGAGATTCTCGTCGGCTACAACCGGGATTTCGTTCCGACTAATTCCGATGCCAGCATTGGCACCTTCACGGTGAAGGGATCGTGGACCGCATCCAGCGTGGCAGTCGGCGTCGCCGATTTCGCCGCCGACGGATTTGGGAGAAATGACGTGCCGATTTTTGCCGGAGTGGACGGCACCGGGACGGACCTCACGCCGAACATTATCTCCCGAATCGCCAGCCTCATCATTGGCACCGTCGCCTTACGCGCGGATGGCTCGGCGAACGCTGGCGACTTCTTCGGCATCACCGCGCAGCTCATAGGGAAAGCGAAAATCAACGGAATGAAAATCGTCCTCGATAAGCTCGTGAAAGAAGACATCGAACTCGGAACCACCGGCGACTTCCGCCTCGTGGAAGTATAACGAATTCGCTGGACGGAGCTCTCCATCCCCGTGGAGGAAAAGCTTTTGACCTCATGCAAAACGGCATCCATACAAGCGCCTCTTTGAAAACTGCACCCATGACTTTTAACGACATCCCCGGCGGCGTAACTGCCCCGAACGGCTTCCTCGCAGGAAGCGCCTACTGCGGCGTGAAGGCGGTGAATAAAGATAATCCGGACATCGCCCTGATTTTCTCGCAGCACAAAACCGTGGCGGCGGCGACCTTCACGACCAACAAAGTAAAGGCCGCACCCGTCCGCGTCTCACGCACCCATGTCGCCTCTCCGGATGTCCGGGCGATCATCGCGAATTGTGGAAATGCGAACGCCTGCACGGGAGTCCCCGGCATCCAGAATGCAAAGCGGATGTGCCAGGCTGCGGCGACGGCGCTCGGGCTAAAGGAAAAGCAAGTGCTGGTGTGCTCGACGGGCCGCATTGGCGTCCAACTTCCCATCGAGAAAATGGAGGCCACGATTTTGACGATGCAAGGCTGCCTCAGCCCAGACGGCAGCAATGCAGCGGCGCGCGCGATCATGACGAGCGACACCTTTCCGAAGGAAGTCGCAGTCGAGCTGACCGTGGGCGGAAAGGTTGTGCGCATCGGCGGCATCGCAAAAGGCGCAGGAATGATCGACCCAAACATGGCGACCATGCTGGCCTTCATCACGACGGACGCCGTCGTGGATAAAACGACGCTGCAAAAAGCAGTCAGCGTAGCGGTGGAGCAATCGTTCAACCGCATCACCATCGACGGAGACATGAGCACGAACGACACAGTGCTCGCTCTGGCCAATGGAAGCGCTGGGAACAAGACCTTAAAGTATGGGACCAAGGATTTCAAAGCGTTCCAAGCGGCGCTCGACCATGTGATGCTCGAGCTCGCATGGCTCATCGTCAAAGACGGCGAAGGGGTTTCGAAATTTGTCGAAGTTCGCGTGCATGGAGCGGCATCGCTCGCTGATGCAAAACGCGCGGCAGAAGCCATCGCGAATAGCACGCTCGTGAAATGCGCGTGGTTTGGAGAGGACCCAAACTGGGGGCGGATCATGGATGCGCTCGGCTATTGCGGCGCAAAGATGCGCGAGGAGCAGGTGGACATTTTCTACGACGGGGTGATCGCCGTGAAGCAAGGGATGCAGAGCAAAACGCCGTTCGAAAAACTACGGCAGGTCGTGAAACAGAAACGTTTCACCATCTGCGTGAACCTTCATCAGGGCAGCGGTGAATACATCGTCTATAGCACCGACTTCACGATGGAATACGTGAAGCTGAACATGGGCGACGGCACTGGCGGATAGTAGTTCGGGCGGCTTCTCCGCAGTTGATGCGTCACTTGCGAGCGGTGCGACCGCGATGTGATGTAGCACAGTCCGTCCCGGCTGTGGGGCCAGTAGGCGTGCCGCCTGCTTCATCCGGCGGGACGCCCGATGGCCCCACAGGCGAGACGCCTGTGCTACATCACATCGCGGTCACTCCCCCTTGCGAGAGTCCGAGACAAAACGATAGCCGAACTCCCGCACAGTGGTGATGAATCGCGGATGCGCCGGTTCGGGTTCGATCTTGTTTCGAAGGGCGACGATGAAACGGTCGATGGAACGAGGTGTGACAGCGGAATCGTATCCCCAGACGTTCGTCATGATGAGGTCGCGACTGCACGCCTGGTCCGCGTGGCTGCAAAGGAAGTGGAGCAATTCGAACTCTTTCGGCGAGAGTTCCACGAGCTGACCTTTGCGAGTGAACGTCCGTCCGTCGATATCGAGATGGCAGTCGCCAAACTCAAAAACGAGTCCCGCTTTCGGCGAACGCCGTCGCAAAAGTGCCTCGGCACGAGCGAGCACTTCTTTGATCGAGAAGGGCTTCTTCACGTAGTCGTCCGCGCCCAATTTTAGACCGAGGACGATGTCGCTCTCCTGGCTCTTCGCGGTGAGCATGAGGATGGGCACATCCAATTTTTCATCGCGGAGAAATCGGCAGATTTCGTAGCCGTTGATTTTCGGGAGCATGAGATCGAGCACGATCAGATCGGGTCGCAGCGCTAGCGCACGCTGGAGGCCGAGGTCGCCGTCCGCGGCGGTGTGGACGCGATAGCCCTCAAACTCAAAGTTGTCCTTCAGCCCGCGCAACATGGTCGGGTCGTCTTCGATGATGAGAACGGTGTGGTTCATGGTGAAATACCGGGCAGCCAAAGATCGAACGTCGAGCCTTCGCCGGACGCGGTTGCGTGAGATATTTTGCCGCCATGCGCATCCACGATTTGCTGCACGATGGACAGCCCGAGCCCGCAACCCTCCCGCGTTCGCGAGAGTCGCTGATCGGCTTGGTAAAAGGGACGGAAAATTGCGCGCCGCTGATCTTCCGGGACACCGACTCCGTTGTCCTCAACAAGGAACGAGACCCCGTCATTTTTCGCAATCACACGGAGCGCGATGCGTTTCTCGTCGCCGGTGTATTTGAGCGCATTGTCGAGAATGTTGCAGAGCGCGGAGATGATTGCATCAAGATCGACCCTCACCGCCGGCAGCGTCTCAGGAATCTCTGCGGCAAAAGTGCAACCGGGCGCAGACAGTCGGCCCTGCATTTGCCGGATAGCCGCGCGTGCGATGTCCGCTGCCGGGACACTTTCGAAGTGCATCACTTGCCCGCCTTTTTCCAGCCGCGAGAATGTGAGAAAGCTCTCCGAGAGTCGGCCCAGCCGCTCATTTTCCGCAGCGATCAAATCGAGGTATTCGTGCAATTTCTCCTCTCCACGGTAGCGACCTTCGCGAAGCGTATCGACGAGCATCCGCATACTTGCGAGCGGCGTGCGCAGCTCGTGGGCGACGGTTGCGACGCTTGTGTTCTTCAGCTCCTGAAGCGCCAGTTGCCGCCGCAAGGCGAGCACCGCGAGCCCGGCGATGCAGATGACTGCGGTGGCGGTGAGGCCCAGCGTCCATGTGAAAAGGCGGCGCTGCTCCTCCACGCTTTGATCAAGAAGCGCGTCGTCCTTCGTGTGAATGATCGCCATCCAGCCGGGATGCCCCGGAACGACGGACTGCGCAAGCGGCGGCCCCCAGGGATTCCGCTCGCCTGCAATGTGCGCGCCTTTCTCGCCGACAATCCGCTGCGTTACATTGGCATCCGTGTAGTCGCGGATGCGTGCGAGGATCTCTTCAGCGCTAGCGCCCTCGGCGGTGGCGAGAGCCGAACCGAGGCTTGCAGCGTAGCGTTGTTCGAGGCGCTCCGCCGCCATACTACGCTCGCCTCGCAGCGCATCGACCATGAAGCGCGCCATCATCGCCGTCGGGATCAGCGGGACGAGAAACAACAGCAGCAGCAGCGCTCGGAGCTGCTTGGGCCGTATCTCGTCGGTCGTCATGGCACGTTATGCCAGCCCGAGATTGCGGACGATGGCCTCCGTGGACCGTACTTTATTCAGCGTGTAAAAGTGGATGCCCGGAACTCCGAATTTAATGAGCGCCTCGCACTGTTTCGTGGCGTATTCGATGCCGTATTCCACCACCGATTCATCGTCGGAAAGCGAGTCGAGTTTCTCCACAAATGCCGATGGAAGTTTCGCGCCGCAAAGCTCAACGAACTTCTTCGTCTGCTTCGCCGACAGCACCGGAAGCACCCCGGGAATGATCGGCACATGGACTCCGAGTTTCTTCGTCAGGTGCTCGCAGAATTCGTAGAAATCCTCGTTCTCGAAAAAGAGCTGAGTGACGATAAAGTCCGCGCCGTTGCGGACTTTCTGCGCGAGGAACTCCCAATCCGCATGCTTGCCGCCGGGTTGGGCGATGTGGCCTTCGGGGAAGCCCGCCGTGCCGATATTGAAGCATCCCTGCTCGCGCAAAAACGTGACGAGTTCCGATGAATATGTGAACCCGCCCTCGGTCGCCGTCCACTCCCCCGTGCCCGCCGGCGGATCGCCGCGAAGGGCGAGAATGTTTTTCACCCCACGCGCTTTTGCGTCGGCCACGACATCGGCGAGTTCCTGCCGTGTGGATGCCACGCAGGTGAGGTGCATCATCGTGGTGAGGTCGTAGTCCTTCTGGATTCGGTCCACGATCTGGATGGTCTTGTCGCGCGTGGTCCCGCCTGCGCCGTAAGTCACGGAGCAATAATCGGGTTTCAGCGCCATCAGGGCCGGGATGGTTTTTTCCAGCAACGTCTTGTCGCCTTCATCCGTGCGCGGCGGAAAGAACTCAAACGAGATCGCGGGGCGACCCGCTGCGCGGCATGCTTCGTGGATGTCGTGGATATGCTGGATCATGTGCTGGCAACCTTTCGCAATTCTCGCGCGATGTGGCAAGGGATTGCGAATGTTTCTATCCAGCGCCTCACGCACCCCGTGGCGGAAAAGCTCCCTCGCTTACTTCATCCGCCGCGTCCCACGTCTCGTGAAACAAGCCGATAGGCCAAGGAGCAAAAGCGCCGCGGAACCCGGCTCAGGGATACTGCGAATCGCCACATCATTGCCCACTCCGGCAAAGCCGAGACCAGACTCCGCTGTGTAGCTGATCAGGAAAAGCTCACTACCCACGGTGAACGTGGTATCTTGGCCCAAGAACGTGGGCACACCGTTCAAAAACGAATAGTTGCCCATCACCGCTTCCGCACCGTCATTCAGGATGAGGTAAAAAATATCGGTGCCGCGAACCGGAGCGTATCCCAAATCCAGCACCAAATTCCCATTCGTGAGCTTCACCGTCCCACTGACTCCCACTTGATCATATCCCGTCCGCGCGATCCCGCTATCGAGATCAAAGCGCGTGCTTGCACCGAGCGACAGCTCAAGACCCTCGGTATCGAACCGGCCCGGAGACAAATCGCCTGCGGATATGAGCCCGCCACCACGAACATCCACGCCCCCCACGAAGCCGGTGCCAGCTAGGGTCGCGGAGGCATCCACGGTCACGCTCCCAGAAAGGCTTCCCGAGACGGTCAACTTGCCGGATTGAACGAACACATTAGCAAAAAAATCCCCCTGCCCTTCCCCGATCTCCACGGCACCGCCTCCGTCGATTCGCATGGAGCCAAACCCTGCGAGCTGATTCGGATCGTTAAAGCTCAACGTGCCTCCGACTACGTTCAGCTCGCCATCGGCATCAATATACCAGCGCTTCGTACCAGGCAGCGGATCGAGAGTTCCCTCGACGGTAAAAATCCCGGAATTCGTGACTCTGATTTCTTTTGGCCCGAAACCGAGAAGGGATGGGTCCGCCGCGCCTTGCCCTGCAATCAAGAGTTCGGCACCGTCCACAAGGATGTCGCCGACAAAGGTATTGCCCGGATTGGCGAGCCTTACAATTCCGCCGCCGGTAAAAGTCACTCCGGTGATTTCCAGAAATGGCACACCACCGCTGACAACGCCGCCAAGCGTGAGGGTCGTGGCATTCACACGAATTACAGACCCGCCGGACGTGCCGAGCACGACTGGCATCGACAAAGTGGACGGATCCGCACCGGTGAAACCAAACTCGCTGACTCCCAATCGGAGCGGCCCGATTCCGGCGCCGAGTGCAGTCAAATCACTTACAACCAAGGAACCTTCCTGGACGGAAATTTCACCGAGGTTGCCGTTCCCGTTTTGCCGGATGAGCTCTAAATTTCCGGGACCAAATTTAGTGAACCCGCCCGGCGTCACTGAGGTCTCAATGTCCGACTCAATGACTGCATTTGCGTTTAATCCGACATAGATGAGCGCCTCTCTACTCCCCAACAAAATACGCCCGCCTCGAATCTCTCCCATGTCGTGAAAGATGACGCCGGCGAACGCACTCAACCCGCCAATCGATAAACTGAAGCCCGGCTCGATCTCCAGCGGCCCTTTAATTCGAGCCGCGAGGACGGCTTCATTGGCGCTCAGCGTATCCCAATCGATGTCGAGGACTTCGCTCGACTGCGCAGGATTGAATGAATCCACATAGTTCGGTTCGGCGCTGAGAAAGCCCAACGAAGGCGAGTATTGCAGAAAGTGCGGCGTCTCTTCCGAATCGGAATCAACCGCGACCACGTAAGGGGGATAAAATGGAATGGCGGTCGTAGCGCCTGAGATTCGCCACCGCTCGCCGTCTCCAAATGGAGCGCCGAACATTTCGAGCCCTGCAAAAGGACTGATGACCAGCGTGCCGTTTGTGCCAAGAGCCCGCGAAATCGCTCCGGTATTGAACGACAAAAGCAGGTTCGGATTCATCTCCCCTGGCGTGAGTTGACTGTAGTCGAGGCTCACACGCACAGCCCCGCCAAGCACGACACCGCCGGGAGCAGCCAAAAATGCGGTGTTCAATGTCTCACTGAGCGGACTGAGCGAAAGCAGTCCGTAATTCAACCGCAGCGCAGCCGTTCCAAATACGTTCCCGGAAGGTGCAATGGACCGAAGTTCGCCATCTCCCAGCGTGAAAGTGCCGCCAGCGGTGGGTGCCAAATCCAGCCGCATGATTCCCTTGCCGATTTTTGTAAATCCGCCAGTCCCCGAAATTGGGCTCGTCGTCAGACCAAGTTCCAACTCCGCACCGACCTCGACGAAATTCGCCGTCCCGAGGAGATACAGATCGCGCTCGGTGTCAAAGGGACCAGTCACGGTCAGCCCCCCGCCATTTAAGCGCACGCCGTTCCCGATTTTTCCGAGGTCGCCATCCTCCTCCACGCTCACGCGACCGCCCGTGACTACGAGTGCGCTAGCCAGCGCTGTCCCGAAATCATTTTGGAAATTTGAAAGGACCAGATTTCCTCCGCCCGTTTTCGTCAAAACTTTGGAGCCACTCAGTAAGCCCAAAATCATCGCCCGACTTCCGCTTGCAACATCCAGAGTCGTTCCGATTTCGTTTAAAGCGACATCGCCATAGAGCGTCACACTGCCACCTTTGAAGGACAGTGAGCGCGTCCCCGAGGTTCCTCCCACGCTAACCGTATTCACAAATGAAGACGTCCCGCTGAACGCTAGCGACACACTTCCCGTGCCAGTGCCCAATTGCACCGAACCGGTTCCAAGCGCGCCGGAGCCTCGCACTTCGACAGGACCGTTCTCGATGGAAATGCCGCCCGTCCATGTTGACACATTGCGCAGGATCAGCGCTTCGATTCCGGCCTTGGTGATCCTCTTCGGCCCTCCCGTTTCGGAGATCCCGCTGAGGTAGGTGTCAGCGTTTGTCACGAGTCGCGGGTCGCCAATGAGCGACACCGTTTCGAAGCCGAGAACATATCCGTTTCCGGAGGTTGTCGTGAGCTGCTGCGCTCCCATCGTGAGGCCTGCAAGTTGCAGAAGTTTCCCCGTGCCTCCCAGCCCGCTGAGGCGATCCGCATCGATTGTCACACTCCCGGTCAGCCGGATGCGATTGCGAAGCGCGTATTCTTCCAGCAACGAGTTGTTCGCGCCATCCCGCCGGAGATTGAGGATTCCTGCCGCAAGCACGAGTTCTGCGGATCCAAGCGGACTATTTCCACCGGTAAAATGAGCTTCCATCGTGCTCTTGATGAGTGTCACCGATTGCGAGGAAGTCAGGTTTCCGTTTCCGTTAAAAACCGCACTCCCAGTCCCGCCGTTCAACGTAAACACGTTGCCCGCCAGCGAGGAAAATACACCGCCCTCCACCACAAACGCCCGTGTTAGAAAATCGACGGTATAGCCGGCTGTATTAAATGTCAGCGATGACGCGGTAATCGCTGTGCCCAAGGTGACGACGCCGCTTGCCCCGCCAAAAACCGCATCGTTCGTAGTCCACCGCACACCCGTCCCGCCCGTTAGCGCGGTGTCCCAATTCAATGCCGTAGTGTTCCAAGCTCCCACGCCACCATTCGGGTCGCCCGCGATGACCGCACCATCCCAATACAGCGGGGCGGCGTGGACGACCAATGAGGAAGTCGCGGCGGTAAGTAGGATGAAGGTAGAACGGAAGAGCATGGAAAAAGAGCGCCGCAAGATGCTGGGTATTTCCTTTTGTTCAACGAAAAGAGCGCACTTATCTCAAAAACTCGCGGATTTTTTCCGCGACCACATTTTGCGTTTCCGCGTCCGAAAAAATGCTGAAGTGATCACCCGGCACGATATGCCCGGATGCCGACTTCGAGACATCCCGCCAACCTCGCGCTGCGTCCTCGCAGTGCCACGCATTGTCCTCTTTTGCCGGCCAGAGGCAGAGCAATTTCCCGCCAAAGTCGCCCGGCACGTATCCCTCGATGGCTCGAATATAGAAGCCTGAGAGAAAGCATGCCTGCCCTACCGCGGGTTGATCTTTCTTCGGCACTTTTGGTTCCGACTTCCGCGCGCCCATCAAGCGCTTCATGCCGCGTTTCAGTTTCCCTTCGAGTGCCAGAAGTCGAGTCCTCACCCGCACCAGACGTTTCTCCAGCGCCTCCTCGCTCAGTTTAAAACTAAAAGCCCGAATCAAACGATTCACCATGCGGAAACGAACTTTCGCGCCACTCGCCATCAGCAGGATCACCCGCGGCGGCTCCTCTCCCGCCGCCTCCAATTGCCTCGCCATTTCCAGCGCGACAAACGCCCCGTTGCAATATCCGCCAAGGATCCACGGCCCCACAAAGCCTGCCTGCTTTAAGGCGGAAATTCTATCAGCCGCCATCTCGCGAATCGAGCCAGGCAACATCCCCCCGGCAGTGCCGTGCGGATGAACAGCGATGACCGGCTGATCCGGCCCCAGCAAATCGGCAAGATCACGGCTGTAGTCTCCGCCGAAATAGTTTCCGTGCAGATAAATGAACGGCTGCTTTTTTCCATCCGCATTAAGTCGCATCCAGTTCGAACCGCGCTCCATCCCGGGCCGTCGCACTTCGGCCTGCGGGGAGTCATCGCGTAGTGGGACATCAGACGGCGCGCACGGCTCAGAGCCGCCTGAGCGGGCATGGATTCCATTGCGGGCACCACCAGCAACAAGCGAGTCCAACTGCGTCCAATCGAGATGCACATTATAAGCCGTCTTCTCCAGCGCCCCACGATCCGATTGCCAGCCCTTGCGCAATGGCGGAGGGATCGCGGATGCACTCACATTTCGCCAATCGAGCTCGCTCCCTGCACTCGCCGATGCGTCGGGCTCGCCGAGCGAAATTCTTGAAACCTCCGAAGTCACAAAACCCGCCTCTCTCAGCATCCGGCGGAGCGCGGCGATGGTCGGCTCCCGATAAAGTCGGGCAAGCTTCGGGCGGATTCCGAACCGCCGCTCCAGCGCAGACGCCAGTCCGATCATCTCAATCGACGAAACTCCGTGATGCAGGAAATTGAGATGCTCATCGACTTTCCCGCAGCGAAAAACACCGGCCACGAGCGCGGAAAGCTCATCCATTTCACACTCCGAAAAATCAGCTTCGGAGGGTGGCGGCAACGCCTTGCGATCCACTTTTCCATTCGCACTCAAAGGGAACGCCTCAAGCACCGAAAATGTCGCCGGAACCATGTAAGCCGGCAGCCGCTCCCGGAGAAAAACCCGCAAGTCCACACTGCCCGGAGCGTGGTCGTTTCGCGGCACCAAGTATGCAGCAAGCCGCTTCCCGCCCTCGCGATGACCGGCGGCAATTACTGTCGCCGCACCCACTTCCGGATGTTGCCGAAGCGCTGCCTCAATCTCCTCCAATTCGATCCGGAAGCCCTGCACTTTTACTTGGAAATCTTCGCGCCCCAAAAACTCCACCTGCCCATCCGGCAACCACCTCCCGAGATCGCCCGTGCGATAAATGCGTTCGCCGCTCGCGGGGTGAGTGATGAAGCGCGCCGCCGTCTCCTCCGGACTCGCCCAGTAGCCGCGGGCAACGCCGCGCCCGCCGATGTAAATCTGCCCGACGACAAGACTCTCACAAGGCTGCAACCGCGCATCCAAAACATAAACGTCCTGATTCGCCATCGGCCTGCCGTAGGGGATGCTGCGCCAGTGCGGGTCCACTTGCTCGACGCGAAAATCGATCGACCAAATCGAGCCCTCCGTCGCACCGCCCATTGCGATCACTTCGGCATCCGGCGCAACTGCGCGGAAACGCGACGGCAACGCCAGCGGAATCCAGTCGCCGCTCAGCAGCGCAGCACGCAACGTTGTCGCTGCATGTTCGGGATGCAGTTCC
>JAYTMG010000597.1:0-11446 GCA_043728745.1 Verrucomicrobiaceae bacterium
CTTTCGTGGAAGCCGGACGTGGTGACGCTGCTTTACATCCTCGCAAACCGGCCGGACGGACGGAACACTTATACAACCGTCCTCTATCCCGGGCGCGAACTCAGTTCGACAGATGAAGTGACGCTGCATCAGCTCTTTCCAAACATCACCTTCCTCAGCTTTGCCGAGGCCGACATCGATTTCGCACAATGAACTCCATCCGTTCCGTTCGCGGAAACCAGAAACTAATCGAGCAGGTCGTCGCATTCTCACTGTCCTACGAAAAAGAGGACGGCGCTCCCCGCGGCATCGGGGCGGAACATCTGCGCGAGGCGCTTCTGCAAATGGCTCGGCCACTATTGCGTGCCCAAGCTGCGATTGCTTATGGCGGACACCTAAACCCCGTCAAACCGCCAGAATGCAACTTCACCCTCGACCTGCTCAATCTCATCCGCGAGGAGCAACAGGAGCGTTCCGCGGGAAGTTCCACCGTCCGCGGACTCTACAATTTTCAGGCGTGGCCGTTCTACCTTGGCGTGAATCGCGAGAAAGAAGCCGAGTGGATCCACTGCGGCCAAATCGTGCGCATCACCCAACGAATGGCAGGCTTTGCACAACTGCTTCCGGATCAACCGACCGAGGGTGACGTCTTGCCGAGGTTCATCCGCGGTGCCGTGTGTCTCAGCGCTATGCGACGCTGTATGGCGAAAGGTTGCTTGCAGGAAATCGATGGCGCGCCGACCACGCCGCGAGCGATCCCTCGAGTGTCCGCGCGGATTGTCCTCGGGGGGAAATTGACTGGTTTTGCCGGCATCATGCCCGGGATTTTCGAGGAGGTCCTCACGGCCCGCGAGGCTGGCGACTGCCCGATCTTTATCCTCGGCGGGTTCGGCGGAGCGGCAGGTGCCATCGCGCACATGCTCTTGAACGGCGGCGCGGTTGGCCACCCGCGATTCACCCCGGAGTTCTACGCAAAGGCACCGGAGAATTCCAATAAGCCCGGATTCACAGACCTCCTCAAGCACTGGAATCCCGCCACACTTCCACCCGGCACACGCTCGCCGATGCAGGGATTCGCCGAGTTGCGCGCGATGCTCAATGTCGGGAACCATCCTGCGAATTTCCTAAAAAACGGGCTCACCGACGACGAGAACCACCGACTGCTTTCCACCATCGACCCCACGGATGCCGTCCGCCTCGTCATGCGTGGCCTTTCAAACGTGATGTAGGAAGCTAGCTGAGGCTGTGGATCAAGTCGCTGATTTTTCGGCGACTGGCTGCACGCTGGACGAGGTATTTGGACTCGCCGTGGTCGCTCAGCCAGTTGAGGAATTCCTGAACGTTGATGCGTGTAGTGGTTTCATCCCGGCAATTGGCAATGAACGCCATTTGGATTTTCTGCACATCGTCGGCGACATAGACGCCGAACGGAGCGGTGACGACGACGGCGTCGGGGAAGCCGAGTTGTCGAATGGCCTGAGTTTCGGAGACCCCTTTCTGGCAGGCTATCAAGTGTACCGGTCCGTGGATCTCAGCACCCCAATCCTGGGTGTGCTGGTGGTCTTTCAGGAACGGCTGCCCGACCATTTCCCGCGCGGCGGCAGTGCCCATCGAGCCCGGGATACTGTCGCAGACAAAGCCGACCATCGATTCTCCAAGCGGAATCGCAGCGACGGCTTTCGGCAGCTTCACCTTTTCCACGGCCCGCTTGCGCAACAACTTCACAACCACATTTGTCATCGCGTCGCGGCGTTTTTCGAAATTCATCCGACTCCAAGTCAACGCCTCGCCCGCGTAGTAGCTTCCTGATGAATTCACGCCCACCCCGTCGCGCGCGAGACTGAGCACGATGGCTGCGGCAAGCTCGTCCGCCCGCTCCAGCGCTTCTTTTCCCGTTTTCACCTGCGCTCCCGGAATCTTGAGCGCGCTGACGTATTTCTGAAATGGCCCATCGCCCGAGTCCGGACTTGCAACGACCAATGGAACGAACTGAATGCTTCGCACTTTTGCCGGTGCCTTGTCGTACGCGGCCGATAATTCGGCATGGCATATCCCTGTGCCGTCTTTCACCGGGCTATCGTTTCCCAGCCACCCCGCCCGGCCATTGTAGAGCACGATGAAAACATCGGCGTTGCGGGATTTCTCCATGCACGCCTCCCAATTGTTTATTATAGCTCCAGCGTTGGATTCGTCCTCATGAATCCAAACCTTAAACACCTGCTTCCGTCCAAGTTTGATCGCCTCCAATCTGGTCTTCAGTTCAGCGCGAAGAACACCCATCGTCTGTTCCGTCTTTTCATCATACTGGATGATGTCGCTGCACCGGCTGGAAATCATCAGTTGCAATGGCTCAGTCTCGGAAAGCGGCTTTTTCGTCATATCATTCAGGCTTTGATTGGCTCCAAAAGATTCCTGGCAAGCTTTTTGAACCAATCGGGCACAGACGTTGGTTTCTCTCCGTTTAGTAACGCCGGCAGGAACAGCCCTTCCGCAGCGTGGACGCCGAGCTGGCGGTAGGCTTCGAATTGCTCCTGATTGAAAAACTGATCCAGCGTCGTCTGGTGCGGGAATTCGGGATTGTTGGTGCGGTATCGCTTGATCAGTTCCGACTCGTTGCCAGTGACTGAAAGCTTGATGTAAAGCAGCAGCCCGATGCCGTCGGGATAATGAATACGGCACAGGTGAAAGTGCGTCTTGCTGTAGCGGGTCGCGGTGTTGGCGCGGAGATCGTCCAGCGCGGGTGCGATGGTAATACCGAAGTCGATCTGCGCATGGCGAACTACCGTCATCAGCCCTTCGAAAGTGAACGCGGGATCGGCTTCGCCATCCACGCAGATGATAAATTTGCACCGCCTCCGCAAAAGCTCATAGACCGCCATATTCTCGATGTGCCCGCCGTCGGAGAGATTCAGCCAGTCCTCATTTTCGGACATTCCCACACTGAACATTTCGCGAAGCAAACATGCAAAACCAGGGATTTTGCTGCACCCTTCAGCGCCCGGTTTGCGAATCCAGAAACCGAGCCTCACATTGAGCATCGTGAGCAGCGCAGTCAGCGTGGGCATGGAACCGAGGCCCATGTGCGAGGAAAACGCCGCTCCGGAAACTGCCATCGCCGTTGCAAGGTCCACGTCTTTCCCGTTCGCTTTCCAATGTTCGGTTCGTGCGTAGCCCGTCGATGGCGCGCCCATCCATCGTTTGGAAAACATGAAGAAATCGCAGCCCCGATCCTTGAGTCCCGGGCATTCGCTCGACGGGACATTCAAGGCCGCATTGATGATATGGTAGGGAGCGGTGCCGACCGCGTTGATCTCCGAAAGATTCACGTCCGGCGTTCCGTTCGCCGTCTTTTGGATGAACGTTCGCGCGAGGCCATCGCGATACATCCGGTGTGGTGCGGTGAGGTTAATATTCACCACGAAAAAGCTCACGAGCGCCAGACCGACTGCAATCCCAGCCAGCCAAGCTGGTCCCGTCGGCAGCGTTCCGATGAACAGAAGCGTGTAAAACAAAAGCACCGCAACCAGCGGCACGAGCAACCCCGCCAACCTCAGCAGTATTTGCAAAACAACCTTACGCACCTTCGGATTTTTCAGAACCGGAAGGAAGCGAATCACTGCGGGAGCCGCAGCCACGATCGCCGCAGCCACCGTGGCGATGCTAATGCCGACGCCGCCCGATTTGGTCCATGCCGACATGATATTTCCCGGCATTTCGCGGAAGATCAAATCCAGCACCGCCAGCAACGCTGCGCCGGCAGAAACTGCAAGCGTGAGCCCGAACATCGCGCCCGTGATTCGGCTCTCGTCCTTGTTCATCCTCATACCAATCCCATAGATGACCATCGCGAGCACACTCAGGACCAACGAGCTCGCAAGCGTGGCCCGCAGGCTTCCTGCGAAACAATCGCCCACCAATGTCACGACGAGCGCCAGCGCCACAATGATGCAAAGCGGCACGCACCAGTTCAGCAACATCCCCGCAAGCGTTGCGCTCATCATCGACCATCTTTCCTTCAGATTGTCGCCAGCGAGAAATCTCGCGCGCTGCCGGACATAGCGCACCGCTTCCCGGTCGGGGCCATGCGGTGCCGCCACGATGGATTGCGCATCACCGGCACCCAATCGTTGCGTGAGAAAACAGCCCGTGTAACCACCGCCGGAAACCGTGGACAAGAAGTCCACCTCCGCAAGAAACCCGCGCTCCGCAAGAACCTGGACCACGCCCAGCCCGAACGTCGCCGAGCGGATGCCGCCGCCAGACAGCGCAAGACCGATGGCATCCTGACCTGCGGCGGGGAAGTACGCATTCCGTCGGATCCGCACCGCATCCGCTTCGTCTTTCGCGATGCTTGCAGCTACCGTATCCGGCACAGACGCGTGGGCGGAAAAACCATAAGCGAGCGTCTTGAATAACGCCTCCATGTCGGCGTCCCCCATCACATCCGGCGTAAGCGCATCCGTATGAAATGCACCGTATGCCATCATGTGCAGTTCTTTCGCAAACTCGCGCAGCTTCCCCTGCACGCCCATAAGTTCACCGCGAAACTCGTCCGCTCCGTCGCGTCCGTTCAAGCGCCCATCTTCGAGAGCCCGATGCCATTTTGCCGTCAGCGGACGCACCACAAGATTCAGCACCTCCGTTGTCCGCGCAGCGAATTCTTTGCAGCCTGGGTTGGCCTTAATTGCGGCCCTCGCGTGGTCAAACACATCCCTCATGCTGCCAAGCGCCCGTGCCTCGACGCCGTGCTGATAAGGCAATGGTTGCGTAGAAATACGCGTCCGCAGTTCGGTAAGGAACTCGTGGGCTGCTTTCTTGTCTGTTTCAGTTGGTATTAAACTCACGGTTGGTTACTTGGCTGATTTTCGAGTCCTGTCGCTTCGCCGGACTTCCAAAAGCGGGATTTCCAGTTCCACTCTATCTGCTGGCGCGAGATTTAGAGCTTTGATGACTGCCGGAGAAACATCGCACGCAAAGCCCTCCGACGCTGGCGGCCCCCAGTCCACCGCTTGCGCTTCGACAGGCTTGCCGACGGGCTTGCCGCTGGCATCCAGCTTCCAAATGCGGACCATCGTACGGCGCAACACCGAGCGCGGCGTGATGGCGTAATTCCACCGCGAATTGACATAGAAACTGTCGGGATTCAGGCGCTTGATGAGTCCCGTGGTACCCGGCGGTTGCGCTGGCAAAAAGTACATTCCAAACGCTTCCGAGTTCAGATCACTTGCGGAGAGCAATGCTAGGTCGCCCCCTTTACCCCACTTGTCGTCTGGGCCGCCCCACTCACGTGCCGTCCCACGAATGCTCGGCGCGATTGGGAAAACTCGGATGATTCGATCCCCTCCAGTAGTAGCAATTCGACGAAGATCGGGGCTTATTGCCACGTCTGTAACTCCGCCGGCGTGCGACGGGAGGACGTAAGGAAGTTCATTGTAGCGGCTGTCAATGCGGGCACGGGGCGACTGCCAAACGATCGGCACTCCCTCATCGCCCGCACTTAGAAGAAACTTGTCCTCTGGAGCCCAGCGCAAGACGCTCGGTGGAACTTTGTGCCCGGAGAGAATCACCGGCGGAGGAACTTTTCCCGGAGCATACTTCATGTTCCAGAGATACACACGCCCCTCCGAGTCTGTTGTTGCAAGCATCGTTCCGTCGCGGCTCAACGACCTCAATGGCTGAACAGCCGTTTGATGGTTCAGAACCGACACTGGCGCATCCGCCCCAAACGGCGAAATTCGCAGTTCCAACGGCTTCCCTATATCGGTTCGAAAAGCGAAACGGGCAGGGGCACCGTCGTCGGCAGTTTCAGATGCTGGCTCAACAGTGTTGGGCCCGATTATCAATCGTTTTCCGGCACCGCCAACGGAATACACCCGTTTGCCATCCTCGACAGACTTCAGCCGAGTGCTCTCGAAATCGAACGCAACCTTCTCTCCGTTTCCGCCGGTGAGATTCCACAGTAAAGTTCTCGGAGAGCCTGCCGCGCCCGCGAGGAGCATCAATCCATCTGGATGGATGAGAAATGCAACTTTCGGCTTCGAAGCGGCCTCGGGAAACCCTGACTCAAGAACCACCGTCGATGGAAATGCCCCGGCTGGTTCCACTGGGGGCAAAGAATTGTCGGGACTGCTCTGCGGCACCCCTGTTTGCGCGAATCCCTGCACCGCGACAGCACCAGAAAGCTCTTTCAGCTTCTCCGCAGCCTCGGGAGAATTTCCCATCGCTTTTTCATAAGCTGTGTCGATTTTCTGCGAGATGCTCGAAATCACCGCGCGTTGGGAGACAAGGTCCGCATCTTTCTCGCTTAACGCCTTCACTGCATTTCGCAAATTTTCCTGCGCCTCCTCATTGGCCCGCATCATCTCTTTATTGGATGCCACTGCTTTTGCCGTTTCGGCCTTTGCGATTTGCTGCTGCTGGACGGCTATCTTCTCTTGCTCGGTCGCCCTTTTCGCCTCCGCCTTGGCTCGTGCCGCACTATATCCTGCAAAGATCGAGGCCCACACGAGCAAACCAAGGACCAAGAGCAGAGCCGCCCCCATCAGCATCGATGCATCGAGGCGTTTCTTCCACCCAAACGAGACTTTGCAAAACGCAGCAAGTTCCTTCCATTGGATACCGTACCTCCCTGCCCACGCGGCCATTGGCCCGGAAGATTCTTCGGTAAAGCGGCGGGACCCTTCATCCCGGTAAAGCCGGGTCGCCACAGCCTCTCCAGCGCTCCATCCCTCCGTGAATTTTGAAAATGGTTTCCGTGAATTATTTGCAGTCGCTTCTTTCCACGACACCATCGCCTCGACCAGTTCCCCGGCCATTTTCCGCTGCTGCCACTCTTTCTCCATCCAGCTCTTGAGCCGCCGCCATTGGCGGAGCAGGCTTTCGTGGCTGATGTCCACGAAGTTTTCCGCGCCGAGCGTCGCGAGCTTCGTGGTCGGCGGCATCAGCAAATGCGCGCCTTCGGCGCGAAACGCATTCGCGATCGACTGCACGACGCTAAATGCCAGGCCGGTCTCCGCGACAATTTGGCCGAGTTTCACAGGCCGACGCACCGGCGCGATAGAAGCGGTGACGTGGTGCGCAGTCGCCCGGAAAAACTGCTCGATCGATGCCAGCGGCACACCCTGCTTCCCCAAATCGTCGCATAGGGAATCGCCATGGTTATTCAACGCGTTCGAGAGCCCGCCCACGGCCTCGAAATGGGCCACGGTGAGCGTCAACTTGCCGTCATCTGCCGCTTGCGCGACCTCCCACATCCGCGCCAGCGCATGCTGCATTCGCGGCAACTGATCCTGCTCGGTAGAGATTCTATTCAGAATCATATTTACCAGCTCAGGTTGTATCGCCGCATTGAAATTCGCGAGTGGGCGAGTGATGGCCTGCTCGAGTTGGTCGCGATTCAACCGTGGAGTGAGGAACTGACTGCGGCTGATCGCCTCGGGCAAGCCGGAAAACCGATCGCAATTCGAAAGGAACTCCGAGCGCATCGTGAGCATCACGTAAACTGGGTAATCCGACTGCTTCGAGGTTTCGATAAGCAGATTCACAAATGCCTGAGATTCATTGAGAGTCCCATCCAGCATCGGCGAGCCATCGCCGCCCAACTCCCGCATGACGTCGTCCTCGCGCCGCTCAGAGAATCGGAATATTTCCTCGAATTGATCGACAACAATCACCAGCGCACCCAAGAACTCTGACGGCAGGAGGTCGAGAAATTGTACAACGCCGAGTGGACCGCGCCGAAGGAATGACTCCGCACCGATTCCATCTGGGAATTTTTCCCCAAGCGCATCCGCGAGGTTTTTAAACGGCTGGCTTCCCGGCTGCATTGACACGACCTGAACGGTCCGCGGATTCACACCGATCAAATGCCCGCTGCTGATATCGGGCAGCACTCCCGCAAGAACGAGCGATGACTTTCCCGACCCGCTCGCCCCGACGACCGCGAGAAACCGCGACTCGGCCAGTGCATCGAGAATCTCCAGCCGGTGCTGAGCACGACCGCAGAAGACGCTAGCTTCCTCACCACGAAAAGCGCGCAGCCCTGGATACGGTGCTCGAAGTGGAAGATTGGCAGACGCCGTCATCACAGTATTTTCTTCAGGGTTTCAACCTCGTCGTGCTTAAACACATGCCAGTCTGGCGGCGCAACCTCGTAGAACCGATCCTCTTTATTATCCGGCGGGAAAATGCAAACCGCTGTCTTCGCGCCTGGAATGCGATCCTGAGCGAGAACATATAGATTGCGTAGAGCCTTATCGCGCCAGCCGGCTGCGCATTCACCGTCCACGAATACAACGCCGGCAAGTTCGCCGTTAGCCTTCAGCACATCGGTTAGTTCTGCGACCCATTCACGCGCTTTCCCTACGGAGTCCTCGGCAACAAAGGCATCACGGCGGAAGCCGATCGCTCCCAGCGACTGGTGCAACTGTTTGACTAGTGCCTTATCCCGATCTGCGCCGATAATTAACACCCGGTGAATCGGAGCGCCCGCTGCTGGTGCTGCTGCCGGTGCCTCTCCCGGAACGTCCATCAGCTTTGGCTTCCGAAGCCGCCCGAGCAGGGCTTCTTTAAAGTCCTCCAAGGTCTCCTCGATCAATTCGGACTCACCCAACAGCGCCCGCGAGTCTTCGTCGGACAACTCACCACGAGGCAGCCAGCGCACGCGGGCTTTTTTATACTCCGCCGCAAGCGCGGACTGCTCGACCGCAAAAGGAAGCGGAGACGGCTCATACAGATCGACGAAAATATCCGCCGTCGGCAGCAATGCGCGGGTCTCATCTGCGTTCGATGCACGCATAACGACCACCTGCCTTTGCTGAAGCCATTGCTTCATATCCTCCGCCTGCTCCTTCCGAGAAGTATCGGCGATGAAAACCCGTGGCATCGCAGTTTCATCCTTCATTTCTCCCAGCGTTTTCGCAATTTTGCGCGCTAGTTCGTGCGCCTCCTGTTTCAGCGTGTAACCATCTGAATTCACTTGAGTTTCGTTCGAGGGGTCAAACGGAAAATCACCACCATCCGGGTGAACATAGTAAAACCTGCGATACCGACGACTACGCATGGCCTCAACGTTTGACTGCTCCGGCCGGGCATCCGTCCCGAGCGAAACTACGAAGAAACGGCCCGCCAATCGTGAACGCTTCGGATCGTAATTCCCCGCAAACTCCCGAGCCTCTTTGGGGCACCACGACGACGCCTTGTAAGCCGGTGAATGAAACGCGATAAATACCGCAGTACTCCGGGCGGAAGTCATCACCTGTTCCGTCAAATCATCCCCGGAATCCAGACGCCGTCTGTCGAGGAAAACATCGACCGGCGCGTTCGGATTCTCCGGCGTCTTGACTCTGAGGCCCAGAGCCCCAAGCGAAGCACACAGCAACTCGTGGAATCCTCGAATCAGCCCGTCAGAGTCGTCCGCGCAAGCGTAGCTGATGAAAACGTCGTGGAGATAGCCGGGAACAAAAGCCATGGTCGTTACATCGAAAAGTCGATAAAGCCGCGGTTGATGTCCTCTTTCGTTTGCCCGGTGCCGCGGAGAGCACCGGATTCCAGAAACACGGGGGCAGGAACCAACCCCCTCACAAGAGCATCGCCGGTCATGTCCGTGAAAACTTTTGTTGAGAGTGTGGTTTGAAACCACTCGATTGCATCACCTATAATCATGTTTGTTGGTAAAGCGGACAGGTTGTTGATTAGTCCAAAAGCAACCGGGTTGGCAAGCTTCAATCACACGTCCGCGCCGTAATTCTCCGGATTAAGTCATCAGTTTCACTATCTACAGTCTCGTCAGGAAAATAGAGAACACCGTGGGGCAGGACGCGGTAGCCAAACCGTCTCGCGCGTCTGGCCTACTTCACGCGCGGGATGCGGTTTTTAGGGCTTCGATGATTGCGCGGTCGTTGTCGCCTTCCTCGCGGACGAGTTGGAGGAAGCCGGGGAGTGTCATGTGGTGCTTGCGGAGAAATGGACGGTCCCCAGCGCAGCCATACATGAGGTCGGGATTCATCTCGCCGCGGAGTTTTGTGCGCGCTTTGACGATGAGGCGCGGGAGCCAGGCGATGCCATCGACCTCGGCGCTTTTCGCGGGGAGGTCGCTCATTTCGACGATGCGTCCGGTTGGCTTTCCGTTCATCACTTCGAGGAAATATTCGCGCCGAATGGCGGTCACGGCGAGGACGGTTTCAAAATCGACATCGTCGTAGTCGAGCGAGTCGTCCACGAAATCGAACAGCTCTTGCGGCGTGCAGCCGATCGTGGCGAGGAACGCGGCATCGGCTGGCTCGAACATCGTGCTCGCGGACTTGCGCCCGGCTTTCCATGCAGCGATTGCGCGGTCCCAGACGTTTCGAAACTCGGCTTTCCAGTGGTCGGTATTCATATTGCGGAGAAGATAGCGGGGCTTCGGGCGGGTGCAATATTCTCCGCCGTTTTCAAAAACTCATGACTGGCGCGATGGCGCGCCTTTAGCGTCCGCGATTGGCCCGGACTAATTGCGTGAAAGCGCTGCGCTTCCGCCATGTCCACGCGACCAGCGTGGCGCTGCCAACGAGGGCCGCTGTGTATGCGGCGATGTGCGACCAGAGCAAGGCGACGTAGGGCGCGTGTTTCCCCCGCTCCAGCCCGCCCGCCCACGGGGCGACGAGCGGTGAGCGACCGGATGTTTCGGCGTAGTGGCCGAGCGCTGCTCCGAGGGCGGCGATCAGCGAAATTAAGATCACCAAAGCGACGAGCGGCTTGATGAAAAAGCCTGCCTTGATCTGAATCTCGCCGCCGATGCGCGCGGCGATTGCAAGGGGCGCGCCCAGCGCGGCACCGACCCAGCACCAACCAAGGAATGCAAACTGAAGCCCGAGGCCGAGCGGTGAATTGGTCGGCACCATCGGGCGGTGTCCGTACGTAAAATACTCGACACACACAAACGCCGAGATCGACTCGTAAGCGAAGCCAAAGCCCATCGTGGCGAGGAGCGAGTAGAGGATGATTTTTCCGAAATCCATTTGCGCAGCGATCAGCTTTTCGGAGCCTCGTGTCGAGCGAGGAAAGGACGGAAGATGCACCACAGCACCACCGGCAGCGCGACGCTAAGGCCCATCGCCCACCACGGCTCCTGCGTGAATAGCGCGCCGACTGCGGCGTACGCGAAGCCCATCGGCACTGTGCCGCAGAGCAACGCAATGACGAACGTGCGCAGCTTCATTCGCGCAAGCCCGGCGAGACAGGCGATCACTTCGGGAAAGACCGGCAGCCACCGCGAGAGTGCGACAAGCCACGGTCCGCCACGCTGGAAAAGTGTTTCATTTTGCGCCAGCCCTTCCGCGCCGGCGAGCCGCTCGGCGGCGCGACGCCCATACGCGCGGCATAAGCCGTAAGCGAGCATCCCGGAGAGAAACGAACCGCCTACGCTGAGCAAGCCGCCGGCCAGCGGTCCGTAAAGGTAGCCCGCCGCCGACATCACGCCCGTGGCCGG
>JAYTMG010000598.1:0-3983 GCA_043728745.1 Verrucomicrobiaceae bacterium
GTAAAAATAGTCGCTCGCTTTTTTCCCCGATGAGACTACTACTAGCGGGCTAATCTCGCCAAAAACTTGATCCAAAACAAGGGCCTACGGCCCGAAATCAGCTAAACAGAACACGCAAACTCGAATTTTACTTTGAACAACAGCCCGAATCCGAACACCGCCGCCCCTGTCGCAGATGCACCACTTACACCTTCCGTCTGGAAGAAATTGATCGCCGAATATCAAAAACCGTCGCTCCGGCGCGCGGTCTGGCAGATCGTCAATACGCTTGTCCCTTACGCCGCAACTTGGGTGGCGATTTACTTCAGTTTGTCGTATTCGTACTGGCTTACGGCGGGACTCGTCGTCCTACTCGGACTGCTGACAATGCGCACGTTCATCATTTTCCACGATTGCTGCCACGGTTCGTTTTTTGAATCGCCGCGCGCATGCCAAATCGTTGGCTACATCACCGGGATGCTTGCGTTCACTCCATACGGTCAGTGGCGCTGGGAGCACAATGTCCATCATGCCAGCTCGGGACATCTCGACAAACGCGGCACGGGCGATGTGTGGATGATGACCCTTCAGGAGTATCTCGAAGCCTCGCGTTGGAAGCGCTTCTCCTACCGGCTCGCGCGTAATCCGATCATCCTTTTTGTCGTTGGGCCTCTTTATCTTTTCCTCATCTGGCAGCGTTTCCCTTCGCCGAAAGCGAGTGTGAAAGAGAAGAACTCGGCGCATTTCATGAACATCGGTATCGGCTTGATGGCGCTCATCATGGGTTCGATTTTTGGGTTTGGGACTTATCTGCTGCTCGTCGTCGGGACGATGCTTGTCGCGGGCGGTGCGGGTGTTTGGATGTTCTACGTCCAGCATCAATACGAGGGCGTTTATTGGGAGCGTGCCGAAGAGTGGGACTACACTGCTGCAGCGCTCCAAGGCAGCTCGTTCTATAAACTGCCGCGCATCCTTCAGTGGTTCACCGGCAACATCGGCTTCCACCACATTCATCATCTCAGTCCCCGCATCGCGAATTACAATCTTGAGCGCTGCCACAACGAGATTCCGATTTTCCAGGAGATCAAGCCCATCACTTTGCTGAGCAGCCTGAAATCGCTCGGCTACCGCTTCTGGGATGAAGAGCGCCAGGAGATGGTCGGATATGCGGGGCTGCGTGAGTTCATGCGGCGGCAGGGGCAGCAAACGGCTTAGCCGCCCCAAGATGTCGGCGTCTGTCGGGTAACTAATCCCGTGACGATCCGCCAATTATTGAGTGTTCCGCTTTGCGCGAGTTTCTCCGCGCTGGGTGGAGTCGCGTATTCAGCGCCTGATTTTGCTCGGGATGTGCGCCCTATTTTGGAGCGAAGCTGTTTTGGCTGTCATGGCCCCGATAAGCAAAAGAGCGGCTACCGGCTGGATGTACGCGAGGTTGCGCTCAAGGGCGGCGAGAGCGGCGACGCTGCGATCGTCCCGCACAGTGCGGCGAAAAGTCCGCTCATTCGCTTTGTGAGTGGCGAGGACGAGGAGAATCTTATGCCGCCGAAAAAGAGCGATAAACTGCGGCTCACTCCTGTCGAGGTGGAGACGCTTCGGGCATGGATCGATGCGGGACCGTCCTGGCCGGATGAGTTTGCTGGGCCGAAAGACAACAAGCCGAATTGGTCGCTCACGCCTTTGGCGAAACCCGTCGTGCCTGCGGGAGCTGCGCATCCGATCGATGCGTTTATTTTGGCGAAGCTCGCCGAGAAAAAACTGACCGCGTCGCCAGAAGCAGACCAACGCACGCTGCGTCGTCGGGTGACTTACGATCTCACTGGCTTGCCGCCTTCGCCGGATGATACCGCTCCGTTTTCCGAAACTGTGGATCGTCTGCTCGCATCACCTCGATACGGCGAGCGTTGGGCGCGGCACTGGCTGGACACGATTCACTTTGCGGACACGCACGGATTTGAACACGACGACATGCGCCCGAATGCGTGGCGCTTCCGCGACTACGTAGTCGAGAGCATGAATCGCGACACGCCGTGGGCTCGTTTTGTCCGCGAGCAAATTGCGGCGGATGCCGTTTTTCCCGCCGAAACGCGGCTCACTGCGGCGCTCGGTTTCCTCGGTGCCGGGACGTATGACAGCAGCGCTGCGGGCACTGCGCCGATGAGTTTTGAATATCTCGATCGCGATGATCTTGTGACTCAGACGATGGCCGCTTTTGTGAGCACCACGGCGAATTGCGCGCGATGCCACGCGCACAAATTCGACCCCATCACGCAGGAGGACTACTTCGCGCTTCAAGCAGTCTTTGCGGGAGTGGGAAAGGGCGACGTGAACTACGACGAAGATCCCGCTGTCGCGACGCAGCGGCGGCATTGGCAGAGCCTCAAGGATGCTGCGGCGAAACAAGACGCGACCGTTTTGCTCGCTGCGGAAAACACCGCGCTCGTCGATGCGTGGGAAAATGCGCGCGGCACTGCGGAGCCTTGGACTCCGTTGGTCGCTGAGACATTTCTTTCCGCCGATGGCTCGACACTCGAACGGCTCGCGAATGGCTCAATCCTCGCGAGCGGAGCAACGCCGGACAAAGACACATTCACGATTACCGCGACGACGAAATTGAACGAGCTGACCGCGCTGCGCCTCGATTTGCTGACGGATGCTTCCCTCCCGGTGAAGGGTCCTGGTCGTGCGTCGAACGGAAATGTCCATTTGTCCGAATGCGAATTGCAGGTGTTTCCGCCCGGCGCTGGGAAGCCGGAAAAAGCGCCGTTTCTCCGCGCAACATCGGACTTCGATCAGACGGGATACGATGTCGCCAAGTCGATCGACGGTGACTTGAAAACTTCGTGGGCAATTCACCCGAACGTCGGAGCGTCGCATTTCGCGGTGTATGAACTTCGCGCGCCGATGAAGCTGGAGCCCGGCGCGAAGCTCGTCATCACGCTACGGCAATTGCAGGGCGGCAGCCACCTCATCGGACGATTTCAACTTTCAGCGACATCCGCGACATCCGTTTCGCTGATCGCAGTGCCAGCGGATGTCGAGACGGCGCTGCGTACCCCGGCGGCGAGTCGCACTGCGGCGCAGAAAGTCGGGATTGCCGCATTTGTGTTGCGGGCAAAAGCGGACGATGAACTCGCGAAGCTTCCGCCGATGGTCCAAGTATGGGCCGCCGGACGGACGGCGAAAAACGAGCGCGGCGTGATCACGATCGCCGAACCGCGTGCGATTCGAGTGCTGAAGCGCGGGGATCTCGACAAGCCCGGCGACGCGGTGAGCCCCGGCGCGCTCACGGCAATCAGCGCGTTGAAGGCACGCTTTGATCTTCCGAATGCGAACGACGAAGCCGCCCGGCGCGCGGCGCTCGCAGACTGGATCGCCGACGATCGCAACCCGCTCACTTGGCGCAGTATTGTGAACCGTGTGTGGCATTATCATTTTGGGCGCGGGCTGTGCGATACGCCGAGCGATTTCGGGAAAATGGGCGGCGCTCCTTCGCATCCCGAGTTTCTCGATTGGCTCGCTGTTTGGTTCCGCGATGACGCGAAGGGCTCGCTGAAAGCACTGCACAAGCTCATCGTCACCAGCGCGACTTACCGGCAATCGTCCGCACCAAACGCTGCGGCCTCCGCAATCGATCCCGATAATCGTCTGCTCTGGCGGATGAATCGTTCGCGTCTCGATGCCGATTCGATTCGCGACAGCGTGCTCGCAATCAGCGGGCACCTCGACCTCGCGATGGGTGGTCCGAGCATCCCGCATTACACGTCGAAGCCCGGCGCGCAAACGACGCCGATACTCAACTACGAGAACTTCGACTGGAACACACCCGGGGCCGCGCGACGCAGCATTTATCGCGTCGTCTGGCGCGGAATCGCCGATCCATTCATGGATGCAATCGACTTCCCGGACATGGCGCTGCTTTCACCCGTGCGCAGTTTTTCCGCGTCGCCTCTCCAGTCGCTCGCGCTTTTTAATAATGAGTTCGTGCTCCATCACTGCGAGCGTTT
>JAYTMG010000599.1:0-1267 GCA_043728745.1 Verrucomicrobiaceae bacterium
TGCTCTTCGCGAAGGCGCTCATAAATAAGCACGTTTGCGTCGATGGCCATACCCAGCGTGAGCAAGATGCCTGCGATGCCGGGGAGTGTCAGCACGGCGTTGAACATCCCCATCGATCCGAAGAGCATGGCGATGAAAACGATGAGTGCCAGATTCGCGACGAGACCCGCGAAGCGGTAATACAAAAGCACGAGGAAGACGGTAATCGCGGAGGCGAGCAAACCTGCATTCTTCCCGCTTGTAATCGCATCCTGCCCGAGAGATGCGGACGTTTCGCTTTGCGATTCGATTTTCACGGGGTTTTCCAGCGGGTTCTCAAGGATGCTGGAGAGGTTGCGGGCTTCCTGCTCGTCGATGGAGCCGCCGCTGATGTTGGCGCGTCCGCCGTTGATTGGTTCGTTGATGTTCGGTGCGCTGTGGACTTCGTTGTCCAGCATGATGGCGAACCGATTGCCGACGTGCTTTGTCGTCAACTCGCCGAAGAGCTTTGAGCCTTCCGAGTTAAAGTTGAGGATGATTTCCCAGCCCTTTTCACCGAAGTAAGGATATGCCTGCGTCACCATCGATCCAGGAATGTCGGCCTCGCGCTTGACGAGGAGTTTTTCCTCGGAGTTTGCCTTATTCCCGAGCTTGTCCTTCGATTCGTGCTTGAGAACTTTGATTTCGTACGCCGGGTCCATGACCTGCGTGCCGCTCTCGATTCCAAAAACCATTTGCTGGCTGTTTGGATGAACCATTTTGAATTCCAGCTTGGCCACCTTTTCGATCTTCTCGCGATTCGTAGCGACGGACTTTTCGTCCACGCCGGGGAGCTGGATGAGGATGCGGCCCGTTTCGTATGGGCCGGCTGGTGCGATGAGCGGCTCGCTCACGCCGCCATCGTCCACGCGCTTGCGGAACGTCTCGATTGCCTGATCCACCATCGCCTGTGTGATGGGCTTAATGTTCCCGTCTTTATCCGCAGAAGGCATCAGCCGAATCTGCCAAGACATACCGCCCTTGAGGTCGATGCCCTGCTGGATTTTGCCGACCACGGTGCGGGTTTTCACCCCGTCCTTATCGGTCGTGAATTCATCAAACGGCGGGAACGCCGAATAGACGCACAGCGCGGTGACGAAAATAGTGAGCAGCGTGCCGAGGATCCGCTTATTCCGCTCCACGGCGGACGCAAGATACCACACGAAGAGGACGAGGATTAAGAAACCGACGCAGAAGGTGATGACGACTGGTGACATAGTAGGAAAAGGTTTTAGGCTTCTTTCGGGAC
>JAYTMG010000600.1:0-8704 GCA_043728745.1 Verrucomicrobiaceae bacterium
TGCCACAGCGGCGCGCCGGATTGGGGCAGCGGACCCGAAGGCGCAGGAAAGATGTTCCGCATCAGTGCCGCCAAAGAGCCCGCGCCACTTCCGGTGCTCACTTATTTTGCCAGCGCCAGCGAACTGCGCGTGACGTTTGATCGCGACCTCGACCCGACCAAACTGCGCGACCTCGCCAAGCGCACAGAAATCACCGCCGGACGCTACGTCGCCGCCGGAGACCAATACGAAAGTTTCCGCCCCGGCTACCAAGTCGTGCGCGATCAAATGGCCGCACCACGCCGCGATGTGCCAGTGCTCGGCGCTACGCTGAGCGCCGATAAACGAAGCATTTCTTTCGCAATCCCGCCGCAAAGCGTGGCGGAGAATTACGCGATTTCGATCAACGGCGGCATCGCAAATGAAACGGGTAGGGCGGGTATCCTACCCGCCGCGCCGGGTTTTCAACCCGGTGCTCCGACCGTCGAACCATCGACCATTTCGCAAACGCCGGGTGAACGCATCAAGACGCTCGAAGGTTCGGGTAGAATACCCGAACCGGCGGGTAAAATACCCGCCCTACCCGTTTCGCTCGAATTGGCGACGGATATGAGCGGCGTAGAAGCGACATGGATTTCCACCGATGGCAAAACGATGTGGCAAGGATGGCTGCCCCATGTGGATCTCGCTGTTTCCCGCGAACTCACCGCAGGAAGCCCCGAGCACGTGGCCGCTCTTGGAACTCGTGATTCTCACGGCACATTGTCGCTACGTGGCCTGCAATCCCTCACCGAGATGCTCCACCCCGCCATTCAGCCCGGCAGTAAACTAGACCACGAACGCCCTGTCGAAAATGTCCGCGTCGCATTCGAAGGCGAGCGTGGATATTCCGTGACTGACCTTCCTCCCGGAACGATCGACTCAATGGGAACAGGCGCCGGATTCCTAACGATTGCGCCGACGGTCCCTCTTTCCGGACCAATGTCATACCGTGCCGATGTGCGGACCACTGGAAACAAGCCGCGATTCTCAGCGACTTGGTTCACACTCGAAGATCACCGAATGCGCGCATTCCCGCTCCGCCGTTTTCTCCTGCCCTTCGCCAAACCCGCCGACGCAAAAGCCACCGAACCCATCGTCTTGAAACTCGAAGGCGACTGGCTGAATGGCCGCCGCCTTTACTTCGGCAAGGCGCAGTGCGCGACTTGCCACACGACGGGCGGTCAGGGCGGACGCGTCGGGCCGGACCTCTCGAACCTTTCCTTCCGCGACCGTGCGAGCGTCGAGCGCGACATCCGCGAGCCGAGCGCCGCGCTGAACCCCGACCACCTCACGTATCACATCACGCTCAAAAACGGCGCAGAACTCGCCGCAGTCATCCTCACCGAAGACAAAGAAACTTTCCGCATCGGCGAGGCAAACGGCACCGTGCGCGATCTCCCGCGCTCCGAAGTCCGCGAAGTCAAAGCGTTGCCCGTTTCGCTCATGCCGCCGGGATTGCTCGAAGCACTTTCGCCTGCGGAGCAAAACGACCTCATCAAATTCCTGCTCTCCCCCGCCCCGCTCGAAGCCGCGCGAATTGATGCACCGAATCCGCCGCCAGCGCGGAAGCGCGCGGAAGTGGAAGCGGTCGTGCCAAATCAGAAATCATCAATCGAAAATCATAAATCCCCGCTGCGCATTCTGCTCGTCTCCGCGAAAAAGGACCACGGCCCCGGCGAGCATGACTATCCGCTTTTCCAAAAACGCTGGAGCACCCTGCTCGGGCTGGCTGGCGGCGTGGAGGTCACCACTGCGCAAGACTGGCCGACAGTTGAGCAACTCGCGAAAACCGATGTCGCCGTCTTTTACTCGAACAACCCCGCATGGAACCCCGACCGCAAAGCCGAGCTCGACGCATTCCTCCAGCGCGGCGGCGGCGCGGTGTTCATCCATTGGGCGATCGAAGGACGCGAGTTTGCGCCCGAACTCGCCGACTGCATCGGCCTCGCATCAAACTCGAAGGCGCTGAAATACCGCCACGGCGCGCTCACGATGAATTTCCCAAACGCCGAACATCCCATCACACGCGGATTCAAAGCGACGGACTTTATCGACGAAACCTACTGGCTCGCCATCGGCGACCCGAAGCGCATCACGCTACTCGGCGACGTCGTAGAAGACGGCGCGCCCCGTCCGCAGCTCTGGGCGCGCGAGCATGGAAAAGGCCGCGTCTTCGTTTCGATCCCCGGCCACTACACATGGACATTCGACGACCCGCTCCACCGCCTGCTCCTCCTCCGTGGCATCTGCTGGAGCGCCCGCCAGCCCGAAGACCGCCTCAGCGAACTCGCAACCATCGGCGCGCGGATGGAATGGTAGCGGGCACCCGCCGATGCTTGCGCAAAGTAGTCAGCAAAAGACTGCGAGATGCGGAAGGAATGGCAAATAACACGAAGACATTGGCAGCGGGAAAAATGTGCGCGGGTTAGAATACCCGCCCTGCCCTGCCCACTTCTTTTCGCCTGACTGGCAATCATTCAGGTCCGTCGATCTTCTACGGGGCCACTCGGTTTCGATGCTGACTTTAATTCTCCTTTGTTACGCCCCGATCTGCGTAGCGTTTCAGTCGTATCGTCTCTGCGTACTTTGGATTCTGCACAGCGATGATCGCGAAGAGCAATAGACCATCATTCTGTGCCCATCATTTTGTTTTCTTGGAGCGCTGGAATTCTCAAAATGAGGGTTACAAAATGATAAGTTGATAGTCCGCATTCGCCCCCTCGATGGGTTCAGCCTGAAATTGTTTCCCGAGTAACAAAGTGGAATTACCCACAGACTTTTTCGTTATCCGAGACTCGGAATGTGCCTGCTTGCTTCGCGGTGCGCAACCTGCGGGGCTGTCTGATATTTTGCTCGTCTGCCGGTTCGTTTGCCCTATTTCTGCGGGCATGAAACGCATCGTTCTGATTCTTTCGCTCTCCATTGCATCCATCGCTTTTGCCGACGTGCGACCGGCTCCGGCGGAGGTTTTCTCCGGGGCACTCGAACGGCTGGCGGATGTTTATGCACCGGTAAAAAAGACCGCGCCGCGCACGTTCTCCACGAAGCTGAGCGTGGTCCGCTCGTCGCTCAAAGATGCGCAGGGTCGCACGGCGACGTTTGCGTTTCAGTCGCCGGATAAACTGCGTCTGTCCGCGGAGGTGGAGGGCTCGCAGTATGCAGTGGGACGCGATGGGCAGGAGGTGTGGATGAATGCGCCGGGCAAAAACTGGGGCATTGTGGGCAAGCCGGGCTTGCTGAAATTTTCGACGAATCCTGCGAGCATCGACACGGCCGTGCTGCCGCCGTTTACCTTCCCCGAGCGCGCGAAAATCGTGCTGTTGCCGACGCTTTGCACGTTTGAAGAAAAGGCGCGAGAGACGGTGCAGGGCCGCGTCTGCCGCGTGATCGCTGCGACGCCGACGGATGCGACGCGCCGGGCTTTTACGCTGCCTGCCGTGACTGTTTCGCTCGCGGTGCCGGAGCCTTTCGGCGTGGACGATGTGCCGCTCCGCATCTCGGTGAATGATGGCGCGAAACTCGACGTCGTTGTGGAATTGGCGGACGCGAAATTCTCGGAGCCGTGGGCCGCCGAGCAATGGAAGCTGACGCCGCAGCCGGGACAAAAAGTGGAGCAGACTGCCGTCGGGCATTTTCTCCGCGCCGCGCAGGCCGTGGTGAGCGGGCTCGACTCCAGCATCCCGACGCTCCCGCCGCCGGATGGCTCGCGCGAACTCCTCGCCACGGAGGGCAAAGGCCGGCTCGAAGTGCATGACGGTGTGCGCGTGTTGTTCCTCGCCGGGACGCCCGAAGAGATGGGCCGGCAGCACGGGACGCTCGTGAAAAAGGAAGTGCGCAATCTCGTGGATCGCATCCTTTACGGAGTGGGCGTGGGAAGCTCCATCGCGAAAGGCCGGTGGTTTTTTGGCGAGATCGAAGAGGCGCAGGCGCGTCTGCAAAAGCACATGGACCCGCGCTATCTCGCCGAGATGGATGCGATGTCCGACGCCGCCGGAGTGACCCGCGAAGAAGGACGGCTGGCGAACTATTTCCCCGAGCTCTTTCACTGCTCGGGATTTGCCGTGCTCGGCTCTGCAACGAAGGACGGTCACATTTATCACGGGCGGGTGCTGGACTATTTGAAGGGCGTCGGCCTGGAGCAAAACGCTGTCGTCGTCGTGTGCAAACCCGACGTGGGCAACGCGTGGTTTAACGTCGGCTATTGCGGCCTCGTGGGCACCGTGACGGCGATGAACGAAAAGGGAATCTCGATGGGCGAGATGGGCGGACGCGGCGAAGGAAAGTGGGACGGCAAGCCGATGGCGCAGCTCATGCGCGAGGTGATGGAAAAGGCCAGCACCCTCGACGAAGCGCTGACCATTCTCCGCACGAGCCCGCGCACTTGCGAATACTACTACGTCCTCGCCGACGCGAAAGCGAAGCGTGCTGTGGGAATCAAGGCGACGCCCGAAGCGCTCGAAGTGATCGAAGCCGGAGCGACGCATCCGCAGCTCCCGGAGGCGGTGAAAGACTGCGTGCTTCTAAGCGCCGGCGATCGCTTTACCGAACTCGTCAGTCGCGCAAAAGCGGGCCACGGGAAGTTTGATGCCGAAAGCGCGCGCGCGCTGATGACGCGTCCGGTCTGCATGACGTCAAACATTCACAGCGTCCTGTTCGCCCCCGACACGCTCGACGTGTGGGTCGCCAACGCGGACGGACAAAACGTCGCGAGCCACACGCACTATCGGAAGTTCAACCTCGGTGAGCTGCTGAAAGGCGCTCCGTCGCCATCAAAGAGCACCGCTGCGAAGTAGGGTTACTTTGGCAGCGAGGCTGCTTTTTTCTTCGCCTCGTCGATCATGGCGGTGAGCGATGCGGCATCCTTGTAGCCGCTGAAGCTGGCGAGGGCTTTGCCTTTGCTATCGGTGATGACGACGAACGGGAGCGTGTTGCCGAATTTTTCCTTTTTGAACTTCTTGTCGAACTCGGCTTGGGCGCGGGCATCGTCCACATTGATGTCGGCGGTCACGAATGTATCTGCGGCGACGGGGACGGTGCCTTCGTTCACGAGTTTGCGAACGGCCTGGCAGTTCGAGCAGGCTTCGCGGCCCATGAGAATGAAGCCGAGTTTCTTTTCCCTGCCGGCTTGCGAGACGGCTTTGCTGACATCGTTGCCCCATTTCGGGACTTCGGCGAATGCGGATGAAGTGAGGATGACTGCGGCGGCGAAGAAGGAGAGTGCTTTCATACGGCGGGCAGCGTTAGTTTTGAGCGGGAGGGATGTCAAGCGGGCGAAAACTGCGAACTTGGCGAACGATGCGGGGCGAGTAGGCTGGCGGCGTGCAAGTCACTTCTGTCACCGAACTTCTTCAGGCGCTGGTCCGAATCCCGAGCGTGAATCCGACGGGCGATCCCGGCACGCCGCACACCGGCGAGCAGGCGATTGCGGAATGGCTTGCGGTTTGGCTCCGGCAGGAATTTCCGGCGGCGCGGGTGGAGTTGCGCGATGTTTTGCCGGGGCGGCCTAATGTGGTGGTTCGCTTTTCCGATGGCGGTGGAAAAAAGCCGCGTCTTTTGTTTGCGCCGCATACCGATACGGTGAGCGTCGGCGGGATGACGGTCGATCCGTTTGGCGCGGAGTTGCGCGATGGGAAAGTGTGGGGACGCGGGACGAGCGACACGAAGGGCTCAATGGCGTCGATGCTGTGGGCGCTTCGGGCTGCGAAGGATTTGTTGCCGGAATTGGGATACGAAATTTGGTTCGCCGGGTTGTGCAGCGAAGAAGCGGGTCAGCACGGTGCGTCGGCGCTGGCGGGCGAGGAGCGGTTTGAGTTTGTGATCGCGGGCGAGCCGACCGGACTCGATGCGGTCGTTTCGCACAAAGGCGCTCTGTGGCTCGATTTGACGACTCGCGGTCGCGCTGTCCACGCTGCCGAGCCGCACCGGGGCGACAATGCGATTTATAAAATGGCGGACCTTCTCCGCTGCGTCCGCGACGACATCGCGCCGATGCTCCGGGGCGTTGAGCACCCGCTTCTTGGCTTCACGACGGTCAGCGCGGGGACTGTTTCGGGCGGGAGCAAAGTGAACATCGTTCCGGACATTTGCCGGGCGGAAATCGACATCCGTTATCTACCCGGCGAGAACCCGCTGGAGACGGTGAGCGCCCGACTCCGCGCGGTGTGCGCCGATTTGGAAATCAGCCATGTCATTTCCAAACCGATGCTCACCGATGAAGGGCACCCCGTCATCGCGAAGCTGCGGCAATGCGGCTCGCGCTGTATCGGCGCGCCTTGGTTTTCGGACGCCGGTGTTTTTGCGCAGCACGGGATGGCCGCAATCGCGCTCGGGCCGGGCTCGATTGCGCAGGCGCATACGAAGGACGAATTTATCGCCGTCGCGGACCTGGAAGGCGGCGTTGAGTTCTTCGAGCGGTTCCTGCGCAGCCTGTAGCTGCTACTCTCGGTCGATGCTGTATTTACCGGGGCCGATAAATAGCATGCAGAAAAAGAGGATGCCCATTTCGAGAGGATGAGCTGCCGACGCGAAGCCCGCTGAAAACGTCTTCTCCGTGCTGAATTGGTAGGTCGCCGCGACGGCCATGACGATGGTGAGGAAGAGGCACGCTGGGCGAAAGAGCAGCCCGACGATGAAGAGCACGATTCCGCCCGTCTCGGTGAGCATGGCCATGAAGCCCCAGAATTTTGGCGGCGGCCACGAGATACCCCAGAGCTGCATCTGCTCGCCGAGAAACTGCCACTTTTTCAGGACATCGCCGAGGAAAAGCTTCGGCACCCCGTGAACCCACAAGAATACAGCGCCCAGCCAGATACGGAGCATCAAGAGTCCTACGTCGCGATTTTTTGAAAGGATGGCCCACATGGAGATGCGGTTCTGGCAAGGAAACGAAACCGGGGCGAGATGAAATTAGCGCCGGACTGCCATTTTTCGCGCTTTGAAGGCTTATGATAAAAGCTTCATCGCTCCGCGTCCAATAAACCCGAATCAGTGGTGAGTTTTCGCGAAAATGCGCTCGGCGGGCGCTCCAGTGGAAAAATCGACCCGCACAGAAACCCTGAGTTCCTTGCAAATTTGCGGCCCGATTACTATGTGCAAACTGCTTGTAATCAGCTTAATGAGGACAATTCCAGCGTGATGGAAAGCAGGCTGAGCGGAGCGTAACGCACGGAGTCAGCAGCATGTTTCGCATTTTTGGTGCGCTCGCGATGAGAGTGTCCATTCCGACATGAGAAACGGATTCACGAATGAGAAAGTTTATCCGAGTTTCTCGATTATGAGACCGATTCGAGACCCGCCTACAGAGAAAGCGCTATAAAACACCCCGTAAATTATGGAAATTATACCGGTTTGAGTGAGTTGGCACGGACGGAGCTATAGAAATTATAGCAATTACGAACACAATATGAAATCGCTCATCATCGCTCTCGTCAGTCTCATCGGAACCCAAATCGCGGCAGTCGCGGGGGTTGACCTCGGAAATGTTTCCGGCGGCACTCCGTATGACCGCTACATGAACCCGGTGAAAAGCACCCTCGCCACTCTCGGGCAGGAGCGCCCAAACATGGACAAGGTCAATGCGCTGATGAAAGTAGGCCGCAGCTTCCGCTACCAGATGGATGACCCGTATGTCGCCGCACTTCCCCAAGAGACCGCCCGCACCCGCACCGGTGATTGCAAGGACAAAGCCCTCTGGCTCTGCGACCAGCTCAACGATTCATCCGTCCGCTTCGTCATCGGCAAGACCACCCGCAACGCGAAAATGAGCCACGCTTGGGTGCTCTGGAAAAACGAAGGCCGCTACTGGATTCTCGACTGCACTCTGAACCGTGCGCCAATCGCCGCCGACACGCTCCCAGCCGACCGCTACGTTCCCCTTTACAGCTACACGAAAGGCACCGCTTTCCGCCACGGAGTCTCCTCGGTCAACTTGGCCGCAGTCGCCACGAAGAAAGTGGACTCGGTCGCTTCATCGAGCAAATCCCGCTAATCGCGGAAACACAAATTTGGCAGGGCTCAGAGCCCCCGAGCCTTCCAAGGCCCGGGGGTTTCTGGCTCAGAAACACTCTTCAATGAAAATACGCAAAAACACCCAACTCCTTCTCGCCTACACCCTGCTCTTCGGCACGGCGACCGGAGCCATCTGCTACGATGCAAATGTCCGCAGTAATCAACCTCTCCCGCTTTCCGAAGCAGAAATAAAAGCAGCGAAACGTCGGGCGGACGGAAATTTCGAATCGCGAGTGATCGTGACTCCCCCGACGGGCTCGACCTCGCTCGAATTCGCCCGTGAACAAAGCACCGGGACGCAGCTTCCGCATGGCGTTTTTGTCGTGACCGATACGACAAGCGCCACAGCGACGGATGGGACGACGCACGATCTGACCGCCGGCACACAAGTGACCCTTCTTCGCCGCGAAGGGGAGAAAATGAAAGTCACGCATGACGGGTTCGATTTCCTCGTGGAGGAAGGGCAAGTCACGCGGAATATGGAAACGGTGGGGAAGCTCCTCGCCGCCGGGAAGAGCTAGTGCTCGGTCAGTCGTCGTCTGACGGTAATCCAGCGTGTTTATCGGCGGTGATTTGTGACTGGTGAGAAGTGATTAGTCGCAAGCGGGGAAACCACGCCAACACGCTTGCGACCAGTCACCACTCACGAGTCACAAGTCACCGCCGGATTGCTCAA
>JAYTMG010000601.1:0-3971 GCA_043728745.1 Verrucomicrobiaceae bacterium
GGCCGCTACGACGTGAACGAAGTCCGCGCCGTCGAAAAACTCCTCAGCCACATCGACAGCGGCAACCGCGTCGATTTCGGCATCCAGTGGAAAGCCCGCGCCGCCCGCGCCCCCAAGACCACCACCGACACCATCCGCCTCGTCGCCAGATGAAAGTAACCCGACTTTTGTCGGCGCGACGCGGAAAGCAGAAGCAGAGGTGAAGCTCGCATGAACCTAAAAACAGCAATTGAGTGTCCACGAAACACACTAAAAGACACGAAAGGACCTACTTCCGAAAGACGAAGCATACACCGAACTGGTGAGCGCTCATCTTTTCATAAGGTCTTCTTTTCGTGTATTTAGTGTCTTTCGTGGACCACCAACTGCGGCTTTTAGGTTTAATCGAAAGATGGAAAAGTATACCGCTAATCCACGCTCATTTTGAGACAGGAAGCGCTAAAGATTAGCGTCAATTAGCGGTTCCTCAGCCCCGATTCGATCAACCGCGCGGATGAAACTTTCGATGCACCGCTTTCAGCCGCGAATGCTCGACGTGTGTATAAATCTCCGTCGTGGAAATATCGGCGTGTCCGAGGAGTTCCTGGATGATTCGTAAATCCGCGCCGCCTGTCAGCAAGTGTGTGGCGAAACTATGGCGCATGAGATGCGGATACACATTTTGCTCCAGCCCCGCGCGGCCTGCGTGGCCTTTCACGATCTGCCACAATCGCACGGAAGTCATTCCTTTCCCGTGATGCGTGAGGAACACATGGCTGCCAGTTCGCTTCGTCACGAGCTCGGGCCGTTCCTTTTCTAAATACGCGCGAATCGCTTCGATCGCCTTCCCGCCGATGGGGACGAGGCGCGTCTTGTTCCCCTTTCCCGTCACGCGAATGATGCGGTGATCCAAGTCCAGATTCTCCAGCCGCGCACCGACAAGTTCCCCCGCCCGCAGACCGCTAGAATACAGCAACTCCAGCATCGCTTTGTCCCGAAGCCCGAGCGGCTGCGTGGTGTCCGGCGAGTCAATGAGGCGCTCGACTTCTGCCTCATTGAGCGTCTCCGGGAGAAAACGCTCGATGCGTGGAAGCGGCAGAACTTCCGCCGGATCATGAGGGATTCGCGCCCGCGCGGCGAGCCAGCGGAAGAAGATCTTCAGCGCGACAACTTCCAGTTTGATGCTGGCCGCCGCAAGCCCCGCGCGCTTTCGGTGCGCGAGAAATTCCTGCAACTCCGCAAGCGTGACAACGCGCGACTCGGAAATCTGTCGGCTCGTTTCCGCCCACTGGCAAAAGGTCTCCAGCGAACGCCGCGTGGAAAGCTGGTAGTTGTCCGACAGCCCTCGCTCCGTCGCAAGGTACATGATGAAGTCTTCGATGTCGGCGCGCACAGCCGTAGCACTACCCGCTTTCCGCCGCACTGCCAAGCGCTACGGCTCAAACACGTGCGGCATGGCCCACTGCTCGGCGTTGAAAGTCTCCATCTCCTCCAGCCGTCGCCGGTCCGCGAGCGGCAGATTCCCCAGAATCCGTTCGCGCTCCGTCTCCTGCCACTGGAGGACCAACCGAAAGATCCCGTCCAGCGCATCATCGGGAAGTTCGTCCCACTTCGGCTGCGGCGCGTTCTCCCAATAAATCGCCAGCGCCGCCGTGCGGAAAAGAAGCCGCCGCCGCACCTCCGCATTTTGCGCGGTCACGGTGAGCAAAAAGTCCTGCAATTCGTCCGTCGGCATCTCGCCCTGCCGGATGCGTGTATGGATTCGCGTCAGCGTGTGCTGGAGCTCCGCGGCGACCTTCAGCTCCGAAGGCCCGCCCAATTTATGGAAAACATCCACCGTGTCCTCCAGCGTGAGCAACATCCCCGCGAGCATCTCCGCAGCAACGCGCTCCGGGTCCTTGGGAGGCCAGTCGTCGAGGGATTCCAGCGTTCCTCCGAACGCTGAGAAACTCGCCAACAGCCGAGGCATCTCTTCCGAACTCGCTCCGCTTTTTATTGCGGCCTCAAGCTCATCGCAGGTCGTGATGAACGGCTGCGTCTCCACGCCGCGTGCGCGCAGCAAAAATGCAAAGCGCTGCACGGAAGCCCGGAGCTCCCTGATTCGGGACAGGATCGGTTCAGCGGAAAGTTCGTCGGCCATGATTGAGTGATTGGGCGTAAATGATGCCCGTCAAAATAGCAAAAACCGGCCCATTTGCCACAAATCCCGCGCGACAGGACAAATCGGCTGAGCTTCCGCCCACAAATGGAAAATGACGGATGACGAAGATCGCACCGCTAGCGCGACTGCAATGGAACACGCTTGCGGCTCCTCATTCGCCACTCCTCATTCGCCCCGCCTTCCGGCACCGTCTCCCTAGAAGGTCTGCTGCAATGCAGCCGCAAAGATTCGCGGCCATGTCGCCATAGTCGAAATTTCGATTCGGCGACCACTTTTGGGAGAACTCCTCAGCCGTGATCGCGATGGCAACCAACAAGCTTCCCATCAATAACGGGCCGACCTTTTTGCCACGAAGCGCCTGATTAAAAAGATATGCGAGCGTTCCGATGAGCAGGAAATGACCGACCTTGTCCGAACCGGGGCACTTCGCAACCACTGCCGTAACCCAGGAAAGACGCCCGATATCCGCCAGGAAGATGATCCCCACAATGAATACCGCCCAACACGCAAAGAACCACCAGCGCCGATGCATGGTCTAAAATAGCTCCCCTTGCGAAAGTCCCCCAGATACTTTCGGTTGCTGCGAAGGAGCCACAATTCCCGCCGCCGCAGCCTCAGCGCGGACCTCCGCAGTGAGTCCTCGAAACTCACAACTTTCCATCGCCGCGACCATTTCCGCCCACTGAGGCTCGATGCGCAAATCGTCCAGCGGCACGGGCAGCGGCAGGTCCAAATCCAGACGCACCATCTCGCGATTTTTAGCGATGTGCTCCACGCTCGCCGTGAGACTCTCGCGGGCGCGATTCGCTTTCACCGAGGCCAGATTGCTCAAAAGCGCATCGAGGCTGCCGAACTGCGCGAGCAGTGAAACCGCCGTCTTTTGCCCGATGCCCGGAACTCCTGGAATGTTGTCCACATGGTCGCCGATGAGCGCCAGCACCTCACCGATTTGTGACGGCGGGACTCCCCATTTCTCCTGCACCTTCGCGGCGTCGAGCAACGCGTGCGGGTCTTTCGGGTCCGCGAGGTCCGTCTTGTTGGTGGAATAAACGAAGCACTTTTCATCGACGAGCTGGAAGAGATCCTTGTCGTTCGTCGCCAGAATCACCTCGTCGCCTCGCGCCCTCGCGACGGTCGCGTACGTGGCCATCAAATCATCAGCCTCCGTGTCCGGCACGCCGATCGATTTCAGTCCAAACGCGGGCACCATTTTAATGAGCGCATCGATCTGCGGGCGCAGGTCGCAAGGCGTCTCGGTGCGCGTCGCTTTGTAGTCCGGCTGAAGCGTCGTGCGGCGGAGCGGCAGCCCTTGGTCCCACAGCACCACCGCCAGATCGGGACGCAAATCTTTCAGCATTTTGCGCATCGTTTTGATAAATCCGAAAATCGCATTCGTGCTCTCGCCCCGCGAATTCTTCAGGTCGCGAATGGCGTAAAACGAGCGGTAGCAGTAATAGTGTCCATCAATCAGGAGCAGGCGCATGGCCTTCACGTAGTCAGGAAACTCCGCGTGTGAACAGCGGTCTTTTCAAGGTCCTTCGGCAGAGGGTGTGGTTAAAAGTGGAATGAAAGGAAGGGGCCTCTGAATGATGAAGCACATGCGTCTCGCCTGTGGGAGCGGGGCTTTCCTAAGCCCCGTGCGTGCCGCGCAAGCGGCGACGGCGTGTGCCACTGACGTGGCAACGGGGCTTAGGAAAGCCCCGCTCCGTATCGCTGCCGCGACTGCCGAGCCATTCCACTTTTAATTCTACTTTGTTACTTGCGCTGAGGCACCGCGAGATTGGCCCGCGAAAAACGCAAAAAAGCGCGAAATGGGAAATCCTTTCGCGTC
>JAYTMG010000602.1:0-1909 GCA_043728745.1 Verrucomicrobiaceae bacterium
CAACTGGCGCTCGTAGCGATCCGCAAAGTCCGTGGCGTGGATCAGGCTGAACGTCGTGGGGGTGAGCAACTGGCGGTTCTTGCCCTTGCTCGTCGCGGACTTAACGACCTCCGATGAATTCCACGAGCTGAAAAAAACCTTCAGCCCCTGCACTTCGAGCCACTTTTGCAGCAGATGGATTTGCGTGGATTTACCGGAGCCATCGAGTCCCTCGACCGCAATGAGCCGTCCTTGAAATTTGAGTTCGGAAAAAGTTTTCGTCACAGGCCGCGCCGAAATTACGGCGCGGCGCGGGGAAAACCAGCGGCATTTTTTCAGAGCGCGGACCGCCGAGTCCGCGTGTTCATTTTGCCTCACGCAAAGAACGCCAAGGATGCGAAGAAAGAAACTCAGCTTGAAAATGGTCTTGGCTCCGCTTCGCGTCCTTGGCGTTCTTTGCGTGAGGCAAAATGTTCTTTGGTAATCGGAGACGCGCTGACTCGGTGGTCCGCCCCAAATCACTCTTGCTCGCTCCGCGCCAAACTCCGAACGTCGCGCCACATGAAATTCGGCATCTGCAACGAGATTTTTCAGGGCTGGAAAATTGAAGACGCGATGGCCTTCGCCAAACGCGCAGGCTACGACGGCCTTGAGATCGCGCCCTTCACCCTGGCGAAATACGTCACGGAGATTTCCGCCGCCGAACGCCAGCGCCTGCGCGACACCGCCGCGAAGTTGCAGCTCGAAATATCCGGCATCCACTGGGTGCTGGTGCAGGCCGACGGGATGTTTCTCAATCATGCCGAGGCCGCCGTGCGGACGAGCAGCGCCCGTTACTTCGTCGAACTGGTGAATTTTTGTGCCGACCTTGGCGGCAAAATCATTGTCGTCGGCTCGCCCAAGCAACGGCAGGTGGCCGAGGGCACGAGCCACGAGCAGGCCTGGCAGTGGGCCGCCGAAACCTTCCGCGACTCGGTGAAACGCGCGGAGGATCGGGGCGTGACGATTTGCTTCGAGCCGCTCGCGCCTGCCGAGACCAATTTTATCAACACCGCCGCCGAGGGCATCCGCTTCGCACAGCAGTTCCACAGTCCGGCCATGAAAGTCATCCTCGACGTGAAGGCGATGTGCTCGGAGGAAAAATCCGTTCCGCAAATCATCCGCGAGTCGCGCGGCGAGTTCGCCTACTTCCACGCCAACGACCGGAACTTGAAAGGCCCGGGCTTTGGTGATGTGGACTTCGCGCCCATTGCCGCCGCGCTGCGCGAGGTAGGCTACGACGGCTACGTCTCGGTGGAGGTTTTCAAGTTCGAGGAAGGCCCGGAAGTCATCGCCACGAAAAGCATCGAGTATCTCAAGCGGGTGATTGTGTAGGCGGCGGGCGGGCGGAATTTCTGATGCCGACAAGGCTCTGGATTTTTTGCACATGTCGCCCTCACCCCGGCCCTCTCCCGCTGGGAGAGGGAGAATCGAATCCAGTTTTCTTACCTGGAGAGGCACTGATGTTGTTCGGACGCAGGCTGACTGGCTCCCTCTCCTCTGGGGAGAGGGCCGGGGTGAGGGAACAGCGCACGCCCTGCAACGGCAGTTTTCAAAATCACCCTGAGCCATGTCCCGGAACGCGCCACCAACTGTGAAGAACGAGACGGATTGAGACACCAGCGGCTCGCCAGACCGCAACCGCAGTGCTGTCTTTGAGCTTGAAGCCAAACAATCGCTGGCAAGTTCACCCCTTTGTCACGCGCTGGCCTGAAAACTGTTACACCGCGAGGCGATACCAAAGTTATGACCTCTCGCTACGCGCACAAACGTCTGGCCACGCTGCTCACCGCCGTGCAGTCGCAGGCCCTGGCACGTGTCATTGAGTGGCCGCAGAAAGTTCATCGCCCTGACGAATCACGCGAGCGTGCGTCCGCCAACGCCCCCAAGT
>JAYTMG010000603.1:0-3673 GCA_043728745.1 Verrucomicrobiaceae bacterium
AAAGTGCCAAGGGCGAGAATCGAACTCGCGACCAAGGGCTTATGAGTCCCCTGCTCTACCGCTGAGCTACCCTGGCGTTTCCGGATGCGGGGCGCGGAAGTTAATGGCTTTCACGAAAGTGGCAAGACGCTTTTGTTTGAATTTACGTTCCGCGCGAACTTCGGCAACTCGGGAGATCGCCAAGAGTCTTTGAATGCTTCCCGCATCGAAAAGGGAGAAATCATCGTCTTTTGGACAAATGACTTGCCGCGAAGTGCCGGTTTCGCGCCTATCTGCGCGCGCTGAATGTTCACTTTCATCGTCCGGCGCATCTTCTCGCTTTTTCTCGTCCTGCTCGTCGCGGTGACGGCGAGCTTCTGCCTGCTGCGACTCGCCCCGGGAAACCCGTTCACGCAGAGCGAGCGGGCGATGACCGAAGCGCAACTCAACGCGGAGGAACGCAAGTATGACCTCGACGGCTCGCTCCTCTCACAGTGGGCGCGCTACATCGGCGTCGCCCGGAAAAACGACGGGCGTTTCCACGGTTTGTTGCAAGGGGACTTCTCGCCGTGCCTCAAATACAAGGACCGCACCGTCGGCGAACTGATCGCGCAAACCATCCCCGTCTCAGCCACGCTGGGCGCGCTCACCCTGCTCCTCGCCACCGTGGTCGGCGTCACCATCGGCAGCCTCGCAGCGCTGAAAAAAGACAAGCTCGCCGACGCTGGGACGATGTTCTTCGCGCTCTTTGCCGTCTCGCTGCCGACATTTGTTGTCGGTCCGGCGCTCATTTTAGTCTTCGCGCTTTGGCTCGGCTGGCTGCCGGTGGGCGGCTGGAATGGAGCGTCGAGCATCGTGCTCCCGGCCATCACGCTTGCCGGGCCGTTCATCGCGTATATCAGCCGACTCACGCGGACGAGTATGCTCGAAGTTCTCGGCCAGGATTTCATCCGCACAGCGCGGGCAAAAGGGCTCGCCGAAAAGCGTGTCATCTATCGCCATGCGCTGAAGGTCGCGATCCTTCCAGTGGTCAGCTTCGTCGGACCACTCGCAGCCAATCTCGTCACAGGATCGCTCGTCGTAGAATCCGTCTTCAACCTTCCTGGAATGGGCGGCTTCTTCGTGAACTCCGTGCTCAACCGCGATGTCTTCCTGTGCTGCGGTACGGTCGTCATCTACTGCACGCTGCTCGTCCTTCTGAACCTCGTCGTGGACATCACCTACAAGTTCCTCGACCCACGAATCACACTCGATGAGTAGCCCCGCGTCACATCCTGGAGCGTTCCGCCGCTTGCTGAAAAACCCGAAGGCCATCGCCGCGCTCGCCGTGCTCGGACTCATCGTTTTCATCGCCATCGCGGGGCCGATGATCTTCCCTTACTCGCCCGAAACGACGACCGCCGCAAAGCTCCACCTGCCATCCTCCGCGCATTGGTTCGGCACGGATCTGAACGGGCGCGACCTTTTCTCCCGTGTCCTGCAAGGTGCCCGCGTCTCGCTCATCGTCGGACTGTGCGGCGCGCTCGTGAGCTTCGTGATCGGCACCGCTTACGGACTCGTCTCCGGCTACGTCGGCGGGCGCACGGATAACGTGATGATGCGCATCGTCGAAGTCCTCCACAGCGTACCCCGGCTCATCATCATCATCGTCGCGATTTTCACATTTGCGCCGAGGCTGGAGGGATTCCTGCACGTCCACTGGCCGTCGATGAAAGGCTACGCCAAAGTGTTCCTCATCATCCTCAGTCTCGGCCTCATCGAATGGCTCTCCATGGCCCGCATCGTCCGCGGACAAGTGCTCACTTTAAAAGAACAGCAGTTCGTCCTCGCCGCACGGGCACTTGGCCAAAGCCACACCCGCATCATCCTGCGCCACCTCCTTCCGAACCTCATCGGCGTGGTCGTCGTCTATCTCACACTCACGATTCCCGCAGTCATTCTCGACGAATCATTCCTGAGCTTCCTCGGCCTCGGAATCAGCGACCCGCAAGCGAGCTGGGGCAGTCTTCTCAGCGACGGAAAAAACGCCATCAACCCCGTGCGCAGTTATTGGTGGCTGCTCGCCTTCCCAGCCGCTGCAATGTCACTCACGCTACTCTCACTCAACTTCCTAGGCGACGCCCTGCGGGACGCCCTCGACCCGCGCGCGCGGCGCTGAAGGGACTTTTACTCCGACTCCGAGTGAGCGCACTCAATCTCCCTGTTTTTTGATATTGAACTCCCGTCCGAACTGAGAACCCTGCCGAAAACAACATCGTCATGAAAACTCCACGACCATTCGCGCTTCTTCTCGGCTTCGCGGCCATCGCTCACGCTGACATGGTCACCGACTGGAACGAGGCCGCGCTTCAGGCGATACGCACGGACAAGACGCCGCCGCCGAAAGCTGCACGTGCTCTGGCGATTGTGCATACCTCGATTTTCGATGCCGTGAATGGCATCACGCAGACGCATGAGCGGTATCTCGTCGCGGGGAAACCCGCTGGCCCTGCGTCCGTTGAGGCGGCGATTTCGGCGGCGGCGCGGTTGGCGCTGGGTCGGTTGTTCCCGATGCAGCAGGCGACTTTCGACAAAGCGTACGCGAAGGCGATGGATGGAATCGACAACAGCCCGGAGAAAAACGCGGGCGTTCATTGGGGTGAGTGGGTCGCAAATTCCATCGTCGTCGCACGCACCACGGATGGCGGCGCGGACACCGTGCCGTTCACGCCGGGCAAAGCTCCCGGCGAATGGCAACCGACCGAGCCCGATACCGCGCCCGCCTTGCTCCCGCAATGGTCGAAGGTCACATGTTTTGCGATGGAAAATGGTGCACAATTTCGCCCGCATAAGCCGCCGACACTCACGAGCGCGGTCTATGCGTTCGACTACAATCTCACGAAACAAATGGGCGCAAAAGAAAGCGCCGCTCGCTCGGCGGAGCAGACCGCGATTGCGCAGTTTTGGGCGGATGGCCCCGGCACCGTCACACCGCCGGGACACTGGAACGTCATCGCCCGCGACATCGTCATCGAGCGCAGAAACACCGTGGAGCAAAACGCGCGTCTCTTCGCCCTGCTGAATGTCGCCGTGGCCGACGCCGCGATTCTTTGCTGGGACTGCAAATACGCGGTGAACTTCTGGCGGCCCATCACCGCCATCCGCAACGGCGAGACGGACGGAAATCCCGCCACCGAGCCGGACCCCGCATGGACGCCGCTGCTGCCCACGCCGCCATTCCCGGAATACACGTCCGGACACAGCACATTCAGCGGCGCTGCGGCTACAGTGCTCGCGGCGTTTTTCGGCGCGGATGAAATGAAGTTCAGTTCCACGTCCGACGGGATGCCCGGCTTCTCGCGCAGCTACCGCTCGTTTTCCGAAGCCGCTGCCGAAGCGGGATTGAGCCGCATTTATGGAGGTATCCATTTCATGTCGGCAAATCAGCAGGGGCTGCAAACTGGCTCGCAGCTTGGCGCGTTCGTGGTGGGGAATATCCTCAAGCCGAAAGCCGCCGCGCCAACACCCGCGCAACTCGGACAGCGCTAAACTCCCCATGAACACGAAAAAATTCGACCAACGCGAACGTAGCACAGGCGTCCCGCCTGTGGGGATCGCGGGCGTCCCGCCCAATACTGTTCACTTAGCACTTTACGCCCCGGCTTTTTGATGCTCAATTTGCGTGCATGGCTCGACATGCAAAATCACTGCCCGT
>JAYTMG010000604.1:0-1035 GCA_043728745.1 Verrucomicrobiaceae bacterium
CGATCCTCAAAGAGGTGGCGGAGGGAAAGTGGTGAGCCCGGAGCGCAAACGAGAAGCCGTTGTGCACGTGTGCCAGCAGGTGGAAAACGTGAGCGAGCGTCGGGCGTGCAAAGTGGTAAAACAACCGAGAAGCACACAAAGGTATCGAACCCAAAAGCCGAGCAAAGACGCAGCGGTCCGAGCGGAGCTGAGACGGATAGCCTGTGCCAATCCGCGAGCGGGCTACCGGATGGCGCGAGCGTTGCTGGCGCGAGCCGGGCTGGAGCTGAACGCGAAGAAAGTGCATCGGCTCTGGCGCGAGGAAGGACTGAGAGTGCGCCGACGAACGCGGAAGCGAGCGAGGCAGGGAAGCGGAGAAAACAGCACGCAGAGAAAGGCAGCGGAGCGAATGAACCACGTCTGGAGCTACGACTTCATCTTTGACCAAACGGCGGACGGACGGCGGCTGAAATGGCTGCTGGTGTGCGACGAGTTCAGCCGGGAAATCGTGGCAGCAAAAGTGGAGAGGAAACTCAAAGCGAAAGACATCATCGGTGTGCTGGAAAAAGCCGTGCAAGAGCGAGGCGCGCCGGAATTTATCCGAAGCGACAACGGCCCCGAGTTCGTGGCGATAGCAGTCAAGGACTGGATAGGCCGAAACGGGTTCCAAACGCTCTACATTGAGCCCGGAGCGCCGTGGCAAAACGCGTATATCGAAAGCCTCAACAGCCGATTTCGGGACGAGTTCCTGAACGTCGAACTGTTCGGAAGCCTCGTCGAAGCCAAAGTGCTCGGCGAAGACTACCGCCGCCGCTACAATGGCGAACGCCCCCATTCGTCGCTGGACTACCAAACGCCCGCCGAGTATGCGGCGGTGCAAACGAACCGGTCTGATGGGGGCTGCGCGCCCCCAAACCCCGCGCTGCTCGCCGCAGAGGCGTTCGGGGGAACCGGGGGCGCAAGCGCCCCAAAAGCGGCAAACCACATCAACAATCAACTGAACCAAAAACACGAAAAACTCTCATAACGGGTGGCTCAACTTTTGGGGGCACGCCA
>JAYTMG010000605.1:0-3808 GCA_043728745.1 Verrucomicrobiaceae bacterium
CGACGAAAAGATCGCGGAAAACATGACTTACAACCAGTTCGTGCCTTATACGGACCGGCTGGATTACCTCGCGCCCGTCGCGAACAACGTCGCCTACGCCATGGCCGTGGAAAAGCTCATGGGCTGGGAATTGCCGGCGCGCGGACAGGCGATGCGCGCCCTCGGCTGCGAGCTCGCACGCATCTCGGCGCACCTGCTCGGGCTCGGCTGTTTGGCGATGGATACGGGCGCGATGACCGTGTTCCTTTACACATTTCAGCAGCGCGAAATCATCTACAACCTCATGGAGCAAATGACCGGCGCACGCTTCACCACAAGCTGGACGCGCGTCGGCGGAATGGTCCGCGATTTGCCGGATGGCTTCCTGAATGCCGTGCGCAAGTTCTGCGACGAACTCCTCCCGGTCGTCGATGAAACGGACCGTCTCCTCACCCGCAACCGCATCTTTGTGGACCGGACCAAAGACGTCGGCATCATCTCGAAAGAAGATGCAATTTCCTACGGACTCAGCGGCCCAAACCTCCGCGCATGCGGCGTGGACCACGATCTTCGTAAAAAGCAGCCGTATCTCGGCTACGAGCAGTACGATTTCGATGTGCCAATCGGCAGCGTGGGCGACAGCTACGACCGCTACCTCATGCGCATGGAGGAAGTGAAGCAAAGCGTACGAATCATCCGCCAGGTGTGCGACACGATGCCCGGCGGAAGCTGGTTCGTGAACGACCCGAAAAACTACCCGCCGCCAAAGACCACGGTTCTCACGAAAATGGAGGAGCTCATCCACCATTTCATCCTGCACACCGAAGGCGTCAAAGCTCCGGCCGGCGAAGTGTATTTCGGCGCGGAAAACCCGAAGGGCGAGCTCGGCTTCTATATTTACAGCAAAGGCGGCGGAACCCCGTATCGCCTGAAGATCCGCAGCCCCTCGTTCATCAACCTCAGCATCCTGCCAAAGCTTTTGCCCGGCAATATGATGAGCGACGTCGTAGCGATCCTCGGTTCGCTCGATTTCGTGATGGGCGAGTGCGATCGGTAGCTCGACATTGGAATGTCGAGTCCTCGCCCTCGCTGATGGGGGACGTTCGCCCGGCTCATCGCGCTGAAACTCCACATTGGAATGTCGAGCTACGGCGTGGCAGAAAGCGGGTAGTTCCTGCCAATTTTCGGACAGCCAGCCCGCTGCCTTCATGACAAGGTTTCGCCATGAAAAAGAAAACCGCAGCACCCGCCAAAGCCACCCGCAAAAAAGGACCAGACCGCAACGAGGACGCAACGAAGCAAAAGCCGCTGGATCAGAACTTCAAGCAATCGCGCGACATCCACGAAGATCGCGGCACGGTGCAAAGAAAGACAATCGCAGCGACGAGGACCACGCGCTGATTTCTAAAGTAGTCAGCGCCTTTAGCCGTCGAGCTGCGGCTAGGATAAAGTGGAGCGCCTCGCAGAAACGCACGGCGCACGGAAAGCCGCTCCGCGACGGCTGAAGCCGCTGACTACTTTGCGCAAGCGCGCAATCACGCGGCCGCCTGCACGGACGGCTTGCATACATTGTTTGCGGGTGCTTTTCTCCCGCGCACATGGACGCATTCAACACTCTCGCAAAATTCGATCTCGGTAACGGTAAGCAAGGCTCTTATTACAGCCTGCCCGCTTTGGAAAAAGCTGGCGTGGGGCCGATTTCAAAGCTGCCGATTTCCATCCGCATCGTGCTGGAATCGGTGCTGCGTAATTGCGACGGAAAGCGCGTTCGCGAGGAGGATGTGAAGTTGCTCGCAAACTGGAATGCGAAGGCTCCGGAGCAGGTGGAGATTCCTTTCGTCGTGGCGCGCGTGGTGTTGCAGGATTTTACCGGCGTGCCGCTGCTCGTGGATTTGGCGGCGATGCGCTCGACGGTTTCGCGCCTCGGTCGCGATCCCAAGATGATCGAGCCGCTCGTGCCGGTGGACCTCGTAGTGGACCACTCGGTGCAGGTGGATTTTTTCGGCAGCGGCGATGCGTTGCAGAAGAATCTCGACCTTGAATTTAAGCGCAATCGCGAGCGGTACGAGTTGCTGAAATGGGGGCAGCAGGCGTTTCAGACGTTCGGCGTCGTGCCTCCGGGAATCGGCATCGTGCATCAGGTGAACCTCGAGTATTTGGCGAAGGGTGTTCTTTCGAGCGGCGATGTTTTTTATCCGGATACGCTCGTCGGCACGGACTCGCACACGACGATGATCAATGGGCTCGGCGTTGTCGGCTGGGGCGTCGGCGGAATCGAAGCGGAGGCGGGAATGCTCGGTCAGCCGGTCTATTTTCTCACTCCGGAAGTCGTAGGCGTGAACCTCATCGGCGCAGTGGCCGAGGGTGTGACGGCGACGGACGTGGTCCTGCACATCACGCAAATGCTGCGCAAGGCGAAGGTCGTCGGGAAGTTCGTGGAATTCTACGGTCCCGGCGCAAAGGCGCTCGCAGTCGTGGACCGCGCGACGATTGCGAACATGGCTCCGGAATACGGAGCGACGATGGGCTTTTTCCCCATCGACGAAGAAACGGTGGCGTATCTGCGCGGCACGGGTCGCACGGACGAGCACTGCAAGACGTTCGAGAACTACTACAAGGCGCAGGGCCTCTGGGGCGTGCCGGCGAAGGGCGACATCGCATACAGCGTGGATCTCGACCTCGACCTCGCGACCGTCGTCCCCGGTGTCGCCGGGCCGAAACGCCCGCAGGATCACATCCGACTGCCGGAACTGAAGAACACCTTCGCATCACTTTTCAGCAAGACGGTGCCCGACGGCGGATACGGCAAGGTCGCTGGCGATCTCTCGAAGCGCTTCGACGTGCATCTCAACGGCGGCGGCAACGGGGGAAATCACGACATGGCTTCGACCGACTCGAAGACCAATCACCCGCAGGAAGGCACGCCGATGGCGCAGACGGAGATGATCACCAACCGTCCTACGCCCGACGCTTCCGGCGATCTGCACAAGTCGCCTTACCAGCGCGCCGACGTGAAGGTCGGGCACGGCTCAGTGCTCATCGCCGCCATCACGAGTTGCACGAATACGAGCAATCCGAGCGTGATGCTCGCTGCGGGCCTGCTTGCGAAAAAGGCCGTCGAGCGCGGCTTGAAAGTGAATCCCGCAGTGAAGACTTCGCTCGGGCCGGGCTCTCGTGTCGTCACGGACTATCTCAACAAAACCGGCCTATCGCAGTATCTCGACACGCTCGGTTTCCAGACCGTCGGCTACGGCTGCACGACGTGCATAGGCAACTCCGGCCCGCTGCATCCCGCGCTGGAAGATGCGATCGCAAAAAACGACCTCATCACCGCGAGCGTGCTCAGCGGCAACCGCAACTTCGAGGCGCGCGTGCATCAGAACATCAAGGCGAACTTCCTCATGTCGCCGCCGCTCGTCGTCGCGTTCGCGCTCGCGGGGCACGTGGACATTGACCTCACAAGCGAGCCCATCGGCACCGGAAAAGACGGTGCCCCCGTTTTCCTCCGCGACATCTGGCCGAGCCAAAAGGAAATCCGCGATGTGATGAGCACCGCGCTTTCCCCCGAAGTTTTCCGCAAACTCTACACCGACTTCGCGACGCTCAATCCGAAGTGGAACGAAATCCCCGGCACCGTCGGCGACGTGTTCGAGTGGAACAAAGCGAGCACTTACGTGCAGGAGCCGCCGTTCTTTACGGGCTTCGGCATGTCGGCTGGAACCATCGGCGAAATCAAAGGCGCGCGTCCGCTCGGCATCTTCGGCGACAGCGTGACGACCGACCACATTTCGCCCGCAGGCGCGATCAAGAAAGCCTCGCCCGCAGGCAA
>JAYTMG010000606.1:0-15652 GCA_043728745.1 Verrucomicrobiaceae bacterium
GAATTTCGCGATGCTCATTCCGCCCGCGCATTTTCAAAAACAAGGATGGAAGGTGTGGACTGTGGGCGATGACATCGCATGGATCAAACCGGGCAAGGATGGCCGGCTGCACGCGATCAATCCCGAGGCTGGCTTCTTCGGCGTCGCACCCGGAACGAGTAATCAAACGAATCCCAACGCGATGACCTCGCTGCGGAAGAACACCATCTTCACCAACGTCGCGCTCACGCCCGATGGCGGCGTCTGGTGGGAGGGCATGACGGATACGCCCCCAGCGAAAGCGATCGACTGGCAGGGCAATCAATGGACGCCCGAGATCGCGAAGGAAAACGGCACCAAGGCCGCGCACCCAAACTCGCGCTTCACGGCCCCTGCCTCGCAATGCCCCACTATTGATCCCGACTGGGAAAAGCCCGAGGGCGTACCGATCAGCGCGATCATTTTCGGGGGACGCCGCGCGACGACAATCCCGCTCGTGTATCAAGCGTTCAACTGGAGTTGCGGCGTGTACATGGGAGCCACGATGGGCAGCGAGATGACCGCTGCCGCCGCTGGCACCATCGGCAAAGTGCGCCGCGACCCGATGGCCATGCTCCCCTTTTGCGGCTACAGCATGGGCGACTACTTCCGTCATTGGATCTCGATGCAGCGCTCGCTCACTGCCTCGCCCCGCATCTTCAATGTGAACTGGTTCCGTAAAACCGACGACGGCAAATTCCTCTGGCCTGGTTTCAGCGAGAACATGCGTGTGCTGAAATGGATCGTCGATCGCGCAAATGGCCACGGCATGGCGAAGGAAACGCCTATCGGCTGGGTGCCGAACTATAAGGACATCGACTGGACCGGACTCGACTTCCCCGAGGAGAAATTCAACGAGATCCAACGCTTCGACCGCGCCGCGTGGCGTCAGGAAATACTGTCGCACGAAGAGCTCTTCCTTGATCTAAAGAGCCACCTGCCGAAAGAGCTGATCTACGAGCGCGAGCTGCTGATCTGTCGAATGTAGCCGCCGCTCCGACTGAACGTTTTGTCCAAGGCTTTTTATTGATCAGGCCGGAGCGTCTTTCGTCGGAAAAACCCCTAGTATTTGCGTGGCAGGACGACACGAAATGTCGTTCCAGTTTCAGTCGAGCTCGCCATCTCCAGACTTGCATCGAGCAATTCGCAAAGACGCTTCGCGATGGAGAGCCCGATTCCTTCGCCGGGCTTGTGACGACGTGTGATGACGGTCGTGTCGTTTGACTCTGCGGGAGCGAGCACATGCGCTGTCTCGCCGGAAGCCTCAGCGGCCTTCTCGTCGGATTCCCTGGCGCTAGCCGTTGCCTCCTTTAGCCCCATCACCATGGGCGCGGCGGGCGCGGACGCCATCCCGCTTCCGGTGTCCTCCACCATGAGCCACCAATTCTCTTTTTCCTCGCCCCAACTTAGAGTCACGCCCCCGTGTTCGGTGTATTTGAGCGCGTTCATCAGGAGGTTCTGAAGTAATCGACGAACTCTAAGGTTGTCACCCTCCACCGGAAATTCGGACGGTCCGTTTACTTTGAGAAAAAGGCCGCGTTTACTGGCCGTGGCGAGGTTCACGTTGGCCAGATCGTTGATAAGCGCGCTCGCGTCAAAATTGCTCAGCTCCCGTTTCTCTTGGCCGGCCTCCAATCTCGCAAGCTCCATCAATTCCCCCAACATTAGGGTGATAGCGTCAACGCCGCGACCGATGATTGCCGCGAAATCAATCCGATCAGTTTCCGTGATTCCAGTGCTACATAAAACATTCGCGGCCAGATTGATTCCCTCCGCATCGTTGCGCAGATCATGGACGGCCTGATGGATCAGGGCAGATCGCCGGTGATTAATTTCGTTGATGCTTGCAAGGGCACTTTGGAGGTCGCCGATGCGGCCCGCAGCTTCTGCCTGCTGCATTCGTTCGTATTGGGATGTGCTTTCCGTAATCGCGTCACTCACGAGTAGGATCATCTCGCGATTCACTTCCAAGATCATCTCAGGCTCGATCTCGGGATGCAACGTAGCGAACGATTGCAACTCATCGAACAGACAAAGATGGAGGTGTGCCCACTCTCGGGTGTACTCTTGCAGTCGGTATCCCTGCTGCCAGCGGTGAAGGCCGTGCTTTACCCCTTCTTCTTTCTTTTCGGCTTCCGCGATGAGCGCCTCAGCACCGCCCGGACGCGACCGCAGTTTACGCTCAAACGCGTCGAGAAGTTCCGGGACATGATCATTAAATTGGGCGCGCGTGAGCGATTGAGCGGTGGTTTGCCGCGGGTCGAGCTCCGATGCTTTTCGCCAGGCTGCCAATATCGCGTTTCGTCGAGTCGCGAGGTAGTCGCTGAAGATGTTGAACTGAACGATTTTCGTATTCTGCATTACCGCTGACTATGGAGCAGCAATGCGTTTATGCAAACTTTCGGCGCTTTATACGCCCCGGATTCTCGCACCGCCGCAAAGAAATCGGCACGCGATTCGGTGCTCGCTCAGCGCCCGCTCTGTCGGCGACGCCGGAGGATCGCGAGCCCTCCGAGGGCGAGCAGCGCTGCGCTGCCGGGCTCCGGGATCGATTGAACGCGAACATTATCCACCAACAGCGTGCTGTCCGCGGCAAGACCGAGATTTGCAAGCGAGAGCGTCGCGGAAGCACCCGTCGCCACGAAATCAAAGTCGAGGTGGTAGTAGGAGTTTGCACCGCCGACTTCCGCTACTGTGCTGTTGAAAGCGGTGAGTCCGTTGATCTGAAAAAGCGCGGTCGGGTCGTCACCGCTCCGCGCGTTGTAATCGAGCGAAAGGCGGTAGGTCTGGCCCAGCGTGAGCCCGCCGAGGACTTGTTCGATTCGCATATCTTGCTGCAAACCGACGACGTTGCCGCCGTCCGGGACGAGGCCGTTATCGGCAAACGGATTCCCGCTGCCGTTAGCACCATTGATAGCAATCTGCCCCGCTCCGGTCCGGGTCCATCCAGCGATGACGTTCGGGGAGCCGACGTATCCTGGAAAACCAAAGCTGTTGCCGCTCGCTTCAAAGCTCGGATTCGCAATCACGATGTCCAACGTCGTACGCCGGATTACCGAAATGCCGTCGATCGCGAGCGATGCATCGCCGCCCGCGAAGGCCGTGCTGCTGATGGTCAGGTCTCCGAATGTTGCATTGGCAGTCCACGGAAGATTAACGAAATACCAAGGCAGCGTGCGACTGCCACCACCCTCTACCGGAGTCAGCGGTTGGTTTGTCAGCAGCGGACTGCCCCCGAGAGAAACTGAGACGGACGGGATGTCCCCGCAGCAGGCGCGGGCATTTGCAAAGCCCTGCACCCAATACACGTCACCAACACTAAATCCGCTGAGCGATTGCGACAGCGACCCGGTTCCTTGAATGAACGCGACTTGATCATTGTCAGGGAAAATTCCGTTGTCGGCAAAAGGAGAGCCTGCTCCGAGCGTGAGGCCGTTGATGCCGTGCCCGCCAGTCCCGGTCCAGCCAGTAATTGCGGCAGGATTCGCGCCGCCAATATAACCGGGGAAGGTTGAGAAATTGTCGGCTTGAAAGCTCGGGTTGATGACGCTGATGCTGTCACCCGCGATTGCGCGAGCGGCAAGAAAAGAAACGGTCAGGGCGAGGATGAGATTTTTGTTCATAGCGGTGGGCAATTACTTGGAGTTGCTGTTCTTTTAGCGGAGCGTGACGTTCACGCTACAGCCTGAGCGCGCCATCGCAAACTCAAATTGCGACTGGGATAAATGAGAGAGATTCAGCCATTTTCAGCTCGCCGCGCTTATTTACAGAATTGGCTCCATCCATTACACACTCGCAGAATGGTCACTCGCATTCTTCTACTCTGCCTCATTTCTCTGAACCTCGCCCGCGCGGCGTCGCCGTCGCTCGTTATCATTGATGCCGGGCACGGAGGAAAGGACAGCGGCGGAGCGGGCTTCGGTTTAATGGAGAAAAACCTCACCCTCGATACCGCCAAGCGGCTCCAGTCCAAGCTCACCAAAGCGGGCATCCGCAACGTCATGCTCCGCGACTCCGATACATTCATCGAACTCGATGACCGCGTGTCCATGGCAAACAAATACCGGGCGCGCGATGCCGTGCTCGTCTCCATCCACTTCAACGCCGTCGGCGGCGGAGCCCCGCACGGCACAGAGACATTCTTCTGGCGGCCCGACGCCACCGCGCTCGCCGCCCGAATTCAAAAAAACGTCGCCCGCCAAACAGGCTTCACCGACATCGCCATCAACCGCCGTCGCCTCCGCCTCACCCGCAACCCCGAGATTCCCGCCGTGCTGGTCGAAGGCGCATACATGACGAACGCCGGAGACGCAAAAAAGCTCGCCACACCCACCACCCGCGACGCCATCGCGCAAGGCATCTGCAACGGCATATTGGAACTCCAAAAACATGGCGAAAAAGGAATCCCCCGCGTCCCCGAAATCGCCACGCCCCTCTCCCGCCGCGACGACCCGCCAGACGGCGGAAAGCGGATGCGGATCAGCTATTGAGACGAGTTTCACAATGAAACGCGGAGGAGCGGGGCTTTGATAGCCCCGTATGCCACGGAGTGGCATCCCCAAGGAGGGGGGCCGTCTCGGCCCCCTGAGGCGCGAAGCGTCTCCCATAACATCCCAGCCTATTTGGAACTCTTTCAGAGTTCAGAGGGCCGAGACGCCCCCTCCTTGGGGGTCATTGCGGCCTTTCCGAAGCCGCACCAAGCGCCTTTTTAAAAGCTCCGTTGATATCGCTCGGAATCTCCGCAGCGTTCGCTGCATCAAAGAGCGTTACCTTTACTGCGGACGACGAACCGAAGGCAAAACTGCGTACGACTCCATCCTCGCTAAGCCACAACAACTCCGACTCCGGCTCCCACGCGAAAGCCCAACTGCGAGCACCTTGGGCGCGGTCGATTTTGTAAGGCTGGCGCAACGTCACCGCAGTCTTCCCATCCACCCGGATGACCTGCCCTCTGCCGTTCCTGTATATCTTCACGCCTGGCTCTTGGGGAGTTTGAACGGCGGGCAATTCTATCGTCGCCCCGTCCTTTTGTTTCCCGTTGATTCGCTGCCGCGTGATGACCAGATGCACACCCGCAGCAAGTTCGTATCGCCCCGGCTCGATAGCGGTTCGAGTCGAATTCGGCACGTTTTGCGCACCCGCCGCTTCGGTCGAATCAGTGATTGTGGATTTGCTGATTTCCGAAGCCGGACCTGCCGGAGAAGTCGGCAAATACTTCTTACGCAACGCACCGAAATAGACCCCCGTGGCATCATCGGAACGCTCACGCAGCGCTGCGAAGTAGGATGCCTGAGCCTCCCTGAATACATGCGCTGGAATCGACCCCGCTTGGAAAAGTCCCTTCATCGCCTCATACCGCTCCGTTGCCTCGTTCACCTTGTTGTCCGCGATGAAACGCGAAGTCGCATCAGGCTTTACGATTGAACTCAGGGTACGCCTTTCCAGCTTGGAAATAAGTTCAGCATCGAGCTCAACGGAATCACTCCACCGATAGTTGGGAGTAGGACCTGGGCTCCGGAATGCCTGTGTCATGTTCTCCCAAAGTTTCCCGTAATCCCAAAGCGATTCCACCTCCGCTCGCTTCAGCGTATCCCGCTCGATCGCGCCGTTGTTCGGAGCTGTGGATACCTTCACGATCCGGAAACCATAAGTGTCGTTGGAAGCATCCGGCTTCGCGTGATACCGGCACGCGAGGAGCAGCGAGGGTTTCACCCCGCCGTTGAACCACGAGCCGCCACGCAGGACTTTGCGTTCTTTCGATTCATTAAAATCGTCCATCACCCACTGCCACACGTTCCCGCCCATATCGAAAACGCCGAGCGCGTTTGGCTGGAAACTGCCGACGGGCGACGTGAACTGAAAATCGTCGCGATAGCCTTGGATCTTCACATCCGAATTCGTTTCTTCGCCCGCATAATTGCCCGCCCCTTTCGGCGGCGGCCACGCCGTCCCCCAAGCGAAAAGTTCTTCGTTTCCAAGATCGCGTTGCTCCGGCGTGGTCCCTTTCTCCGCAGGCATTCCCGCTGCTGCGCTCCATTCGAGGTCGGTCGGGAGACGGTAGGCTTCGTTCGGCTTGAGCAAGCCTTTCTCCCGCTCGACCTTCGTGAGCCACTCGCAAAAGGCTATCGCGTTTTTCCACGTCACATTTACCACCGGATGATCGGGTGTCTGCGCAAAGCCAAGCTTCTCCCGCTGCGCCTCACTCGGATTCGCCGCAGCGAAAAGCTCGTAGTCTTTCACGCGAACGAGATTACGTGAGATATCCGTTTTGCCGATGAGCACGAACTCCATGCCGAGCGAGTTTGTAAAAGCAATCTGTGGCGCGTTATTTGCCACGGTCGCAACAGGCGTTATAATTGCTGGCGACGGCTTCACGATTGACGGAGGAAGCACGCTCGGTCCGTTCGGCTCAGTGAATCGCATAATCAGAAGCCGGACATCTTTTGCATCGGCAAGCCCCGGAAGCAACGCCGCGACGCTATCGCCGGAACGGATGCCGAAGATTCCGAATCCGCCGCTCAAATGCGGTATGAGGGGCTTATTCCACGCGATTGCAGGGGAAATATCCTGGGTGTCCCTACGAGCCCAAATCGTTCCGGGTTCGCCGTCGGCGTCAAATGGTGTTCTGTCTTTCGTCCGGTTCATACTGGGGTGTTCTGGAGGCTGAACTTTAAATGGCTCGACTCGCACCGGCGCAACCTTTCCTGTGGCACGAAACTTGGCCACGAGTTTTTCGACCTCTGCGTGGGACATTGATGAAATGGTCTCGCTCCACACCGTTTTCGCAGGCGGTCCGCTACGGCGTGCGAGGGCCGAGTCCAGCACCTGCGGAAAACCGTCGTGGTCGAAAAGCGAGCGGAACCACGCGTCATCGGAGCGCGGCCATTTCAGCACCCACCCGTCAGCTTCGATGAGTGGACGATGTTCTGGCGGCGTCCAGCTCTTCCGTTCGAGAGGGCGTACCGTTGCACCGATCACCGCAACCACTGATTGAGGAAAACTGTCGCCCACTTCGATCGGAATAATTGCGACATCGTTGCCGCCGAGCGTCGCGTCAATTTCAGCAGATACGTTTTTCACCGCATCTTTCCCCTGCAAAACGACCCCAACTTTGAAAAGACCGCTCGGGGAATCATATTTTTTGTCTGGGAACGAGGCTTTGAACTGCCCTTGGACCTTGACTCCGTCCGGGGTCAAAGTGGTCTCGATTGCAAAAATAGCCGCTCCTTTGTCCCACGGTTTATCACGAACATTCGGCCCGTAAATCATCGGACGCACGAGCTGTGAGTTCGGTTCTCCGATCAAATCCTGCGCAACACGACTCGGTACAACGCGCGAACGATCCAAGGGCCTGCGCGCTGTGTGGAGTCGACCATCGATGATGATCCCGGCTCGGGCGCTCGTCTTCGGAAGTGCGAGCAAAACCATCTTGCTTTTCTCGACCGGAGTCGCTGGTCGAATGCTGACAGGCACTTTGGTTTCACCCGACTCAATATCCGCGACGACATCCCCGTCAGCCACTTTGCGAAAAACGAATCGACCCTTTGGCATCCATCCATCAGGAAGAATTGGGATGTCGTAAACCGGCTCTCCCTTCTTCACGAGATACACAACATTCCACCATCGCCCATCGCGATCATCGGCGGAACATTTGATGGCCAGCGGAGCATCCGTGATCCGTCCCGGATGCACGATTACGCGCGCTCCGTCTCCGACTCCCACTTGAATTGCGATTGGGTCCGACGGCTTTGCGGGATTCACAGTCACACTTTCCGGAGCGAGCGAGACATTGAATTTATGAATGTCACCGCTTTTGTTTTCCGCCGACGCTGGTCGCTCGGCAGGCTTTTCATCCGCCGCGCGCAGCATGGCGACGGGCAGGGCGATGGCGGCGCCCAGCAGGAGCGCGCCGACCACGAGTGCGCGGGTCACTCCGTTGCGGTTTAGCTTCTCGCTCAGCACGGCGAGAAGGCGGCCTTCGAGTGAGGATTTGCGGGCCATCGCGAGTCCGCAAGCGCTCATCCAGCGGGCGGGCGTGAGGCGTGTGGCGACATCGAGCAGGTGCTCGGCGTAGGCCGATGGCCGCACGCCACTGGCGAGCACGAGGTCGTCGCAAGCCCGCTCGCGCTCGACATGGAGACGCCACGCCGCGAACCACACGAGCGGGTTCCACCAATGCAGCGCGCAGGCGATTTGCATCAGCCATTGCACGAGCGTATCGCGGCGTTTGATGTGGCCGAGTTCGTGCAAGAGCACGGAGCAAAGCTGTTCGTCGCTCCACTCGCGGGCTTCCAGCGGAAGCATGAGCCGCTGACGGAAAACGCCCCACACCACGGGAATCGTGCGCTTTTGATCCAGCAAAAGCGTGACGCGCTGGCGGATGCTGAGACGCGTGCAGGCATCGGCAAAAGCGGCGGCGATTTTTTCATCAGGCGGCGCGGTGAGCGCCGGGCAATGCCGCGATGCGCGCCGGAGCAACAGGTGCGCAGCGAAAAGGCGCACGGCGAGTACCGCAAAGCCGACGCACCACGCGAGCGGGAGATACTCTCGGAAACTCCAATGACGCGGGACGGAAGGGACGGAAGGAACGGAAGCGACCAAAGGGACGAAAGCGACAGTCGGCAGTGAAGCAGACGCGGCGAGTGGCTGTGGCGCTTCGGAAAACGGCTCGTCTTCGGAGACTGGCTGCCAGTCCTCGAACGGCGTGGGAGCGGTTGTCCCTTTCGTCATTTGGATCCCTTTTGTCCCTTGCTCCACCACAGCCCAACTCGGCAGCACTCGCCATTGCGGAAGCGCCAATGAAAGCACCGGCACGACGAGCAGCGCCACAATCGCGACGAGCCACACGAGATGCCGCGCGGCTGCGGAAGCGCGCCACAGCACCAGCGCGACGAGCGCCGCTGTCGCGAGGAGCACCGCGCCTTTGAACGCCGAATCGAAAACGAGCGGCATGAGCGCGCCGAAAAGCGCAGCGGCTAGGAAGAGATAGCGGTTCATCTTATCGGCCCTCCTTTTTCGCTTGGTCGATGAGCTTCACAAGCCGGGTGCGTTCCTCGGTGGAGACTTTGTCTTTGCGCCCGACGAGATGCGCGGCGAGCGCATCCTCCAGCGAGCCGCCGAAGAACGTCTCCAGCACGCGTTGAAATGCGCTCATCCCCGCATCCGCTTTTTTCTCCGTGGGAAAATAGACAATCTCACGGCCTTCTTCGCGCCGCTTGAGATGTCCCTTTTCCTCGAGAATGTGCATCATACGACGCACCGCCATCGTCGTCGGCGGGTCGGGAAGTTCGACGCAGATTTGGTTTACGGTCGCTTCGCCTTTGGAAAAGACGAGGTCCATGATCTGGCGTTCGCGGCGGCTGAGGTCGGTCGAGTCTGGCATAGCGTTACGTTTTTAACGCATGACGAAACGAAGGCAAGAAGAAAGCGTTACTTTTTTAACTGTCGATAAACGGGGCCATCGCGCTCCGACACAAACGCGTGCAATCCAGCGCGTCAGCCGCCAAAAAGCCTCCGCAAAAGCGCTGCCAGCCCGGTCTTGTCCAGCTCGTGCCGGGCAATCGCAATCATCGCGGCGTAGAGCGCGTCGAGAGTCGCGTCCACGGGTCTCCTCATCGGGTGATTCATCGAGAGGAATGCGAGCGCGGAAGCGATTGCTGTGCGTTTATCTCCGTCGATGAATGCCTGCGCTTCCGCAATGTGAAACGCATACGTCGCAGCCACATCGAATACATCGCCACCCGCGTAAAGGGCCGTGTTCATCGCCGATGCGAGCGCGGACTCAATCATTCCTGCATCACGCACGCCATCAGCGCCGCCGTATTCGCGCAACGAATCAACGTGGAGTTCATTCACCTCCGCCAGTTCCAGAAATCTGAACATCCCGGCTATTGCGCAAGACGGCGGAGCAAGTCGCCGTAGTTGTCAAAAACGTAGGCTTTCGCCTCGGCGAAAGTTTCCGCGACACGCGGTGCCGAGTCGGACTCTTGTTCGAGCTCTATGAGCAATCGCGCCACCTCGCGGCGTTCTTCACGCGGCATCTGGCGCAGTTCAGATTTCAATTCAGCAAGTGACATGCGCATAATCTAGCACGCTCGCGCTGCCGGGCAAAACGAGAAAATCGCCAAGCCGAAATACAGCGCCCATCGTTCCGCAGTGACATTTTTCAGCAGCGCTGCAATTTCTCTCCGCAACACCATGACCATTGACCTGCGAAGCGATACCATCACACAGCCCACTCCAGCGATGCGCGATGCGATGGCCCACGCGGAAGTCGGCGATGATGTGTTTGGCGACGATCCGACCGTCTTGCGCCTCGAAGCGCACGTAGCCGAACTTCTCGGCAAGGAAGCCGCCGTCTTCACGACTTCCGGCACGTTGGCCAACCAACTCGCGCTGCGTGCTCATACGGAGCCGGGCGATGAAATCCTCGTCGATGGAAACGCCCACATTTACTACTACGAATCCGGTGGGCCAGCAGCGCTCGCCGGCGTCATGTGCCGCTGCCTGCCCGGACTCCGCGGCGTGTTCACTGCCGCAGATGTCGAAGCCGCGCTCCGCCCCGCAGACCAGCATTTTGCGCCGACAAAACTCGTGTGCGTGGAGAATACACACAACCGCGGCGGAGGCAGCGTGTGGCCGATCGAGCGCATCCGCGAAGTCGAGGAAGTGTCCCGCAGTCACGGCTTGCGGCTGCATCTTGACGGCGCGCGACTGTGGAACGCATCCGTCGCGACGGGCATCGCCGAGCGTGAATATGCGGCGCACTTCGACTCGGTGAGTGTGTGTTTTTCAAAGGGCCTCGGTGCCCCGATCGGCTCCGCACTTTGCGGCACGCGGGACTTCATCCAGCGAGCGCGGCGGTTTCGGAAAATGTTCGGCGGCGGAATGCGGCAGGTCGGCATCATCGCCGCTGGAGCGCTCTACGCGCTGGAGCATCATCGCGCGCGGCTCGCCGAAGATCATGCAAATGCGCGCGCGCTTGCAGCGGGGTTGAGCGTCATGCCGGGACTCGAACTCGATCCTGCCACGGTGCAGACAAACATCGTGCTCGCCCGCGTGCTCACGATGCCCGCGCCAGAGCTTGCCAAAAAGCTGGCGGAAGCCGGGCTTCGCGTGCTGGCACTTGGCCCGGAGACCATCCGCGCGGTGACGAACTTGATGGTAAGCGCTGCGGACATCCCGCTCGCGCTGGAAGCTGCGAGCAAGGTGCTGGGGAAATAGTTCCCCTATTTTGCAGCCTTGATTTCCACGATGTCGTGCGGCGCGCTCTCGCGCTGACCGGCACTGGTGACTTGGATGTAGCGGGCTTTCTCGCGGAGTTCCGTGAGGTTGCGCGCGCCGAGGTAGCCGAGTCCGCTTTGCACTCCGCCGGCAAGCTGCGTGAGGACCGTTTCGACGGGCGGGCTGACTTCCTTCACGGCCTCGACGCCTTCCGCCGTGACTTTGCGTGCGGCGTCCTTGCTGCTGTGGCCGTAGCGCGCGGCGCTGCCCGCCTGCATCGCGGCGACGCTTCCCATTCCGCGGTACTGTTTGAATAGCTTGCCGTTGATTTCCATGATCTGCCCCGGTGCCTCAGGGCAACCGGCGAGCAGTCCTCCGCACAACACGGCGTTCGCGAGCGTGAGTGCTTTGACGATGTCGCCGCTCTTCACGATCCCTCCGTCGGCCACAATCGTCGCGCCTTTTGCCTGCGCAGCGCGGCTGGCGACGTAGAGCGCGGTGAGCTGCGGGATACCGACTCCGGCGACGACGCGCGTCGTGCAGATCGAGCCCGGCCCCTGACCGATCTTGATGATATTGGCCCCGCACTCGACGAGAAATTCAACACCTGCGCCACTCGTCACATTGCCCGCAATGATGGGCAAATCCTTATGCTCGGCGCGAATGAGCTTCACGATATCGCCGACGCCGCTGCTGTGTCCGTGAGCGGTGGAAACGGCGATCGTGTCGCAGCCTCGCTCCACGAGCGCGCCGACATGGCCGAGGATGCGATCGCTATCGAGCGAGCCATCCGTCTTCCGCATTCCCACGAGGCTTGCGCCGCAGAGCAGCCGGAACTTTGAGTCGCGCGCAGGCTTAAACTGCGAGCCGCGTTCGTGGAGAATGCGCTCGATATCCGAAAGCGTGAACAGCCCGCGGAGAACGTCGCCATTTCCCACGACGAGCAATTTATGAATGCCCATGTGCTCGGTGAAAAAACGGTCCGCCACGGCTATGGGATCGTTGCCCAGTTCATCCTCGTGGATCGTCTGAACTTGCGAGCGCGGAATCATCGCGTCGCCGACCTTGCGCGTGGCATACCGGGGCCGGACCGTGTGACCGGGAAGGAGACCGATGAGCACGTTCGCATCGTCCACCACGGGGAATGTGCTGAAGCCGAACCGCCGCTCGTCGATGATGGCAAGCACGTCGCCGATCAACTGCGAAGGCTGCACTTTGATCGGGTCTTGAATAAGCCCGTGGACATTGTTTTTCACCCGCGAAACCTCCGAGAGTTGCTGGCGCTCGGACATGTTGCAGTGGATGAGCCCGAGCCCGCCTGCCCGCGCCATCGCGATGGCCATCGGCGATTCCGTGACGGTATCCATGTCCGCCGAAATGATGGGAAGATGAAGCGGGAGTCGCTCGTGTAGAACGCTATCGAGCTTTGTCTCCCGCGGCAGCACGTCGCTGTAAAGTGTGGCGAGCGTCACGTCGTCATACGTGAGCGCGGTGTGCGCGACGGAAGGGAAAAACTCGTCGGCGGTTTTGTAAAATTGAGCGTCCAGAGCAGCCATGTCGGACAGTGCCAGAACGCTACGCGGGGAGGAAAGGAATTTCCTACCCGGCCAGCACGACGTTCGCCACGGCGTAGTGCTCGCTGTGGCTGAGGCTCAGCAAGATCTGCGTGACTCCCCGCTCTTTCGCAGTCTCCGCCGCCGTTCCGTGCAGGACGATAAACGGAGCGCCGGCCTCCGTGCGGCATACTTCGATGTCGAGCCAGGAGACGCTCGCCCCGATGCCCGTGCCGAACGCTTTCGCCACCGCTTCTTTCGCGGCGAAACGGGCGGCGTAGCTGCGGGATGGCTGCCGGTGCAGGTCGCAATAGCCTTGCTCGCTGGGGAGGAAAACACGGTTAATGAACGGCTTCCCCTGCCGCGAAATTGCGGTCTCGATTCGGCTGATCTCGACGATGTCCACGCCGATGCCCTTTAGGAAAGGAGTCACGGCGGTTCAGCGCATGAGCGCAATCATTTCGCGCACGGCAGCATCCAGCCCCGTGAAGACCGCGCGACAGACGATGCTGTGGCCGATGTTCAGCTCTACAAGATGCGGGACGGTGCGGATGCGCGCGATGTTGGTGTAATTGATTCCATGACCCGCGTTCACTTGCAGTCCGAGCGCGTGGGCAAATTCGGCAGCTTCGCAAATGCGTGCGAGCTCTGCGGTCTGCGCGTCGCCTTGTGCGTTGGCGAATGCGCCGGTGTGGAGCTCGACCATTTCCGCGCCCATCAAATGGGTTGCGGTAATTTGCTCCGCAGACGGCTCGATAAACATGCTCACGCGAATTCCATTCGCCCGAAGTTTGTCCACGGTCGAGCGCAGCACTTCGAACTGGCCGACGACATCCAGCCCGCCCTCGGTGGTCACTTCCTGGCGATTCTCCGGGACGAGACACACGTCGTCCGGCTTCACGCGCAGAGCGATTTCGAGAATCTCCGCGCTGTTGCCCATTTCGAGGTTCAGCTTGGTCGCGAGCTTTTCCCGCAGCAGGAAAACGTCGGCGTCTTGGATATGGCGGCGATCCCCTCGGAGGTGAATCGTGATTCCTTGTGCGCCCGCATTTACACAGACTTCCGCAGCCGCGAGCACGTCGGGCTCGGCATTATGGGCGTCGATGTTTCCCACGTACCGCGCCTGACGAAGTGTGACGACATGATCGATATTTACGCCGAGGTGCATGGGCTAATTGTGATTGGTGATTGGTGAGTAGTGACTTGGCGCAAGCGCGAATGAACCAAGCTTTGTGAAAGTAAACGCAAGCACGCTTGCGACCAATCACAAATCACCATTCACCAATCACACCGATTTTCTCTAGTGGCGGAAATGGCGGATGCCCGTGAGGAGCATCGCCATACCGCGCTCGTTCGCGGCGGCAATGACTTCCGGGTCGCGCTGCGATCCGCCGGGCTGAATGGCGCAGGTTGCGCCCGCTTCGGCGGCGGCGATGAGGCCGTCGGCAAATGGGAAAAAAGCATCCGAACACACAGCACTTCCGATGAGCGAAAGCCCCGCGTCATTCGCCTTGGATACCGCGATTCGAGAAGAATCCACGCGGCTCATCTGGCCTGCGCCAACGCCGAGCGTGCGATCTTTCGCGGCATAGACGATGGCGTTGGACTTCACATGCTTCACGACTTTCCAGCCGAATTCCATCGCAGCGAGTTCGTCGGCGGTTGGCTTGCGCAAGGTCGCTTCATCGCGCTTCTCGACCGCGTAATTGTCGCGGTTTTGCACCAGGATTCCGCCCGCGACACTGCGAATCACAAAGTCATCCACGCCCTGCGGCTCCGCGATGCGGCGCAACTGACGCATGAGGCGAAGGTTCTTCTTTCGTTGCAGCAAAGCCCGCGCATCAGCGTCGAACTCCGGCGCGATAATCACTTCGCTGAAAATCTCGCTGATGGCCTCGGCGAGCGCGAGTGTGAGCGGACGATTGCAAACGATGATGCCGCCAAACGGCGCGAGCTTGTCCGTCGCAAACGCCTTGTCCCACGCAGCGCGCAGGTCCGGGTCGGTGCCGACACCGCACGGATTGGTGTGCTTCAAAATCGCGACGGTCGGCTCGGTGAATTCGTCCATCAATTCCGCCGCTGCGGTAATATCGAGGATGTTGTTGTAAGACAGATCCTTGCCCGCAAGCTTTTCAAAGAACTCGTCCCAGCGACCAAAAAGCGCGCCGCTTTGATGCGAGTTCTCGCCGTAGCGCAGCTCGGTGACGCGAGGTAGGCAAAGGTTGAAGCCGCTGCTGCATTCCTTTTCCTTGTTCAGAAAATTCGCGATCGCGCCGTCGTATTTTGAAGTCGTGACGAAGACCTTGATGCCGAGCCGCTCGCGCAGTTGCAGTGTCGTCGAACCCTCGTTCGCTTTCATCGACTCCACCACCTCGGTGTAATCGGAAGGGTCGGTGACGACCGTCACGCTGCGGTAGTTTTTCGCCGCGCTGCGGAGCATCGATGGACCGCCGATGTCGATGTTCTCGATGGCTTCCTCCAGCGTCACGTCCGGTTTCGCGATGGTCGCCTCAAACGGGTAAAGATTCACCACAACGAGGTCGATGGCCTCGATTCCGTGCGCCTTGGCCTGCGCGACGTGTTCCTCGTTGTCGCGCAAGTGCAGCAGACCGCCGTGGACCTTTGGGTGAAGCGTCTTCACGCGCCCATCCATCATCTCGGGGAAGCCGGTGTATTGCGAAATCTCCACACAAGAGATGCCTTCTTTTGCCAGAAGTTTGGCGGTCCCGCCTGTGGAGATAATCTCCACATTCATTGCCGCGAGTGCTTTCGCAAACTCGACCAGACCAGTTTTATCCGACACGGAAATCAGCGCACGTTTGATACTCATTCTTTATTTGAAAAGGGCGCGGACCCTA
>JAYTMG010000607.1:0-1892 GCA_043728745.1 Verrucomicrobiaceae bacterium
GCTCTGGCTCTACTTTGTGTGGATGTATGCAGTGCCGACCTTTGTCGCGGGAAACCTGCAAAGCTGGCGCAAATACATCGAACACGTCGGGATGATGGGAAGCACCGTCAACAGTTCCACCCGCAGCATCGTGGCAAACGACTGGCTCGGGCGCATTGTTTCGTTCACGCTTTTGCATGAGCCGTATCACGGCGTGCATCACATCCACGTCGGCGTGCCGCACGCGGAGTTGCCGGGACTCGCTTCATCGCTGGATCCCGCAGAGCCTGAAGAACGTCATCCCTTCCCAAACTACCGTGCAGCGTTGATCGACCTTCTTCGCAGCCTTCGTGATCCGCGGGTGGGAGCACAATGGCGGACTGACGAGGGCCGGTCATGAGCGCGGCGCAGGGCGGTGGGAAGGTATGCGTTTTTGAGGCTGTCGGGCTGAGGAAGGAATACGATGAAGGACGGGTCCAGGCTTTGCGCGGTGTGGATTTCCGGATTCACGAAGGCGAGTTCGTGGCCATCACCGGACCGAGTGGTTGCGGGAAAACGACGCTCCTTCAAATGCTCGGGGCGCTCGACGTTCCGGGTGCGGGAACTTTGAGCTACCGGGGCGAGTCCATCGCGGACCTTGCGGCTCCGGCGGTGTATCGGGCGCGGGAGATCGGGATTATTTTTCAGGCGTTTCATTTACTGCCAACGTTCACCGCGATCGAGAACGTGCAGTTGCCCATGTTTGAGGCCGACCTGTCGATGTCGCATCGTAAAGAACGTGCGGCGAAGTTGCTCGAGTCTGTCGGACTCGAAGGACGCCGCGATCATTTCCCCACGAAGCTTTCCGGCGGCGAGCGGCAGCGCGTCGCCATTGCGCGGAGTCTCGCGAACAGTCCGTCCGTGCTTCTGGCCGACGAGCCTACGGGCAATCTCGACAGCGAGAATGCGCATTTTATTCTCGATTTGATCATCCGGATTCACCGGGAGCAGAAGATGACGCTGGTGCTCGTCACACACGACATGACGATCGCGCAGCGTGCTTCGCGGACGATTCAAATGAAGGACGGGCGCATCGTATCCGACCAGCAACTATGACATTCTTTATTGTAGTCATTCGTGGGTTGCTACGGCGTCCGGTGAGGACCGGGCTCACGCTCGTTGGCATCTCGATCGGTATCGCGGCGGTCGTTGCGTTGGTGGGAATTTCTCGCGGGTTCGAGCAGAGCTGGGCGGCGGGGATGAAGGCGCGCGGGACGGATATCGTGGTGAGCAACATGGGCAGTGCGCTCGCTCCGAAACCATTTGCCGCAAATGTGCGCGACCGTATTGCAAAACTGCCGGGCATCGCGGCTACGTGCTCGATTTTCGTGGATATGACGAGCGTGGAGGACTCCTCGATGATGATCGTTTCCGCACGCGAATGGGGCGGCTTTTCCTGGCAGAACCTGAAGCTTACTTCCGGTCGGATGCCCGCAGACGCTGAGGAACCGGCAGTCGTGCTCGGTCAGACCGCTGCGGAAGTGCTGAAGAAGAAGATTGGCGACACGGTGCAACTTGAGACGAAGGAACTGAAAGTCGTCGGGATCATCGACGGCGGGGCGCTGGTCGAGAATGGCTCAATCATCATTTCGCTGCCGCTGTTCCAGGAGATTTCCGGCAACGAGGGTAAGATTAACATTATTGACGTTCGTGCCACACCCGGCTTGCGCGAGGATGATGTGAAACGATTGTGTGTGGCGATCAACGGTGTCGTTCCGGAAGCACGGGCGATGGTCGCGGGCGCGCACGTTGGCAACAGTCAGGCGTATCGTTTCATCAGTGCGATGAGCTGGGGGACTTCGTTGCTGGCGGTGATTGTCGGCGTTCTCGGGGTGATGAACACGATGCTGATGACGGTGTTTGAGCGGAAGCAG
>JAYTMG010000608.1:0-9068 GCA_043728745.1 Verrucomicrobiaceae bacterium
CGAGAATAATGCGCTTCGCTTGAGGGGAAGCACGCGGAGGGCCGCGTGCGCCACGACGCAAGCGTGCTCACTTGAGCATTTCCACTTTTAATCACACCCCGGTTCAGGGCTGCGAACTGTCTTAATTCGCTTTTTGACTCAAATCCTTGCTCAGCTCTCGTTGCGAATGCGGCGGCGCGTGGCGAGTAGAGACTCTACTACAAGTAGGAAAATGGCGACACCGAGCGGCCATTGAAAGCGATCGATGCCGAGTTTGCGCACTTGTGTGAGCCCTTTACCTTCCGTCTGCCGCAGCGTTTTACCCACATCGGCCATGCCTCCTGCGACGGTGGTAAGGAGTCGGTAATTGCCGCCGGTGGCTTTGGCGATTTCGGTGAGGGTTTGTTCGTCTAGCGCGCTGTTTACGGGCTGATTTTTGTCGTCGAGCAACGGCACTGGCACTCCGCCGGGGCCGGGCACCATGATTTGTGCGCCGTTGGTCGTGCCGACGCCGACGGTGTAAATGATGACTCCATCCTCCGCGAGTTTGCCTGCTGCTTTGATGCCGAGTTTCTCCAAGTCTTCGCCATCGCTGAGGATGATGAGCACTTTTCGTTTTTCCGTTTTCTCGAAGGCACTCCGCGCGGAAAAAAGTGCGCTGGCGATATCGGAGCCGGGCACGTTGAGCGACTCCGGGGTAAGGTCGCCGAGTGTCTCCTCGAATGCATCGTAGTCGAGGGTGAGCGGGCACCACAAAAAGGCGTCGCCTGCAAATGCAACGAGCCCGACTCGCCCGCCCGCATGACGATGGAGGAAGTCGCGGATCGCCATCTTTGCTCGTTCCAAACGGTTCGGCTGCACGTCACGGGCGAGCATTGATTTCGACACATCGAGTAGAAAAACCACGTCTTCGCCTTTGCGTTGGATCTCTTCCTCGATGATGCCCCATTGCGGCCTGGCCATCGCGATGCCGAGGAAAGCCAGCGCCAGCAGGAGGAGACCGTTTTTCACGATGCGTTTCGTGGGGCTGTGGTGCGCGAGTAACGCATCGAGCTGGTCCGCATTTGCAAACGCTGCGAGTTGTGCGCGTCGGCGGTTTGCCGAGTATGCGATGAGACCCGCGAGGAGGAGGACACTCAATACTGCCAGCCAGAGCCAGACAGGCTCGGCGAAGATGAGCTGGTTTTTCATCGGATGAATGGGTGCGGGGTAGGGTGGGCATCCTGCCCGCCGTGCTGCGCATCCTGCGCAGCACCCGGTGGAGTAAAAAAGTGCGATAACCGCGAGCGCTGCGCCAATGGTGCGTTCGAATGATTCAGGCGGGACGCCCGAACCGGCGGGCAGGATGCCCACCCAACCCGCGCCCCATCGTTCGCTGCTGGTCGGTTCATGGCACCCTCCTAAATCTGGTATTCGCGAGCAGGACTTCCAGCAGCATCAGCGCGATGGCGGCGAGGAGCGGGATTTGATAGAGAGGGGTGTAAGTGCGGCGGCTTTTGAGCTTCTTTTCCGTCTTCTCCAGCCGGTCGATGTCGGCATAGACGGTGTCGAGTTCCTGCTTGTTGGTCGCGGTGTAGCTCTTGCCGCCGGTGAGCTTCGACATTTTATCCAGCACGACGTAGTTCGCTGGCGAGAGCTGGGTGATGAAGCCCATCGGACGTCCGTCGGAGCCGAGGTTGAATTTGCCGGTCGAGCGGTCGAAGTCCGGCAGCAGACAGGATTCGTTTTTGCCGATGCCGATGGAGTAAATGCGCACTTTTTCGCCCCGCGCGAACTCGGCGGATGGGAGCGGCTCCAGCGTTTCCCACTTATTGTTGTCGCCGTCGGTGAGGAGCATGATGACTTTGCTCTTGCTGTCTTTTTGCGAAGCAAGCCGGCGCACTGCAAGGCCCGTGGCGTCGCCGATCGCGGTGCCGACTTGATTGATCAATCCGATGTGCAGCCGGTCGAACTGCTGGAGGAGCCAGTCGTGGTTCAATGTCGGCGGGCTGAGTAGAAAAGGCACGCCGCTAAATACGACGAGGCCGATGCGGTCGCTCGGGCGCTTGGCGACGAATGACTTCATCTGTTCCTGCGCGATGTCAAAGCGCGTCGTCAGCGTTCCGGGCGGTGCCATGTCGAGCGCCATCATGCTCCATGAAAGGTCATAGACGATCATGATATCCACGCCGCTCGACTGGATTTCCGTCTCTTCATTCACCATCCGCGGCCCGGCGAGCGCGACGATGGTTAGCGCGACGATGATGGTGCGGAGGAAAAGGAACAGCCGACCAGCGCCCGCACGAACGCGTCCGCCGATTGCGCGGATCAGCTCGGCGCTGGAGAAAAGTAGCGAGCCTTCCTTGCCCGTCCGCCCGCGCAGAAATGCGTAGATCGGCAACAACGCGAGAAGCGCCAACGCCCACGGATACTGGAATTCAAATGCGCTTCTCATGTCGTTGGGACCACTTGCACGACCCGCCGACCTTCGATGCGGGCGATGAGCGCGAGTGCTTTGTCGATCGTCGCTGGATGCTCTGCGGGCGGGGCGGGCGCGAACTTTGCCTCATCGCAGGAATCGAGAAATGCGCCGGTATCGGCAGCGAGCTGCGTGTCCCAGTTTGGATGCGCAGAGAGCCACTGGAGAAGCTCCGCACTCGTCGCTCCGCGCGCGGGAATCTGGAAGGCATCGAGCAGATAAGTGCGCAGGACTTTCGAGATCGCGAGGGGCGTCGCGGTGGCGGCTTCGAGCGATTCGAGCTGCTTGCGGGCATTGATGTAAGGCGGCAGCGGCGGCGGTGGAAGTTTCTTTGGCCGGGATGCCAGAAAGGCAGCGAGCACCGCGAGGATTCCGGCTCCGATAAACCACGGACGAAAATCGTCTTTTTTCTCGACCGATGCCGACACCTCGCCGCGCGGCGGGCGCAGTTCGGGGATCGGACCGGGATCGCGCTTGATCGCGGCTACAGCCGAGATGCAAGTAAGCAACAAAGCGATGAGCGCGCCTTTCATCGCCGCCTCCTCATTTCGAAAAACCGCTGCAATGTGGACGCAAAATCGGAGCTGGGGGCGAGTCGCACGACATCCACGGCGCTTTGTGTGAGCGAGCGGTCGAGGTGCTCTAGACGCTGCGCCGACTTTTCGGCATAAGCGGCGCGGACGTTGGAACGAGTGGTATCGAGTTCCAGCAATTCGCCCGTTTCCGCATCTTCCAATAGCAGCAATCCAGACGGCGGCATGGCGCGCTCGCGTTCGTCGTGGAGATGCACGCAGACGAGGTCGTGCCGCGAATTGGTATGCCCGAGTTCGCGGAACAAATCGTGTTGCCCGGCTTTCGCATCGAAGCTGTGCAGGAAGTCCGTGATCAAAAACACGACGGCCCGCCGATGCAGAACGTGGTTCACGAAATTGAGCGCCGCGCCAATGTTGGTCCCTGTCTTTTTTGCGGGAAATGCGAGCGTCTCCCGAATGATTCGCAGCAAGTGTTTGCGTCCCTTTTTTGCCGGAACAAAAAGCTCCACTTCCTCGCTAAAAAGCAGCAATCCGACTTTGTCGCCGTTGCGAAGCGCCGAGAACGCAAGCGTCGCCGCGACCTCCGCCGCAAACTCCCGCTTCGTGCGATCCGACGATCCAAAGGTGCCGCTCGCTGAAATATCGAGCACGAGCATCACCGCCAGCTCTCGCTCTTCGCGATGGAGCTTCACGAAAGGCCGCCTCATGCGCGCTGTGACATTCCAATCGATCGTCCGAACATCATCGCCCGGCACGTATTCGCGCAGCTCTTCAAAGTCCAGTCCACGCCCTTTGAACTGGCTGTGATAAGCGCCCGTCATCATGTCGTTCGCAAACTTACGGGTTCGCAGCTCGATGCGGCGGACGCGTGTCATCACGTCAGCCGTTGTGATTTGTGATTTGTGATTTGTGATTTGTGGCACTAGGGAACGCCTCCCTCGGGTTGTGGGGTTCGATAATCCGTGGCTGCTGGAAATCGGCAGAAATCATCCGCTCTATCAGTCATTCGACGAAGCATTCCGCCGATGTGATCGTAGTTCATGTTCAGGCTACGGCACTCGTCTTCCGTTGCATATTTGCAGTCAAAAGAGGCATCGAGCCATGACTGAGTTTCGAGTGCTTCACCCAACGCTTCATTGAGCTTGTTTACGAACGCAGCCTTGTAGCTCCGCCTAGCCCATGCCTCGGCGATGATCGCACCGACTGCTCGGGAGCTTCGCCGAATCTGATCCGTCAGCGAAAATCGTTCTTCTTTTGGAAACTGCTTCGTCAAGTCAAACACACGCAGCGCCGACTCCCTCGCGAGTTTATACACGTTCAGGTCTCGGAATGATTTTGCTACCGCCATAGTCTCCACGAATCACAATTCACAAATCACCAATCACGCGCGCTAAGGCACTGGCACATTGTCGAAGATTCGCTTCACCACCACGTCGCTCGTGATGCCTTGCGCTTCCGCTTCGTAAGTTAGTAGCACGCGGTGACGGAGGACGTCAGTGCCGATGGCTTTGATGTCGCCGGGCGTCACGTATGCGCGGCCTTGGATTAACGCCCACGCTTTGGCTGCGAGCGTGAGGGCGATGGTCGCTCGCGGGCTGGCTCCGAATTGAATCAGCGGCGCGAGGTCGGCGACTCCATACTTCGCCGGCTCGCGAGTGGCGAAGACGACATGCACGATGTAGTCGCGCACTTTTTCATCGACGTGCAGCGCATCGACGACTTCGCGGGCTGCGGCGATTTGCTCCTGCTCGATGACTTTGCCGACTTCGGTTTTCGGTTGGGTAAACGCCATCGTGTCGAGAATTTTGCGCTCTTCCTCGAAGGTCGGGTAACCCACGATCACCTTGAGCATGAAGCGGTCAACCTGCGCCTCGGGCAGCGGGTATGTGCCTTCTTGATCGATCGGGTTTTCCGTCGCGAGAACAAGGAACGGCGAGGGCAATTTGTGAGTCACACCGCCGAGAGTCACCTGACGCTCCTGCATCGCTTCTAGCAAGGCGGACTGCACTTTCGCGGGCGCGCGGTTGATTTCGTCCGCAAGCACGATGTTCGCGAAAACCGGTCCTTTCGTCGCGTGGTATTTGCCGTCGCCGGGATTGTAAATCAGCGTTCCGACGATATCCGCCGGCAGAAGATCCGGCGTAAATTGGATGCGGCTGAAACTTGCGTGGATGGCATTCGCCAGCGTTCGCACGGCGAGTGTTTTGGCGAGGCCGGGCACGCCTTCGAGGAGGACGTGCCCATTGGCCAGCAGGCCGACGAGCAGACGGTCGAGCAGCGCTTGCTGCCCGACGACCACTTGGCCCACGGTTTCGCGGAGTTTCGGAATCCATCCCGCGGCTTCGCGCACGCGGGCGTTTAGTTCGTCAAGGGACGGTTGGCTCATGTGAAAGCGAGAGGATGCGAAAGTCGCCCGCGCCGCAAGCATCACTTCGGGGAAAATGCGAACGCCTCAGCTCCAATGCCGCGCCAACCACGGAATCGACGCCGCTGCGGCCAGCATCACACCGCCCGCGAGAAGCCGCTTCCTTCGCAAAAGCGCCCACGCAGCCACGACCGGAGGTAGCACCAGCGGGCCCCAAAACACGAATGCCCACTGCGCACACAAGACCCCGACCAATGCGATCGCGAGACATGCGATTCCGGCCCACAGCGATTTTTCGTCGATGTTGTAACGGAGCCGCAGCCACGCCCAGCGCAGGATCGTCTTACAATCTGGAGCGGGGTTGGTTCCATCTGGAGGCGCAGCACTCGGATCGAGCGCAATCGGTAAAGAGAGCCACTGGGCTGAACCAGCGATTTGAACAAAATCACCACGCCCTACAGTGTGTGTGAGCGCCATTTCCAACACGCGCTTTATGGTGAACGGGCCGACTATTTTCCCGCATTGCAGCACGTAATAGTAAACTTCACGGGGCGCGAACTCCGGCGCGGAGGATTCCTCCTCTTCAACCGGGTTCGGAATTATTGTCGGCTGATGTCTCTCAGCAGTAGATGCGATCGCGTCCATTACACTTTAACCACGCTAAGTCTGCGCAGTTTCGCGATTATGTCGATTTGTTTACATTATTTTGCAATCAGAACGTAACGCTGCCCCGGAAGAGGCTTGGCGAGACGCTTTAATTCGAGCCCGAGAAGAGTGCTGCTCACCTTATAAGTGGGCAACCGCGTCGCGGAGCAAAGCTCGTCCAGCGAGAGCTCGCCGACTTGGAGCGCGGTCAAAAGGAGCGTCTCATCCTGGCTCAATCGCGGAGCCGCGACCGGAAGTTCCGGCTGCATCGCGGCGGGCGATTTCGTTTTCGTGCCCGAAGGAATGAGCATCCCGATCTCGTCGAGAACGTCCTCGGCCCCGACAATCAGTTTCGCGCCTTGCTGAATGAGGCGATTCGAGCCCGCGCTCGTCGGCCTGTCTATCGGCCCAGGAACAGAAAAAACCGCGCGCCCTTGCTCGATGGCCTGATTCGCCGTGATGAGCGCGCCACTGTTCAGCCCGGCCTCCACGACGACGAGCGCTTTTCCCCAGCCTGCGACGATCCGATTTCGATACGGAAAAGTCTGCCGGTCCGCCGGGCGCAACATCGGATACTCGCTCAACACCGCTCCGCTTTCGGCGATTTTTTCCGCAAGCCCCTGATTTTCCGGCGGGTAAAGCTTTGAGAGTCCGCTGCCGATGACGGCAATCGTCCGCCCTTTCGCAGCGAGTGCGCCCTGATGCGCCGCAGTGTCGATTCCGCGGGCAAGTCCGCTGACAACCGTGTAGCCCGCGTAGGCAAATTGATAGCTCAGTTTCTTCGCGCATTCCACGCCGTAGTGCGTGACATTGCGCGAGCCCACCACGCCGATGGCCCGCGCATCCGCTGGCTGAAGATCGCCCCATACATACAGGACGAACGGCGGATTATCGATCGTCCGCAACGCCGCCGGATACTCCGGCGCATCCCAAGTAATCACCCGCGCGCCGAACGCCGCAATGCGCTCCAATTCCGCCGCGAGATCCACGGTTTGCTCCCAATTTGCGATCGCCGCCGCCGTCTCCGGCCCCACGCCCGAAGTGGACGCCAGCGCATTGCGACCAGCGGATAAAATCACCTCGGGACTGCCCAGCGATGCAAGCAGCGCGCGCATCCGGACAGGCCCAAGTCCGGGAATCATATTTAGAGCGATGCAGGCTTCAGTTTCAGTCACGCCGCGCCTTGTAGGGGAAACGCGCGCAAACGTCCATCGGGGGATTGCGCCGCCTGCCATGAATATGAAAGTGTGGCGGAAATATGATTCCTGGTTTCAAAGAATGGACGCTCATCTGCGATGCGCTCGGCAGCGGCGCACAAAGTCTCATCATCCGCAAAGGCGGCATCGCCGAAGGCCGCGAGGGCTTTCGTTTTCAGCACGATGACTTCCTCCTTTTCCCCACGCTTTTTCACGAGCAAGTCGCAAAGCTCAAGCTCCCGCCCGAGACTCCCCTGCCCGCTCCCCGCGCCGACGGACAGCATGTCGTAAACGTCCGCATTCATGTTGCGTGGACGCGCGACATCAGCGACTTCGCTACCGTGCAACGGCTCGCGCCATTTCATTTATGGCAGGAGAGCGAACTGCAAAAGCGCTTCCATTACGAAGAGGAAAAAGGCCGCACCGGAGTCAGCGTCGCACTCGTCCGCGCCGAGCGATTGTCCGCGCCATTTATCTTCCCCGATTCGCCCAAATACGGCGGCTGCCGTTCGTGGATTCAGCTCCCGGAGCTCCCGCCGGAAATCACCAGCGTCCCAGCGCTCGACGACGCCGCACACGCCGCCCGCGAAGCGGAAATCCTCGCCGTTCTCGGCTGAGGCTACACGAGCCGGAAACGAGCGAGGTCCTGCGTATCGACCATCCCGATCGGGCGATTTCCCTCGTCCACCACCACGAGATCGTCGATGCGGTTTTTCTCCAAAATGTGCAGCACTTCGACAGCGAGTCCTCCAGCTTGAACCGTGATCGGCTTTACGGTGAGAAACGGTGCGACCGAAAGCTCCAGAAGACCCGGATGAGTCGCGAGATGCCGCGCAAAATCCCCCTGCGTAAAAATCCCCGCGAGCGTGCCTTCCTGCGACACTGCAACCGCACATCCAGCGCGGCGACGGGCGATTTCCAGCAGCACATCGCGCACGATCATATCCGGGCGAATACGTGCCATCTGCTCCGCGCCCCGCATGATTTGCTCGACCTTGAGCAATAGCGTGCGCCCGAGTTTTCCCCCGGGGTGAAAGCGCGCGAAATCGTCGCGCGTAAATCCCCTCGCCTCCAACAGCGCCATCGCCAGCGCGTCGCCAAGAATCAGCATCGCAGTCGTGCTCGCCGTCGGCGCGAGTTCCAGCGGACACGCCTCGCGGGAAACCGAGGCATCGAGATGAATGTGCGCGCTCTTCGCGAGAAACGAAGACGCCTTTCCCGTGATGGCGATCGTCCGCACATCGCCCCGCGTGAGAGCGGGGAAAACCGCCACCAATTCATCCGTCTCACCGCTATTACTGAGAATGAGCACGACATCGCCATCGCTCACGATTCCGAGGTCACCGTGCAGCGCATTCAGCGCGTTCAGCATCACCGCAGGTGTTCCCGTGCTCGTGAGCGTCGCCGCGATTTTCTCGCCGATATGCCCGCTTTTCCCCACGCCGACGACGACCACTTTTCCACGCCGCGAAGCCGCCTCGTGAATCGCCTCGACCGCGTAGGCAAAGGATTCGTCGAGGCGTTCACCCACGGCACGGGCTTCGGCGAGTTCGAGTTCAAACACGCGCCGTCCGCGTGCGATGTGTTCTTGTTTGGCTTGCGATAGCATCGTCGGCGACATCCTACGCAGCCCCGCCGCGAAGTCGAAAGCGGAATTCGCCACACCCTCTCGAAGGGTGTGATTGAAAGTGGAATTGCGCGAGGCGCACACGGAGCGGCGACTTTGAATCATACCATCTTCCCGAAATAAAGAGACGTTCCCAAACCGAGCGATGGGCGGCGGGTAGGGTGGGCGTCCCATAAGCATATACCTAAGGAGTGATCTTGCTTCGGACCTTGCCGATTTGTCGTTTCCGATTGGGGCGCACTTCGCGAAAGCATTCTGCGAGTTC
>JAYTMG010000609.1:0-39590 GCA_043728745.1 Verrucomicrobiaceae bacterium
CCCGTGACCTCTGAAACAAATTGTAAAACGCTGGATTCTCAAGAAAAAGCGCGGGGACAGCCCCCTACGTTCCAACACGGCGTCACAAAGTAGAATTAATCAAATCTGGCATCACGACATGAGGTATAAAATTGTTTGCTTCAAGAGGTTATAGGACATACACGAAGCTCGAAAGTTCCGTCATTTCCAAATCGATCCCTATGAAAACATTTTCTCCTTCCAGACTTGGTGTCTATTTGTCGGTTTTAATTGGCTGGTTCGCTATCATCTTGTCGGCGGAGGCGCAGGTCGGGCAGGTGACTGTTCGCGGGCGAAAAGCTTCGGACTCGGGTCTTCTCGCGCGCGTTCGGGATGGAGCGAATCCCGGCAAATTGCAGGCGGCTAAAGGCGGGCTGGGTCAGGCGGCGATGACGGCAAAGGCGGAGTTTCGCACGAAAGGCCTGATGCTTGTGGGTAAGAATGCGCAGGGCGCCGCTGCCGCTATGACGAGCGCGGAACTTGAGCTGAAGGCCAAGGAGCTGATGGCGACGGGCCTCTACGAGTATGTGGAGCCGGATTGGATCGTGACGGTGAGTCAGGTCCCGACGGACACGGCTTATACAAATGGGAGTCTTTGGGGGCTGCGGAATACGGGGCAGAGCGGCGGGGCGGTGGGCGTGGATGTGAATGCGCACGCGGCGTGGGCGGTGACGACGGGTTCGCCGACGGTGATTGTGGGTGTTGTAGATACGGGTATTCGTTTTACGCATCAGGATTTGGTGGGGAATATTTGGGTGAATCCAGGAGAGATCGCCGCTAATGGAATCGACGATGATGCGAATGGCTATATCGACGACATTCATGGCATCAACGGGATCACGAATTCGGGGAATCCGATGGATGATAACAATCACGGAACTCACTGCGCAGGGACGATTGGCGCGACGGCGAATAATGCGGGGCAGATTGTGGGCGTGGCTTGGAATGTGAAGCTGATGGGGCTGAAGTTTCTGAGCGCGAGCGGTTCGGGGAACACCTCGGATGCGATTAAGTGCATCGATTACGGCGTGGCAAAAGGAGCGCACATTTTGAGCAATAGTTGGGGCGGTGGCGGGTACAGTCAGGCTTTGCGGGACAGCATCGCGGCGGCGAGCAATGCTGGAGTGTTGTTTGTTGCGGCGGCGGGGAACTCGTCGTCGAACAATGATGTGACGCAGAATTATCCGTCGAACTACGATCCGGCGAACGTGGTGGCGGTGGCGGCTGTGGACCGGACGGGGGCGCTTGCGTCGTTTTCGAGCTATGGGGCGACGACGGTGGATGTGGGCGCGCCGGGCGTTGCGATTTTGTCGAGCACTGCGGCTTCGGATTCGAGCTACGACAGTTTCAATGGTACGAGTATGGCGACTCCGCATGTCGCGGGCGTGGCGGCGCTGATTAAAAGCCAGTTTCCCACGGCGACGATGCTGGAGATTAAAAACCGGCTGATGGCGACGACGCGTCCGCTGGCTTCGCTGGCGGGTAGGACGGTTTCGGGCGGCATCGTGGACGCTCATGCGGCGCTGACGGTGGCGGCGGATGGTGTGCTGGAGTTGCGCGCTTCGGCGGCGACGAGCCCGCTGCGCAATGGTGTGAGCACGGCTTTTTATGTGACTGTTTCGGACCTCACTCCGGTGACTGGCGCGACTGTCACGGGCGCGCTGGGTGCGGGGACTCCGGTGGCATTTCTCGATAATGGTGTCGCGCCGGATGTGGCTGCGAATGACGGGACGTACAGCGCGAATTTGACGGTGCCTGCGACGGGATCGAGCACGACGCTGAACGTGACGGCGAGCAACGGCGGGGCTCCGGCGACTGCGGCGTTTCCGTTCAGCATTATCTCGCCGCCGGGCAATGATAACTTTGGAAATCGCGTGCTGTTGGCTGCGGGGACCACGCAGGCCACGGGCTCGAATCGACTCTCCACTTTTGAGGTGGGAGAGCCGCAATTTCCTTCTGTGGCGGGCACGAAATCGGTGTGGTGGGAGTGGGCCGCTGGGACGACGGGCAGTATCACGGTGACGACATCCGGTAGTGATTACGACACGACGCTGGCGATTTACTCCGGTAGCGGGACGCTGGCTTCGCTGGTGCATTTGGGATCGAATGACGACTTCAGCGGTCTGGCGAGTAGTGTGACTTTTTCAGCGACGAGCGGGCAGCGATATTATGTCCAAGTGAACGGCTACGCAGGCGATGAGGGGAGCATCACGCTGAACTATCCCTCGCCTGCGAATGTGAATAGTCCGCCGGTCATCGTGACGCAGCCGGTGGGGGCGATTTTGGTGGCTGGAGATCCGCTGGCGCTTTCGGTGACGGCTTCGGGCACTGCGCCACTGACTTATCAATGGAGGCTGAATGGCTCGAACATCGGCGGGGCGACTTCTGCGAGCTACTCGGTCGCGAGTGTGGCGGAGGTGGATGAGGGAAATTACACGGTGACGATCACGAATGCGTTCGGGAATCTGACGAGCGCGACGGCGTTTGTCGGCGTGGACCCGATCAGCGTGCGTCCGTCGAATGATCTTTTTGTCAATGCGGAGACTTTGGCCGGTGCGGCGGGCCGCGTGAATGGGACAAATCTGCGTGCCTCGGCGGAGACCGGTGAGCCAAACCATGCTGCGGCATCTACGCCGGTCGAGTCGGTGTGGTATCGCTGGACGGCACCGGCGGCTGGCACGTTGTCGCTGGATACTTATGGCAGTTCTTTGGATACGACGCTCGCTGCATACACGGGCGCGGCGGTGAATGCGCTGACGCAACGCGCGGCAAACAATGATGCCGGCGGCGTGCAGAGCTTTATTTCCGTGGCGGTGACTGCGGGCGAAGTATTGCAAATCGCGGTGGATGGCGCGGGCACTGCGGAGAGCATTTTTTCGCTGAACTACTTTTTCCAGCCGACGGTTCCGGGGTTGGCAAATGATGCGTTTGCGAGCCGCACGGTCGTTTCCGGTGCGGGCGGGACATTTACCGGCAGCAACATCGGCGCGACGGGCGAAGTGGGCGAGGCGGTGCATGAGGCTTCGGCTCCGCCGACGGCTTCGGTGTGGTGGTCGTGGACTGCGCCGGCAAATGGCGTGGCGGTCATCGATACGCTGGGTAGTGATTTCGACACCATCGTAGCGGTGTACACGGGCACTGATGTGACGGCGCTGACGCTCGTGGCATCGAACGACGACGCAGGCGGGCCGCAGAGCCGAGTGGGATTTTTGTGTACTGCGGGCACTGCGTACGTGATCGCGGTGGACGGGCGCGGAGCGGCTCAGGGGCTTGTTTCGCTCAACATCACTTCCGGCGCGACGGAGCCGGAAATCGCGGTCGAGCAGCCAGTGGGGACGGGCTTGGTAGATGGCGGCGTGGGCGTCTCGTGGGGCAATGTCGCCACGACGGAAAATGTCACGCGCACTTTCACCGTGCGCAACACGGGCGGGGCGCGGCTCACGGGGCTCATGGTGCAAATCGAAGGAACGAATGCGGCGGATTTTGTGCTCACCACACCGCCCGCCACAGCAGTGAACGGCGGAGCGAGCACGACTTTCAGCATCCGCTTCACGCCTGCCGGACTTGGGGCGCACACGGCTCTGCTGCGACTCTCCAGCAATGACGGAGACGAGCATCCTTTCGACATTTCGCTGTCTGGAACGGGCGTGCCTCCTGCGCCGGAAATCGTGCTCGAAGAGCCAGTGGGCACGGGGCTCGTAGATGGCAGCGCGACGGCGGCCTTTGGCAGCGTGGTCGTCGGTAGTTCGGCGAGCAAGACATACACGGTGAGAAACACCGGCAACGCCACGCTCAGCGGTCTGGCGGTGGCTTTCAGCGGAGCAAATGCGGCGGATTTCAGCGTGACGACGGCACCAGCGGCCACCGTAGCTCCGGGAGGCAACACGACTTTTACGGTGCGGTTTGCGCCGGTAGGTTTTGGCGCGCGCTCGGCGGCGATGATGCTCGCGAGTAATGACGCGGACGAGAATCCTTTCGATGTCGCCCTGACGGGCAGCGGCATCGTCACTCCGCCGGTGGCGAGGACGCTCAATGCGACGGACCGCGGGTGGTACGATGTCAGTGGAACTCATGATCCCGCGAACACGAACTACTTAACAGGGATAGCTTCGGACGAAGGCCCTCAGGAATTTCGTTCGTTTTTCATCTTTTCGCTTCCAGCACTGGGGCCGAATGAGACCGTAATTTCCGCAGAACTACGGCTGGTAAATCCCAGTGGTGGATTTTTGAGCACGGAACCCACGGAGAACTTCGAGATTCACGCAGTCAGCACAGCTCCCGCCACCTTGATTGCTGGCACTGCGGGAGTGGCAGGTTTTACGGACTTGCTTGATGGGGCAATGTTTGGCGGAAAGAACGTGAGCACCGCTGACAACGGAACCACCGTTGTCTTCCCGCTGAATGGTGCGGCACTGGCGGAGATTCGAGTAAAAGCGGGTTCGCAGGTTGCCTTTGGCGGCAGTTTGACAACGCTGGCGGGCGGCGGCGTGGACCAGCGCATATTTGGTATGACCGGCTCCGCTACAACAGACACGCAGCTCGTGTTTACAACCGTCACGAGCTACACGGACACGGAGATCGCGGTGGAGCAACCGGTCGGCACGGGGTTGACGGACGGTACCTCAAGCGTGAGTTTTGGTGGAATCGCTCCGGGAACCACTGCGGACCGTACTTTCACGATCCGGAACGTGGGCATCTACGATCTAACCGGGTTGGGCATCACGGTGACCGGGGCGAATGCAGCGGATTTCACCATCACCGCTAGTCCGTCCGCTCCGCTGACTCCGGCGGGCGCTACGACCTTTACGGTGCGGTTTGCTCCGACAGCAGGCGGGACGAAAAACGCGACGCTGAGTATCGCGAGCAACGACCCAGATGAGAACCCTTTCGACATCGCCCTCACCGGCATCGGCGTGGTGCCCGCGCCGGAAATCGTGTTGGAGCAGCCAGTCGGGACGAACCTCGTGGATGGCACCGCTGTAGTTGATTTCGGCACCAGGTCGATCGGTGCAAATGGCAGTCTCACTTTCACGGTGCGGAACACCGGGACAGCGAACCTGAGCGGCCTTGGAATCGTTATCGATGGGGCAAACGCGGCTGAATTCAGCATTATATCATCTCCGACCGCGCCGGTGATTCCCGGCGCCAGCACGACTTTCACTGTAAGGTTTGCGCCTACCGCAGCAGGAGTGCGTACAGCGGCGCTTCACTTGGCGAGCAATGATGACGATGAAACCCCTTTCGACATCGCTCTGAGCGGTCGCGGCTACACCGCACCCGTGGGCCTCGATTTTCAGATTTTGAGCCTCGGAACCACGGGTACTGCAGTGGTGGATCACGATGTTATTACAGGCGACGATCGCGGTGGTATCGCGGTGACGATGGATCGGGTTTTTGTTACGGGTGATAGCGCCACTTCCCGTCATGCGCTGAATTTGACAGGGGGCGCGTCCATCGGTCGTGTGTCGAACGGTCTCTGCTCGGATATTGGCTCTGGCACAGCTTACGTGCTCGCGCATAGCGGCGTGGAAACCACGGGCAGCGGCACGGTGAGTCAGCTCATCCAACTTGACCCGCTGACCGGAGCGCTGACAGGAACAGTGATTCCACTGTCCACCTCGTTCACGATCACCTCTGGAAGTGGAGTTTTCAGTGGAAATGGGCGTGTGGTCGTTCACAACAGAACGCGTGTTTACGACATCCTTGTGCCTTCCGGCGTGGTGACTGATTTGGGGACTATGATCGTCCCCGCTTGGTACAGCAGCGAAAGTTGGGCGTCGTGGGGCGTTGCGGAGTTTTTCAATGGAGAACTGCATCTCGCATACCGAGCGGCTTCAGGTGCGACGATCGTCCGCAGCCGCGTGCCGGATGGTCTGGTGCAAACGATCTCCACCTTCACCAACTTGGGCGATATGGCGAGTTGGACGGTTTCGCCGGTTACCGGGCGCTGGTATTTCCATCATGAAAACGGCAGTCAGTTTGGCGGTAGCTCGGAGACACTTGGCTACGCGGACGCGACGTTTGCGATGGGGCCGCCCACGCAGCCCCCTGCGATCACCAGCCCTCTCGCGGCGACGGCCTTTACAGGCAGTGCTTTTACCTACCAGATCAGTGCCAACCGCTCGCCGACGAGCTACAACGCTGCGGGTCTGCCCAGCGGACTGAGTGTCAACACTGCGACGGGCATCATCAGCGGCAGTGTGGCAGTGGCGGGTGTGTATCCGGTGACGATTTCCGCGACGAACATTATCGGCACCACTTCCGCAACTTTGACGCTCACGGTATTGGATACACTGACGACCTTTTTCGACGACTTTGATCCCGGAATTGACATGCCTCTGTGGTCGGGATTTGGCGGCACCGTGACGGCCAACACCGCCGGGCAGGCGGCTGGCGTGGGCTCAACCGGAAACAGCATGCACTTCGACGGCAGCGGCAACCGCTTTGCTACAACGGTGGCGATCGACACCCGTGGCACCGATGCGATGTCTTTCCTCTTCGCGCTGGCCAACGGGAGCAGCAGCATCTGGGAAAACGCAGACGCTGGTGAAGAGGTGGTGCTGGAATACAGCACGGACGGCGTGGCCTTCACACAAGTTGGCGGTCCATATTCCAATCGCGTCTGGCAGCTCACCACGGTGGCACTGCCGATGGCGGCAAGAACCGCTTCCACGCGCTTCCGCTGGCGCCAGCTCAGCAACAGTGGCGTTGGATTTGACCACTGGGCCATTGAGGATGTGCGAATTATCGCCAGTGTGATTCCTATGCCCGAGATCGCCGTGGAGCAGCCCGCAGGCACGGGGCTCACGGATGGTGTTTCGACGGTAAGTTACGGTCCCGTGGCCGTCGGCACGAATGCCAGCCTGACTTTCACAGTGCGCAATTCTGGTAGTGCGAACCTCACTGGTCTTGTGCCGACCATTAACGGCGCAAACGCGGGAGACTTCACCGTCACTACGGCGCCGGCTTCCACCGTCGCGCCGGGATCGACCACCACGTTTATCGTTCGTTTTGCACCCGGAGCCGCCGGAGCCCGCGTCGCCGCCCTTCACATCGCAAGCAATGACGCGGACGAAAATCCCTTCGATATCGCACTTGCCGGCACTGGCTTCATCCTAGCGCCGGAAATCGCCGTGGAGCAACCAGTGGACACGAACCTTTCGGATGGCGTCTCCACAGTAGCGTTTGGGACTGCGACCATCTCGACATCGGCGCAACGGACATTCACCATCCGCAATACCGGCACCGCACCGCTCACGGGCATCGCGGTGGCATTCGGTGGCAGCCACGCTGTCGATTGGACCCTCACGGCCGCGCCTGCCAGCACGGTCGCGGCGGGGGCTTCGACTACATTCACGGCGAGGTTTAGCCCCACCGTGCTTGGAGTGCGCTCAGCCACACTGCAAATCAGCAGCAATGACGGAGATGAAAACCCTTTCGATCTCGTTTTGACCGGATTCGCCGCCAATGAAACGACAGTGTTGGTGAATTTTGACGGCGTGTTTGCTCCTCCGTCTTTTGCCGAACAGACCCGCCCCACCAGCGATTACGCGCCGGGATCCATCACATTCACCAACACCACGATGGAAGTTCTCAATGAAGGGGGAGGCTTCGGTGTCGGAGGGCATTCCTCGCCAAACTTTCTCGCGTGGAGTGCAAATCCCGGCACCAACAACAGCGTCACAATGGTATTCCCTGTGCCCGTCTCGGGCTTCTCGCTGAAAGCGGCCGTCGGCTTGACGGACACCGCCACAGTCAGTGCCTATGATAGTTCAGACGTGCTTCTCTACTCCACTACGGTGCCGCTCTCGGCAACCCTCACCACGGTGGCGCTTCCTTCCTCGCAAGTATCCCGCGTAGTTTTCACCACAGCGGGTACCGTCGGAGTCATTGATGACATTTCCTACCTCATCATCGTGCCGCCGGAGATCGCCATTGAGCAACCTGCGGGCGTGAATCTCACCGACGGAGCATCCACCGTGAGCTTCGGCCCAGCAGCAATGCCCGTCACTCGGCAATTCACCGTCCGAAACATCGGCGATGGCCAGAGTCTAAACGTCTCTGCGCCGACCATCAATGGCGCGCACGCGGCAGATTTCACCATCACGACGCTTCCCGCGTCCACCGTCGCGCCGACCGGATTTACGACCTTCGCCGTCCGCTTCACGCCATCCGCTCCCGGAGCGCGCACCGCTGCGCTCCACCTTGGCAACAATGACGCCGATGAAAATCCGTTCGACATCGCTCTTACCGCCACCGCCATCACACCCGCAAGCGGCTTTGATACATGGCTCCCTGCCGGCCTGAGCGACCGCACGCCCCTCGGTATCCCGCACCAAGACGGCGTGCCGAATCTGCTCAAATACGCCTTCAACCTGAACCCAAACATCCCAGACCATCGTGTGATGTCGCCGGGCGGAACCGCTGGACTGCCTTCCATCGGGCGGACACAGGCGGGAAGTGTCACCGTCTTCCGCTTTGAGTTCATTCGCCGCATCGGCAGCGGGCTCGCCTACACTCCGCAAAAACGCGATTCTCTCACCGCAGGGGACTGGACAGCATTGTCGAGCCTGCCGGTTGCAACTCCTGTCGATGAATTCTGGGAACGAGTGGTTTACGAAGAGCCGGTCAATCCGCTGACCGTGCCAGCCTGCTACGGTCGTGTGCGCGTCCAACTGCCCTAAAGAGATGTTGTAACGTTCTGGGCGAAGCTCAACGAGCGGGTAGCACAACGCTTTTTTGAGCGTTCATGAGGTGGTTCGTGGAATTCTTCGGGAGTCAGGCTAGAACCTCTTTGAGATACGGCGCGGTGCGGCTCTTTTTGTGCGTGGCGATTTCTTCGGGGGTGCCGCTCGCCACCACTTCACCGCCGAGGCGTCCGGCATCTGGGCCGATGTCGATGACGTAGTCGGCGTCGGCGATCAGCGCCAAATTGTGCTCGATGACAATGACGGTTGCGCCGCTGTCCACGAGGCGATGGAGGACTTTCAGCAACTCCGCAACGTCGCGCATGTGCAGGCCGATGGTCGGCTCTTCGAGCAAATAGAGCGTGCTTTTTGGCTGCTTCATTTTGCGCATCCGCTCGTTGGAGTCATGCGCGATTCCCAGCGCTAATTCATAGACGAGTTTCATGCGCTGGGCCTCGCCGCCGCTCAGCGTGGGGCTGGGCTGGCCGAGCTTGAGGTAGCCGAGTCCGGTGTCGCACAATAGTGCGAGCGGACGATGGATTTTCGGATGCGCTTTGAAAAACTCCGCAGCTTCGGCGAGCGGAAGATTGAGCACGTCGCCGATGCTCTTTCCGTCGTAGAGCACTTCGAGCGTTGCGGGGTTAAATCGCGCGCCGTGGCAGTCGGTGCATGGATGGTAGCTCGTGGGGAGGAATGCCATTTCCATTTTGATCACGCCCTGTCCAGCACATGTTTCGCAGCGCCCGCCTTCGGTATTAAATGAGAAGCGCGAGGGCGTGTATCCGCGCATCCGGGCGGTGGGGAGTTGCGCGAAAAGCGCACGCACAGCGTCCCATATTCCGAGGTATGTTGCGGGCGTGGAGCGGGTGGTTTTGCCGATCGGCGACTGGTCCACTTCGCGGATGGCTTCGATGTATTCGATGCCCTTGAGCTTCGACTTTCCTTTGAGCGAGGTCTCGACGGCTGGCTTCAGCGCGGCGCGCATCAGTGTGCTTTTTCCGCTGCCGCTGATGCCGGTAATGACGGTGAGTCGAGCGATGGGAAACTTGACCGTGATATTTTTCAGATTGTTCACCGTTGCGTTGCGAAGCTCCAGCCAGTCGGCCTTGGCGAGCGGTCGCCTTTTTCCACGAGTCGGGTGTTTCAGCGGCTCGCGCAGGCAGAGTCCGGTGGTGCTTTTCGGATCGCGGGTGATCTCGGCGAGCGTTCCTTGTGCGACGACGTGGCCGCCGTTCACGCCGGCACCGGGGCCGAGATCGAGGATTGTGTCGGCGCGGCGCATGGTGTCTTCGTCGTGCTCGACGATGATGAGTGAGTTGCCCTTGGCCTTGAGCGCGTCAAGTGTATCGAGCAGCGCGGCGTTGTCGCGCGGATGGAGCCCGATAGTGGGTTCATCGAGAACATAGAGGACGCCGCGTAAGTTGCTGCCGAGCTGCGCAGAGAGTCTGATGCGCTGGCTCTCGCCACCGCTGAGGGTCCGCGCGCTGCGGGAAAGCGCGAGATAGCCAAGCCCGACCTTGCCCATGAATTTCAGCCGCTGCGAAATCTCGGGGACGATGTCGCGGGCGATGGGTTTTTGTGCGGCGGGAAACTTGATCGCCTCAATTGCACGCGCGGCTTCATCGACTGAATGGTTCACGAAATCCGCGATCTTGGTGCTGCCGATTTGCACGGCGCAGGACTGGCGGTTCAATCGCGCACCTTTGCAGGTCGAGCATTGCCGGGCCTCGCCGCGTTCGAGACCTTCGCTTTGCCGCTCGATGTCGAGCTCCTGTTCTAGCGCGGATTCGAGCCTCGGGTTAATGCTTTGTTTCCACACTTCGCCGAAGCCCCGGCAGTCGGGGCACCAGCCGTGTGGCGAATTGAATGAGAACATGCGCGGGTCGAGTTCCTCAAAGCTCACGCCGCAATCCGGGCACGCGCGCTCCGTGCTCAGGACGGTGCTTTTGTTCTTCGCATCGAACACGCGAATCGTGCCGCGTCCGATCCCGAGCGCGCTCTTTACGAGTGCGTCGCAGCCGGCTCCGGTCGTCTCGCCGACGAGCACTTCGATGGTGTGTTCTCGGAACCGTTCGAGCTTCATCGCGGTGTCCACTTTGCGCAGTTCACCATCGACGAGCAGCGTGGTGAAGTTGTGGCGTTTCGCCCATTTCGCAACGTCGGTGTGGAAGCCTTTGCGTGCCTTCACGAGTGTCGCGAAAATGCGGAGTTTTCCTCGTTTGCCGAGCGCCTCGACTTTGCGTGCAACGGCATTCGCGGTCTGTTTCTCGACAGCCGTGTGGCAGTCGGGGCAATGCTGCGTGCCGAGCTTTGAGAACAGCAGGCGCAGGAAATGATAGACCTCCGTGACGGTTGCAACGGTGCTCTTTCCGCCGCCGCGCGTGATGCGCTGTTCGATGGCGACGCTCGGCGGGAGTCCGGTGATGAGATCGACGTCGGGCTTTTCCAACTGCTCGACGAACTGCCGGGCGTAAGGCGACATGACATCGAGAAAACGCCGCTGTCCTTCCGCAAAAAGAATGTCGAATGCGAGCGTGCTTTTGCCCGAGCCGCTGAGGCCGGTGATGACGACCATTTGCTCGCGCGGGATGGTGAGAGTGATGTTTTTGAGGTTGTGCTCGCGTGCTCCGAAAATGGCGATGTCGGCCTTGCGTTTCGCGATATAAAGCGACGGAGCTTCGGCTGCGCGGGCGGATTCTTCATCGAGCTCGTCGATGGCGTTTGGTCCGCTTAATATGTGCCGGAGGAAGCGCCCGGTGTGGCTCCCGCTTGCGCGGGCGACTTCCTCGGGCGTTCCCGTGGCGACGACTTCGCCGCCGTCCGCGCCAGCCTCGGGGCCGAGGTCGATGACGTAGTCGGCGCACTTGATGACTTCGACGTTGTGCTCGATGACGATGAGTGAATGCCCATTTCGCACGAGCCGATCGAACACGCGGAGCAACATGGCGATGTCGTCGAAATGAAGGCCGGTCGTTGGTTCATCGAGGATCAGCAACGCGCCCGCGTCTTCCTTTTTGGAATGCGTGAGCCGCTCGACGAGCTTCAGCCGCTGGCTCTCGCCGCCGCTAAGAATGTTGAGCGGCTGGCCGAGTGTGAGATAGCCGAGGCCGACCTCTTCCAGCACGAGCAGTGGGCGCGTGATTTTTTCCGCGCCGAGTGCTTTGAAAAAGACGATCGATTCGCTCACGGTGAGGTCGAGAACCTCGGTGATATTTTTGCCGCAGAGTTTCACTGTCAGAATGTGCGGCTGATAGCGTCGGCCTTCGCATTCGGGGCAGCGGATGAAGACGTCGCTGAGGAATTGCATCTCGATCTTTTCAAACCCGCTGCCGTTGCATCGTTCGCATCGCCCCGGCCCGCCATTGAAAGAGAATGCGCTGGCATTCAGTCCTTCGCGGAGCGCCTGGTCGGTGCTGGCGAAGTATTCGCGAATATGCTCGAAGACGCCCAGATACACAGCGGGCGTGCTTTTTGGAGTGCGCGCGAGCGGGCTTTGATCGACGAGCACGACGCTGTTGATTTGCTCGAAGCCGGTGAGCTTTTTTAATGCGCCCGCAGGATTTTCGCTGGCGAGACTTTTTGCCCGCAGAAGGTTTTCGTAGAGGACGCTGTGGACGAGCGTGCTCTTGCCGCTGCCGCTGACTCCGGTGACGCATGTGAAGACTCCGAGCGGGACATCGACGTTGATTTTTTGGAGATTGTTTTCGCTGGCTCCGGTGAGCTTCAGCCAGGCGGCGGGTTTGCGACGCGTGCTTGGGATGGGGATGGATTTTACGCCGCGCAGGTAGTCTGCGGTGAGTGTGTTTCGCATCGCGTCGGCGCGCCCGGCGAAGACGAGTTCGCCGCCTGCGGTCCCGCGCCCAGGGCCGATTTCCACGACGTGGTCGGCGGCTCGCATGACGCTCTCTTCGTGCTCCACGACAAGGAGCGTGTTCCCTTTGTCGCGCAGCGATTTCATGACGTGGATGAGCCGTCCCGTGTCTCGCGGATGCAGGCCGATGCTTGGCTCATCAAGGACGAAGAGCGTGTTCACGAGATTTGCACCGAGGCAGGTTGTGAGATTTACCCGCTCGGTCTCGCCGCCGCTCAGTGTCTTCGTCGGACGGTCGAGCGAGAGATATGCGAGGCCGACTTCGACCATGAATCCGATGCGGCTGCGCACCTCGCCGAGAAGCATCGCGGTTGTGCTGTCGAGGGAGGAATCGCGGACATCGAAAGTCGCGTGAAGCTCGCCGAGCGGGAGTTGCTGGAGCTCGGGGAGTGTCTTCCCGGCGAAGCGAAAATTGAGCACTGCGGGCTGGTAGCGTGTGCCGCGGCAGTCGGGGCATTCGGTGTAGTTCCGATACCGGCTGAGCAGCACTCGGACGTGCATTTTATACGCTTTCGATTCCATCCAGCGGAAGTATCCGGCGACGCCGTACCAGAGCCCGTCTTTCCAAAGTTCTTCGCCGCTTCGCTTTGTCGCGCGATCCCAATCTTCGCCGTGAAAAACCCACTCCTGCACTTCGGGAGGAAGTTCCTCGAACGGTATTCGCGTGTTCACTTTCTTCGCTTTGCAGCAAAGCAAGAGGTCGCGCTGGCAGTCTTTGCCGCTCTCGCCGGTGAATGGTTTGATGCAGCCGGCTGCGATGCTCACGCTGCGATCCGGGATGCTGCGAGGAAGATCGATGGCGATTGTCCGGCCAAAGCCGCGGCACTTCGGACATGCGCCGAGCGGGTTGTTAAACGAGAACAGTCCGGGCGATGGGGCGACGATATCGACATCGCAGTGTGCGCAGTGCCAGCCAGTCGAATATGGATGCGCATCTTTCCCGTGGATGACGACGATCTTCCCGGAGCCAAGGCGCAGTGCCGTTTCGATCGCTTCGGCGAGACGCGTGCGATTCTCGGCGGTGGGCGCTATGCGGTCTTGGATGACGCTCACCTTTGCTGGTAGTCGCTTTAATTTCCCTGCTTCATCCGTGCGGACTACGGCACCGCCGATCCATACGCGGAGGTATCCCTGCTGCTGGAGGAATGCGAAGAAGTCCGCTGGCTTCGTGCCTTCCGGGGCAGCGACGGCGAAGGTGATGAGAACGGGTTCGTCGCCGGTGATTTGCTCTGCGATGCTCTTCGCGGATTCGGGGCGGATTGCGCGTTTACACTCCGGGCATGACGCAGTGGCGATTCGCGGGAAGAGGAGTTTGAGGTAGTCGTTCACGTCGGTCATCGTGCCGACCGTTGAACGAGTGGATTTTACGTTGTTCGATTGCTCAATGGCGATCGCTGGCGGGATGCCTCGGATCTCGTCCACACGCGGTTTGTCCATGCGGTCGAGGAACTGCCGCGTGTACGGCGAGAATGTCTCCACGTAGCGGCGCTGCCCTTCGGCATAGACCGTGTCGAATGCGAGCGACGATTTGCCCGAGCCGCTTGGGCCGGTGACGACGATCAATTTGCCCAGCGGCAAATCGAGGTCGAAGCCCTTGAGATTATTCTGTCGTGCCCCTCGGATTTGGATGGCATCGGGCGCGGCGTGAATAGTCAGAGAAGGTTTTTGTTTCGGCATCGGTACAACGTGAATGGTGGGAGGAGTAGCGATACGCGCCGGGCCTTGCAACCGGCGCTTCTAAGTGGCTCAGCGAGGAGAAAACTACGTCGTCGCGGCGAGCTTCATCGTTTCCGTTAAGACGGCTACGCGCTCTTTCATGACTTTGCCCGATTTGAATTTCACCGTTGCCCGCGCAGGGATCGCGAAATGGCTCCCTAGCTGGTTCGGGTTGCGCCCGACCCTTGGTTTGGTGAGTTTGACCTCGAAAACGCCGAAGTTGCGAAGTTCGATGTTGTCCCCTTTTGCCAACGCATCGACGATTTGATCGAGGGTCTGTTGCACAACTTTAAATACGTCGTGCTGAACTAGTCCTGTCTCAGTACTGATGTTGGCCACGATTTCTTTTTTGGTAAGCGTTCCCATATTTATAATCACACCCTAGTCAATAAGTAACACTTTCGCAAGACTTCATTTTGGCAGAATTTCCTTCCCGCGCATTACAATTGATTAAGGTTTCTCGCTTTTTCCGTTTTCGCGCTTGAAGAACGGTTTTTCTACGTGTGCGTAAGATGCAGGGGCGATTTCGTGGGCGGTCTTGAAGTGAACCTTCGCGACCTGTTTGAGGAATTCCGGCCCATGCGCGGCGACCAATGCTCGTGCCGTATCTTTCACCGCAGGCGAGACGCCTTTCTCCAATGTCCGTCCAATTGCGCGGCCTTTTTCGAACAGCCAATTGATGAAGCGTTCCCGCGCTAAAATCGAAGCCGCCGCGACGGCGACATCGCTTTCGGCCTTCGTCCGCGCATCGAGCTGGATGTGTTTCGCCTTTTCCGAAAACGCGCGCTTGATGAGACTGGCACTAGCGAACTTATCGCTCAGCGCACGCGGACATTCCGGACGTTGGTCGAGCAGGTGCTCGATCACTTTTGCATGTCCCCAACCTAGTAATCTATTAAGATTATTAAATTTACTATATAGCTCGTTATATTTCTCTGGTGCTAAAGTAATACTCGAAAATGCCACGCCTCGTGTTTGCCGGATGATCGCCGAGAGCTCGCGTATTTTGGCGTCCGATCCGATCCGCTTGCTGTCCATCACGCCAGCTTCCATGAGCGCGCGGGTGCTCTCTGCGTCCGTGTAGCAGCCTGCAATGACGAGCGGTCCGAAGAAGTCGCCTTTGCCGCTTTCGTCCACGCCGAAGTGAGGCTCGAACATTGCGGGATTGTTCACTTCTTCGTAGCCGAGCTTCGCTTCGCCGAGAATTTCGGGCTCCAAAACGAACTGCACAAACTCTTGGGTTCCCCGTCCTTGGACGACAACCTTCGGCCCTTTCTCGTAAACGCCCACGGTCAGCTTGTCCTTCTGTGCAAAGAAAAGCATGTATTGCCGGACGTCAAACGCCCATCCGCGTTCGGTCAGCAAAGCGCGAAGCTTTTGCGCCTGCGGCATTGTGAGCGGAGACGTGTGGATCGTGATGGGTTTTGGTCCTTGCTCCTCGGCTTTCTGTTTCTTCGGCATCGCGCACGGTTTCGCGCATTCCCGCCGTTTGGGAAAGGATGATGTTGCTCGAATCCGTTGTGACGGGTGTGATTGCAAGTGGAATGCGGGCAAATGGAGCAGCGAAAGTAGGACAGGTTTCCAACCTGTCGGGCTCGTAAGGGCAGGAGAGGTATTCGTGATATGCCCGCTGGGGACAGGTTGGAAACCTGTCTTACTTTGCGCATCCACTTTTAATTGCACCCTCCGTTGTGACGGTTCAGTAACTCAAAATGCGTTGATGCCTCGCGAGCCGATACATTTTTATGCGCCGCTAGCCGTTTCCAAACATTTCGAGTCAACAACACAAGGGCGACGGCAGTAAAAAACCCAATGCGAGTACTCCAACCAACCACCGAATTTCCCAACTCCCGCTCTGTCTCACGCAGCCGCAAGCGATGGCTTTCGTTAATTGCGACATTCGCCGCTTTCATTGTCGGCACTTCGGCAGCGTTCGCGGGCGCGGTTCGTTTGGGGTTTAATTCGAGTTCGCTTCCTGCGAATGACGACGGTTCGACGGGGCGCGTGACCGTTGGCTTCACGATGAATTTTTTCGGCGCGCAGTATTCGCAGCTTTACGTCAACAATAACGGGAATCTGTCGTTCGACGGCCCGCTTTCCGCCTACACGCCCTCGCCGATTGCGGCGGCCGGTTTGAAAATCATCGCTCCTTTCTGGGCGGATGTGGATACGCGTGGGACGGGCTCCGGCATCGTCACTTACTCGTTCGGGACGGGCGTAATCGACGGGCGTAATGCATTCGGCGCGAACTATCTCAACGTCGGTTACTACAATCGCAGGGCGGACAAAAAGAACAGCTTCCAAGTCATCTTGATCGATCGCTCGGACATCGGTGCTGGCGACTTCGATATCGAATACAATTACAACACGGTGCAATGGGAAACGGGTGACGCGAGCGGCGGGTCCGGCGGCGTCGGCGGGCAGTCTGTTCGCGTGGGCTACGCCAGCGGCACGGGAGCGACATTGGAGCTTGGCGGGTCCGGCGCGCCTGGCGCTTTTCTCGACTCGAATCTCGCGACTGGGCTCATTTACAACAGCCTGAATTCCAGCACTCCCGGCCGTTACTTGTTTGAGGTGCGCAACGGCGGGATCGTCAATGCGCCCCCCGTCGCCAATGCAGGCGCAGACGTAATCAGCGCGCCGGGCTCTTCGGTTTCCCTCGATGGCTCGGGCAGTTATGATCCTGAGAATTCGCCGCTCACATTTTTCTGGACGCAGGAGAGCGGCACGGCGGTCACCATCAACGGCCCGGCCAGTGCGACTCCCGGTTTCACAGGCCCGGCGGGCACATACACTTTTCGCCTGATGGTCAGCGACGGTGCGCGGTCGAGCTTTGATTTCGTCACGGTCAACATCGGCATCCCGGTCGCCACGGTGCGTCCGGCATCCGGCATCACGCACAATCGGGCAATCCTCCACGGAACGGTGAACCCCGCAGGTGTCGCGACGAATTACTATTTCGAATACGGGCCGACCGGTGGCACTCAGCTTCTTACGCCGGTGCTGAATTTGCCTGCGAGCGTCGGCGAAGTATCCATCGACGCCACTGTTCTCGGCCTCTCTCCTACGACCAATTACGTCTTCCGGCTTCGGGCCAATAATGCAAACGGCATCGGCACGAGCCTCACGGAATCGTTCACGACTTCCACGAGCCCGGTCATCCCACCCACAGTCTCGATCACGTCGCCTGCGAACGGTGCGGCGTTCATCGTCGGGACGATCATCAACATCGAAGCGACTGCGTCCGATAGCGATGGCGCGGTGGTGAAAGTAGAGTTCTTCGACGGAGCCGTGAAGATCGGTGAAGACGTTTCTGCGCCTTACACGCAGACGGTAAACGGACTTGCAGTCGGGGACCATCAACTCATCGCCGTGGCTCGCGACAACAGCGGCGCAACCACGCAAAGCGCGCCCGTCACGATCACGATTAACAACATCCCGAATGCGCACCCGCCGGTCGCGGTGAACGATGGGCCGCTCGAACTTCCCGTCAGCCATTTCAACGCAGCGGCCAACGATAGCGACGCGGACGGCGACATCGTCTTCATCACCGCAGTGAGTGCGGCAGCGGGCGGCACCGCTGTCCTAGAAGCCGACGGCACGGTGAGCTACACGGCAGGCGCAGGCTTCACCGGCACCGATTCATTTACCTACACGCTCAGCGATGGGCGCGGGCTCTTTGCGACGGGCACTGTCACCGTGCGCGATACGACAGCGCCGGTCATCACGTACAACCCGGCGCTTTTGTCGGTCACCACGGGAACGAATCCGATCGCGCCGATTCCCGATGTCGCGTCGCTGGTCATCGCGACGGATAATGTGGGCGTCGTATCCAAGACGCAGTCGATCGCCGCAGGAACGCAGCGGGCTCCCGGCAGCTACTCGATCGTAGTCACGGTCGCCGACGCCGCTGGGAATTCCTCGCATTGCGATGTGGTCGTGACCATCACGGACAACTCCGCTCCGGTAATCACTTTCACGCCCGGACCGCAGATCGCGAATACTGGCAACAATCCGCGGGCTCCTTTGCCGGATGTCGCGTCGCTCGTTACCGCGACGGACAATGTTGCCGTCACCTCGAAGACCCAGACGCCGCTCGCCGGGACATTGCTGCCGCCAGGAATTTACACGGTGGTCGTCACCGCCAGCGATGCCGACGGACGGATCGCGCAGACCACTGTGCAAGTCACGGTCGTCGATAATTACGCGCCCACCATCGTTTCCAGCCCGGCTCCGTTCACCATCGCCACGGACAACAACGCCACCGCCCCTCTGCCCGATGTGAGCAAAGACATCATCGCCATCGATAACGTCGGCGTCGTTTCGAAAAGTCAATCGCCCCCCGCGGACACACTCCGGGCACCCGGGATTTACGAGGTCATCGTCACGGTCAGCGACGCCGCAGGGCTCACCGCGCAGGCCATCGTCGTCGTCACCGTTGCGGATAACGTCGCGCCCGTCTTTACGAAAGCGCCGTCTGCCCGATCCATTCGCGCCGCCACGGATCAAACCAGCCTCGCGCTTCCCGACATCACGAGTGAAGCCGTGGCGACCGACAACGTCGGAGTCACCGCCATCACGCAAAGCCCCGCGCCCGGAACTGTCCTCGAAATGGGCAGCTACATCGTCGTCGTAACAGCGCACGATGCAGCGGGAAATACCGCCAGCGCCAACGTGGACGTCACCATCCTCCGCGGCAATCGCACGCCCGTCGCCAACTACGATTCTGCATTCGCTATGTCGCGCACTTTGACCCTCAATGTCATCGTCAACGACACCGACGATGACGGCGATGTACTCTCCGTTCTCTCGTTCACCCAGCCGCAACACGGACGTGTGACGCGCAGCGGAAACGGCAACTCCCTTCGCTTCGATCCCGACCTCGCAGTCGGCGAAGTCGGCGAGACATTTACCTACACGATCACCGACGGATTCGCCACATCCACCGCCACGATTGAGATCGCCCCGATTCCCGAAGGTCGCCGCTTCTCCGGCTTGATCGAAGACAACGTCGGCCCCGTCGGCCTCGTCGTCATCGCGTTCACAAAGCCCGGCTTCTTCACCGGCTATGTCAATCTCGGCAACGTCCGCCACGTATTCACTGGCGGCATGAGCACACAAGGCTTCGGCATCGGCACCATCAAAGTGACCGCCACCACATTTGGCGGCGTCACCGTCCGCCCCGGCGGATACACGCCCACCGGCGAGCGCCGCCTCCTCCTTGGTTTCACCGGCGTCCCCGGACTACCGTCCAACGAATTTTTCTCCGAGCAATCTCCATATTGGGCGAACGTCTCCACACCGCTTGCCGGGCAATTCGCCGTCGCGCTGAAAAAAGACCCCGCTGCCTCCGGCACTCACGCATCGGGATTTGTCATCATCAAGCTCGCCGCCAACGGGGCATCCATCCACCTCGGGCGTTCGCCCAATGGACAAGTCTTCAGCAGCAGCGGCCAGCTCCTCTCCGGCGGGCGCCTCGGCATCCACGGCACACTCGGCGCACCCAGCCCGAAGCGCGGCTTCATTGCCGGGATGCTCCAGCTCGACACCGCCGGCAACTTCATCACCGGCTCCGTCCGCTGGAAGCTGCCGCCCCTCCGCGACACGCGTTTCCCGGCGGGCATTGATACGACACTCTCGCCCATCGGCGACCGTTATACCAAGGCGACCACAGCGCAGGGCGCATTCGGCTCGGCGGTTCCAGTCATCAAGACTTTGCGGTTCACCGAGGGACTTTTCCCGACGCCCGTGCTGGCCAGCGTCACATTTGCCACCGCGACGCGCTCGGAGTTCTTTGATGCTCCCATCACCTACATCGCAGTCGTCCCGTCCAACGGAAAAATCTCAGGCTTCGCCAAACCATCCGGCCCCAACGGAGTGCGCGTCGCCTTCGACGGGATCATCCTCCCGCTTCGCGGCGAGATCTACGGTTCCATGCGCACCGTGACGACGATCTCGGCGATCAACAGTCAGTAGGCAGCGAAGTAGGATGGCAAAACGAGCATTTGTATCTGGTTAGCCCCACCTTGTGCGAAGGCGAAAGCGCTCTCGCACATCGGAGTGCGACCGAAGTCCACGACTCTATTCGGTCAAACCGTTGGAAGGAGAAGAAGGGAACGCTTCGCAGTGAAACGTTTCATGCGAGCTTCACCGCGGCTTCTGATAGCCGCGTCGCGCCGAATAAAGTCGTGAACTACTTTCGCTGCCGCCCACCGTGGCCGTGTTTCCCGTGATCTTCCCGACCGCTTTTACCAATTTTGAGAAATGTTTCGCAATATCGGCACAGCCCGCCTGCGATTCATTTTCCTCGTCGCGGTTTTTTGCTGATTACTTCAGCGGCCGACTGAATGTCATTGGCAGCGGGTGAGCGAGCGCTCGACTTGCAATGAGTATAAATACTAGAACGCTTGGCCGCAAACCTGCTTGAGAGAGCGCTATGAACTTCTCCAATTCCGAGAAAATGACTCAAAGCAGCCCTCGATTACTGATGCGCCGGACGCCTCGGACTCAAGGCGCTACGCTCATGGAATGCGTGATCTCGCTGGCCGTGCTCGGTATCGGACTGGGCGGGGTGATGCTCGTCAACACCCAGCAATTACGCCTCGTCCGAGCGACGCATGAAGTCGGGTCGGCGGACTTTTCCCAGCAGGAGCGAATCGAGCAGATGCGCATCGCCACTTGGAAACAGATCACGGACGCGACGTATATTCGGACCATCTTTTTTGCAGCACGCCCCGCCTCTGCGGACCCGATCGGGGCAATTACTGAGGAGCTCACTGTGAGCGGAACGACGGCGACGAACCCCGCGTGGACGGAATTAAAGGTGCGCCGGAACGGAGACGGAACCGTTCAAACGCTGAGTCAGGGGAGTAATCTGAGCGGGCAATCGGGAGTGACGGCCACCTTGAAGCTCACATGGTCCGGCACGGATGGAAAAGTGCGAACGATGCAGACGTCTGCGGCTTTCTCCAACGGAGGAGTGACAAAGCTCAACCTTCCGGCATTTGGCCAAGTGGCCAGTGGAACGATCTCGGCACCGACCCCGGCACCGACCCCGGCACCCACACCTTACCCGACGCCGATTCCCACACCGCCTCCAACGGGAACGTATCCGACTCCATTCCCGACGCCCGTCCCAACACCCTTGCCAACTCCGATTCCAACGCCAGCACCGACACCCATTCCAACGCCGACGCCGACGGGCAACGGCAACGGCAACGGCAACGGCGGCCAAGGCACGACGGGCAACCCGAACGGAAAGAAATAACATGAAAAAGCTCCATTCACTCCGCGGGTTCACCATCTCAGAACTGATGGTTGCCTCTGCCATCAGCGTCGTGATGGTGGGCATCGGGCTCATCGCTTCGATTTCCCTTCAGCGCAGCTTCAACGCCAGTATCAAGTACGCCAATAGCCAGACGGAACAAGCCCGGGTGCTGGATTACATGGCTGTGGACCTGCGGCGTTCGTTGACGGTCGCGGGCTCGGGGAGCCAGCTTTTGCTCACGATTCCTGATTACTACGGCAACGACGGATTGCCGCGGACTCCGGCTGTCGTCAATGGGCTGGCGAAATACGGGGGCACTCCCGTTTCCGTCCGCTATCACCTTTCCGGCTCATCGATCCTGCGCGTGGCTGGTGGGGTGACGACCACGATTGCGGAGAATGTGGAGGACTTCCAATTTGTGTTCCAAGACTTCGGACAGGTTATCGAAATCTCACTCACCTACGTGCCCACCTTTAAACAGAAAAGCGGTGCTCCCTCCTCTCGTAACGGCACCAAGACCACCATCCGCACCCTTCTCCGCAATCGTACCGCCTGATGAAAACCATACCTTTACCAAATTCAATGCGCCGTCCCCTCCACGCCCAATCGGGCAGCGTGCTCCTCTTCTCGATGGGAATCTTGCTCACGCTCGCCGTCCTTTCGGGCGTGGTGCTGAATATTCTCGGGGCCAGATACCGGCAATCCTACCAGACGGCCGCCTGGCATAACGCGCTGCTCCACGCCGAGAGTGGCGTCGATAAGGCGGTCGTCGAAACCAAGAAAATCATCCGCTACAGCGCGACTTCCGGCGAGGCACCGTGGGTAGGCTGGACGCAGACGGCACCCATCGGTAGCGCGCCGAAGTATGTGCGCCTCTATACCCGCAATGACCCGACCGTTCCTGCCGGGACTTGGACGTGGGCAAAAGTGACGGCAGAGCCGATCGGCTATAACGTTGCCCAGCCCAACGCGATCACGTGGTGGCGCGTGCGCTCCATCGGCTACGAGCCGATTCCCGGAAGCGGCGTCCTTGCGGGCGAAGCGAAAGATGTGGCGCTTCGGAAGCTGGACCTCAAGTATGACCACAGGGAGAGCAGGGAGGGCAATCAAGTGGCGGTGCAAAAGCAGATGGCTTCACGGCTCGTGGAGGTCGTCATCAAACCGGTCGGTGCGTTCCGTGCAGCACTGTTCGGGGACGACCGAATCGACATGAATAACCACAATATCGTCGTCGATAGTTACGATTCCCGAGACCCCAATAAGTCCACGGCCGGCTTTTACGACCCTACAAAGCGGCAGCAGAACGGTGACATCGTCACAAACGGCAATGTCATTGACGTAGGAAATGCTCACATCAACGGAGATGCCTCGACGAATGCAGGCAACGTGCTTCGAGCGAGCAATGTCACCGGCCAGATCCGCTCCGACTTTTACCAGGAACTATTCCCGGTCACCCGGCCCGTCATGACGGCGGATTTCGGCAGCCCGTCCACAGTCAACGCGAGCACCGTGCTCACCGCGAAGCCAGGAACGCCCGCGCAGTTTATTCTTAATACCATCAATCTGAGCGGACCAAAGATTCTGCGTATCGCGGGTGCCGTCGATGGATCACCGACTTACGCGCAGATTCTAGTAAATGGGGACGTCGGCTTGTCCGGGCAAAGCCAGATCATTTTGGACGCTGGAGTGCATGTGCGGATGTTCGTGGTCGGCGACGGAGATTTCACCGGCGGTGGCGTGGCGAACCCGAATGATCCTCTCAGCTTCCAAGTCTATGGAGTGGAGCAACTGCCGGACTCCAGCGGGAACGTGGCGCAACGCAATTTCAAGGTTGCGGGGAATGGTGGATTCCGGGGCGCGTTGTATGCGCCAAACTACGACATCAATTTCGTCGGTGGCGGTAACACCGACAGTATCTTCGGCGCATTTGTCGGCAGAAGAATCAACATGACGGGCGTGCAGTCCGTCCACTACGACGAGGCGCTCGGAGACGGCGGACTTTACTCCGACTATAAGATCGTGAGCTGGTTCGAGGATACCCGGTAGGTGCCTTACGCGAGCACGCCCTTCACCACCTTGCACGCCTCGACTCCCGTGAGCCGCTGATCGAGCCCGGAGTAGGGGAAGGTGAGCTTCTCGTGGTCGATGCCCATGAGGTGAAGGAGCGTGGCGTGGAAGTCATGGACGCTGACTTTGTCCACGACGGACTTGAAGCCCACATCGTCCGTCGCGCCGTGATGCACGCCGGCCTTCACGCCCGCGCCCGCGAGCCACGCGGTGAACGCATGGGGGTTGTGGTCGCGGCCCGGCTTCGCTCCCTTTTGCGAGATGGGCAGCCGCCCGAATTCGCCCGCGCACACGACGAGCGTGTCTTTTAAAAGGCCGCGCTGTTCGAGGTCCGCAAGGAGCGCGGCGAATGGCTGATCCACTTCGCTGGCAAAGCCGCCGTGATTCCCCACGATGTCGGCGTGTCCATCCCACGAGAGCTGGTTATCCATGCCGCCGCTGTAGATCTGCACGAAGCGCACGCCGCGCTCGACGAGTCGCCGCGCGGTGAGACATTGGAGCGCCATGTGTTGGCAGTTTGGCTGGTCGAGGCCATACATTTTGCGGATGTGCTCGGGCTCTTTGTTCACATCGAAAGCCTCGGGCGCGGCGGTCTGCATCCGGTAGGCGAGCTCGAAGCTGTTGATGCGCGCGGCCAGCTCGCTCTCGGCGGCGGACCCTGCCATTTGCTCGCGGTTCAGATTCGCAAGAAAGTCGAGCTGTTCGCGCTGGCGCTGGTCCGTCTGGTCCGCGGGGCGCTTCATATTCGCGATGGGCTCGCCCTGCGGCTTCAGCCAGGTGCCTTGATACACGCCGGGCAGAAATCCCGCCGTCCAGTTGCTCGCATTTCCTTTCGGGAGCCCGCGGTTTTTCGGGTCGGACATGACCATGAAACTCGGCAGGTCTTCGCTCTCCGAGCCGAGCCCGTACGTGACCCACGAGCCCACGCTCGGATGCCCCATGCGGGTCGTGCCGGTGTTCATCATGAAGAGCGCGGGCGAGTGATTGTTCGACTCCGTGAAGCACGAGTGGATGAAGGCCATCTTGTCCACTTGCTCGCACAGTTTTGGAAATAGACTGCTGCCCCACGAGCCCGTCTGTCCGTGTTGCTTAAATGCGAACGGCGACTTCATGAGCCCGCCGACCGCGTCGGGGAAAAAGCCCGTCTTCGGGTCGAAGCCCGGCATGGGCTGGCCGTCGCGCTTTTCCAGTTCGGGCTTGTAATCCCACGTGTCCACATGGCTCGGACCGCCATTCATAAAGAGCCAGATGATCGACTTTGCCTTCGCGGGAAAATGTCCCGGCTTTGCGGCGAGCGGATTCATCGGCGGTGCGGCAAAGCCCGTCCGCGAGAGCAGCGACTGAAGCGCAATCCAGCCAAAGCCGGCTCCCGCGCGTTGAAACATCTGGCGTCGTGAAAACATCGTGTGGAGCGTATCTCGCGGGCCGTGCCACCTTAGACGGCAATCTTTGGAAACAGCGATGGAGTGTCCACGAAACACACGAACGACACGAAAAAAGGTCTCGTGGAGACGATGCACTCACCCGAAGAGTGCATGCCGAGATTACCGCGAGTCCTCGGAGTTTCGTGTTTTGTCTTTCGTGGACTATCAATCACGTCTTTACCGGAAAATCTTCGGCGCGAACTCCGAGAGATACCGCCGCCAAACGGGCCATTCGTGACCGCCCTCCGTCTCGGCGTATTCGTAGCGGATGCCCTTCTCTTTGAGCACCGCGTTGAACTCGTGATTGCGCTGCAAAAGGAAATCTTTCTTCCCGCACCCGATCCACAAAAGCCGCAAATCGCGGTTCGTCGCCTCAGCATTATCGAGCCCCGCCGCGACGCTCTTCACCGGCGGCGGCGCAGAACTAAATGCACCGACCCAGCCGAACTGATCATGATGATTCAAAGCGACCGTAAGCGCGTGATGACCGCCCATCGAAAGCCCCGCAAACGCGCGAGCCTCCGGCTTCGCGTTCACTTTATAGCTGCTCTCCACAAGCGGCACGATGTCCTGCAAAAGCTCGCGGCAAAGCGCTTCGCTGTTCGCGGGACCGTAATCCTCAAAGCCCGCCGCGCCCGGCGGGATTGCATGGGCGTCGGGCATCACGATGATCATCGGCACGACTTTCTTCGCGGCGATGAGCGAATCGAGAATCCAGTGCGCCTTCCCATGCACAGTCCAGGTCGCTTCGTTATCGCTGTAACCATGCGCGAGATAGAGCACCGGCAGCGGCGCATCGCCCGCACCCGGCGGCGTGTAAACGAAGATGCGGCGTGGCTTGCCGAGCGCCTTCGACGCATAGTTGTGCTCGTGAACCACGCCGTGCGGAATATCCTGCCAGTCCCAAGGCGCAGGCGGATTCGCGGGGACGTGCAGGATGCTCGAGCCGGGCCAGCGCTGTGGCTTCAGTGCGGAGTTCTGCGGGTCGATGACGTTCATTCCATCCACGGAAAAACGATACTCATGCACCCCCGCAGGCACTTTGGGAATCGTCACGCTCCACACACCCGAGTCGTCTTTCGCAAGAGCCGCCTCCGCTCCAAACTGCCCGGACACTTTCACCTCCGCAGCCTTCGGGGCTTTAAAGCGAAACGTAACGCCGCCATCGGGCAGCAACTCCGGCGACACAAGCGGTGCCGGGCGCGGGGACGGCTTGGGCTTCGGCGCATCTTCGGCGTGGATGAATGACATGGCGGCAATGGTGAGAGCAGTGGTGTGGAGAATCAGTTTCACACCCGCCACCGTAAAAGCCCCCGCGATTCGCGCCAGCATGAATGTGAACGCAGAGTCAGTCGGGGTGTGATTAACTCTGCTTTGTAACGCGGGGAGTATTTCCACTATGAACCGACAGAGGACAGCGAGGGGAAACCATCACTCTATCATTTTGTGAATTCCGGCGGGACATGGAAACAGAATGATGGTCGATTTCTCCTGATATCGGTGCTGTCCAGAATCCAGAATCCACAGGCCATCCGGCTGAAACACCGTGCTGCAAAGGCGTAACAAAGGAGAATTAAAAGTGGGATAAAGCTCGGGGCAAACCAGTCGTGGCTCACGCAGCCCTCTGCGTGACACTGCTACCCGCGAAGCGCTGATCCAATGAGCGTGCCACCGGGAATAATGCGCTTCGCGTGAGGGGAAGCACGCGGAGGGCCGCGTGCGCCACGACGCAAGCGTGCTCACTTGAGCAGTTCCACTTTTAATCACACCCGACGGATCGCCCATTTTTATGCCCATCATCTTTATGCCAAAACAGCCCGCCTCATTCGGCATAAAATGAAACTGACTCTCCGATCCTCTTATCATTTTGTGCCCATTATTTCGAGTCCGCCATGCGACGCTCACAGAATTCAAAACGGCATTCGCAAAATGATGCCGCAGCCACCGAAACTCCGCGCTTGCCCCTTCCCGCCCTCTGAGAAAACCTCCGCCCGAATGCCTGCTTCCATCCAGCTCCTAGACCCTTCCGATAATGCCATCGTCGCGCTTCGGCCACTCGCCGCTGGTGAGACTTTCGACGGCGTCACACTCATCACCGACGTCCCCGCAAAGCACAAATTCGCCGCTGTTTCCCTGCCCGTCGGCAGCGCTGTGCGCATGTATGGCACGATCGCGGGCCGCACCACGCGCGATGTGGAGCGGGGCGAAGTTCTCACTCGCGAAAACACCACGCACGCGGTCGCCCCGCCGGAGATTCGCGGATACGTTTCCCATTGGAATGCGCCCGATGTCTCGCGATGGAAAGGCCGGACTTTCGACGGCTACCGCCGCGCCGATGGACGCTGCGGAACTGCTAACTACTGGATCGTCCTGCCAATGGTCTTTTGCGAAAATCGGAATGTGGACGTGATGCGCGAAGCTCTCACGAAAGGTCTCGGATACGCAGTCACCACGCCTTACACCGAATTCGTCGGGCAGCTCGCCAGCGTGCATCGCGGCGGCGGGGAGCTTGATTCCGTGCAACTCGCCGCCAGCGGCTCCGCACATCGCGTATTCCCCAATGTGGACGGCGTAAAATTTCTCACCCACGCAATGGGCTGCGGCGGCACGCGGCAGGACGCCCGTGCGCTCTGCGGATTGCTCGCAGGATACGTGGCGCACCCGAATGTCGCAGGCGCAACCATCCTGAGCCTCGGTTGCGAAAACGCCCAAGCATCCATCCTCCGCGAGGAACTCGCCCGCCGGATGCCCGATGGCACAAAGCCCGTCCTCTTTTTCGAGCAGCAGAAATCCGCGAGCGAACAGAGCCTCATCGTGAGCGCCCTCCGCGCGACCTTCAAAGGAATCGCAGCCGCCAACGACCTCCGCCGCGAGCCGTGCCCGCTTTCCGAGCTCGTCGTCGGCCTCAAATGCGGCGGCAGCGACGGCTTCTCCGGCATCTCCGCAAACCCCGCGCTCGGCCACGCATCCGACCTACTCTGCGCACTCGGTGCCAGCGGTGTGCTGTGCGAGTTCCCGGAACTCTGCGGTGCAGAACAATGGCTCTGCGATCGCTGCCCCGACAACGTCCTCGCCGCAAAATTCCTCACACTCATGGATCGCTACGATCACCGCGCGCGGCAGGCGGGCAGCGGTTTCGAGATGAACCCTTCCCCAGGCAACATCCGCGACGGCCTCATCACCGACGCGATGAAAAGCCTCGGCGCAGCGCGCAAGAGCGGCACCGCGCCCATCGCCGATGTGCTTGATTATCCCGAGCCCGTGGAGAAACGCGAAGGCGTCACGCTGCTCTGCACGCCCGGCAACGATGTCGAGGCGACTACCGCGCTTACGGGCTCCGGCTGCAATCTCATCGTCTTCACCACCGGCCTCGGCACGCCCACCGGCAATCCCATTTGTCCCGTGGTAAAAATGAGCACGAACACCGAGCTTGCAGCGCGGATGCCCGACTTGATCGACTTCGACGCAGGCGCGATCATCCGGGGCGAAGAGTCGATCCCGGCTACTGGAGAACGGCTCCTAGACTACCTCATCGAGCTGGCCAGCGGGCGCTCCATCACAGCATCCATGCGGCTCGCGCAGGATGATTTCCTCCCGTGGAAGCGCGGCGTGTCGCTGTAATTACTTCTTAAACGTCAGCGCGCCGTCCTTTTCATCCACGGTGATCGTCTCACCTTCGAGGAATTTCCCATCGAGAATATCGAGCGCGAGTGGGTCGAGCAGTTCGCGCTGGATGCAGCGTTTGAGCGGACGCGCACCGTACACCGGGTCGTAGCCTTCGCGCCCGATATGGAGCTTTGCCGCGTCGGTGAGGACGAGCGTGAGCTTTTGCTCGGCGAGCCGTTTTTGCAGACGGACGAGCTGAATGCCGACGATCTGTGCGAGGTCGATGTCGTCGAGCCGGTCGAAAATGATCGTCTCATCCACGCGGTTCAGAAACTCCGGGCGAAAGTGTCCGCGCAGCGCGTCCATCACGCGGGCTTCTCGCTGCTCGCTGTTCGCATCATCGAGGATGAACTGCGAGCCGATGTTCGATGTCATGATGATCACCGTATTCTTGAAATCCACAGTACGGCCTTGTCCGTCCGTGATGCGGCCATCATCGAGCACTTGCAGCAACACGTTGAACACATCGTGATGTGCCTTCTCGATCTCGTCGAAAAGGATCACGGAATACTGCTTGCGACGCACGCTCTCAGTGAGCTGCCCGCCTTCCTCAAAGCCCACGTATCCAGGAGGCGCGCCGATGAGCCGCGCGACGCTGTGCTTCTCCAGGTACTCGCTCATGTCGATGCGGATGAGCGCGTTTTCGTCGTCGAAGAGAAACTCCGCCAGCGCCTTGGAAAGTTCCGTTTTCCCCACGCCCGTCGGCCCGAGGAAAATGAACGATCCAATTGGCCGGTTCGGATCTTGCAGGCCCGAGCGCGCACGGCGGACGGCATTCGACACCGCAGTGATTGCCTTCTTTTGTCCGATGACGCGACCGCCGAGCCGACTCTCCATTTTCACCAGCCGCTCCCGCTCGCCCTCGCGGAGATTGGAAACGGGAATGCCGGTCCACGCCGCGACGACTTCCGCGATTTCCTCGGCAGTGACTTCGTCGCGGAGGAGCGTCGTCGTCGCGCTGGAAGGCTGTGCCAGCGCGGCTTCGAGCTGTGGAATGACTCCATACTGCAACTCGCTCGCACGCCCGAGATTCCCAGTGCGCTGCGCAGTCTCCAGCTCGTTGCGTGCGGCTTCGAGCTGCTCTTTTTGCTTCCGGGAACCATCGAGGACGGCCTTCTCTTTTTGCCACTGAGCCTTGAGGCCATTGGCTTTCTCATTCATGTCGGCGAGCTCCTTATCGAGCTTCTTCAGTCGATCCTTGCTCGCGGCATCCTTCTCTTTTTTCAGCGCCTCTCGCTCCATCTCGTGCTGCATGATCGCGCGGAGAATCTGGTCGATTTCCGTCGGCATCGAGTCGATTTCCATCTTCAACCGCGAAGCCGCTTCGTCCACGAGGTCCACCGCCTTATCCGGCAGAAACCGATCGCTGATGTAGCGATGCGAAAGCGTCGCGGCGGCGATCAGCGCGGCATCCTGAATGCGCACGCCGTGATGCACTTCGTAGCGTTCCTTCAGCCCGCGCAAAATCGCGATCGTGTCTGGAACGCTGGGTTCATCGACCTTCACGGGCTGGAAGCGCCGCTCGAGCGCCGGATCTTTCTCGATGTATTTGCGATACTCATCGAGCGTCGTCGCGCCCACCGTGCGCAGCTCGCCGCGAGCCAGCGCGGGCTTCAGCATATTGCCAGCATCCATCGCGCCCTCGGATTTTCCCGCGCCCACGATCGTGTGCAGCTCGTCGATGAAAAGGATGATCTCCCCGTTGCTGTCCGTCACTTCTTTGAGGAACGCCTTCAGCCGCTCCTCGAACTCTCCGCGGAACTTCGCGCCTGCAATCATCGAGGCAATATCCATCGCCACGATACGCTTGTTTTTCAGCGACTCGGGCACGTCGCCCGCGATGATTCGCCGTGCGAGCCCCTCGACGATTGCCGTCTTGCCGACGCCCGGCTCGCCGATGAGACACGGGTTGTTTTTCGTTCGCCGCGAGAGCACTTGCATCGTCCGCCGAATCTCGTCGTCGCGCCCAATCACCGGATCGATTTTGCCTTTGCGCGCCAGCGCCGTGAGGTCGCGGCCGTACTTCTCCAGCGTCTGATATTTGTCCTCGGGATTCTGGTCCGTCACGCGCTGCGAGCCGCGCACTTCCTTGAGCGCAGCCATCATTTTTGCAAGCGTCGCGCCCGCTTCCTTCAGCATCTTTCCAGCGCCCACGCCGCTATCCGCGAGCGCGAGAAGATAATGCTCCACGCTCATATATTCGTCCTTCAGCGAGCCCATCTGCTTCTCCGCCTGACGCAAAATCGCCATCGCCTCCGCCGCGAGATTCGTCTGCGCCGTCAGCCCATGAACCTGCGCCCGCTTCGCAATCGCCGCGTTCAGTTTCTCCCGCAAAGGCGCGATGGCCACGCCGATCTTCTGGAGCAGCGGCACCGCGACGCCCTCGGGCTGGTCGAGCACCGCGAGCAAGATGTGCTCGTTATCGTATTCAGCGTGATTCCGGTCCTGCGCGAGTGTCTGCGCGGCCTGGACTGCTTCGGTCATCTTTTGGGTAAATTTGTTGGCGTTCATCAGTATGAGTTATCGTGCGCCAACCCTCCGCAAGATGCACGCCGTCTCTTGTCCAGAGAAGCCCCTCCCTTGTCCGCGCCATCATGACACGACCCGCCGCCACCCTCCCTCGGCACCGTGGCGGAATGGCGCACTTGGGTGTGATTAATTCTACTTTGTGACGCCTTTGCAGTACGGTGTTTCACCCGGATGGTCTGCGCATTCTGGATTCTGGACAGCAACGATATCCGGAGAAATAGACCGTCATTCTGTACCCATCATTTTGTTTCCATGGAACCGCCGGAATTCACAAAATGATAGAGTGATGATTTCCCGTCGCTGTCCTCTGTCGGTTCATAGTGGCGGGGCGAGGAATCCAGTACCAGCCTGATAGTTGCAAACGCTCACCAAAGTCCCGCCGGGCAACGTCCTTGCGCAGACCGTGGCCGTGCCGCTCTCAACCTGCTACCGTTGGGTCTATATGCTCGTCGGAGTCGATACCGAGTTCCGTTTCGGAGGCCGAACGAACGACCCACTGTTCGAGCTCACCGACCAGCCCGCGAGCGGCACGCTACGCATCAAAGTAAACGCCTGCAACGAAGCCCGCCACGGCGTCTCCAGCGAAACCAGCACCTTCGAACTAGGCCCCCCCGCCGCTATAAAACATCCCGTCCCCCGCATCCAGTGCACGGTAACACGCAAGAAACGTCTCGTCGTCAGCTCAACCTCCGCTATAAAGCCCAAATGTGCGCACCATTCCACCAAAACAACCCATCCGACAGAGAGAAAGCCCGCACCTCTCTGTCTCCTGCTATCCGACTGGGAAAGGTTCCCAGTCGTACAATGGGTCGTTAGGCGATTCCTCGCGCGTCCCGAGTAACGAAAGCCGAATATGCCGTTTCCAGTAGCCGAGCAGTTCATCGCCGAGACCGAGCGCAAGCTCGGCGTATCTTTTCCGGACGCTTTCCGAGCGCGCATGAGCAGCAACAACGGCGGCGAGTTATCCACCGCCGAAGACGACTGGCAGCTCTACCCGTTCTTTGACACCAGCGACCGCAAGCGACTTTCGCGCACGTCCAACGACATCGTGCGTGAGACTGCCAGTGCGAGGCAGTGGCGTGGCTTTCCAGCGGAGGCTATCGCCATCGCTGCCAACGGTTCCGGCGACCATCTGGTATTTATCCCCACTTCCGGCTCGACCACGCTTCAGCCACAGCCTTTCATCTGGCTACACGAGACAGGCGAGTTACAGCCCACAGACATTACGTTTGATGACGCCAACTAACAACCGACCGGAAACGCCTGAATAACAGGAATCGGAAATCGACAATGAACCGCACTCAAAGACGCTAATGCATCGTAGTCCGTATGCCTGTACTTCGCTTCACCGCGCAGCTACCGCGCCATGCTCCGCCGTCGCTGAGCTTGGGGTCGTTGTCGCTACGCGCAGTCTGTGAGCCAGCCAACGAAAGCTGCCCCGAACAATGAAGCCACGTCTGCCAATGCTCATTCTCTCGGGAGTCGTCCTTACTTGGTTGCCGTATCTTGGTCTCCAGCTTTATTGGCAGCATCTCATCGCCACCGTCCCCGACGCAGCGCACGGCGAGCTTTCTGGTCCGATGCAGTTCTTTCTTCCTGCGCTGTTCATTGCAGCCATTCTCCTTTCGGTCGTGCTTGTAGCGGGATTCTATTGCACTCGGTCACGCAGCACAACGAACTCCAAATAAACCGACAATGAACCGCACTCAAAGACGCTAATGAGAACGATCCGATGATGATACCAGACCTCGCCAAGATTGTTGCCGATAGTTGGCCGAGTGTTGTTGGCATTTTGGTCGGCACACTGATCTCCCACAAATTCACCGTTCACCGCCGAAGCGACATTCGCTACATACGGGGTCTTGGCGGACGCGCTTTGAACCGCTTTGCCGATATTCCGGCCTCGGTGCTCGACGCTGAACTATTGTCGGCTGCGCAGCTCGGTCGGCGAGGTTGGCGTGGCGTCGCCGCGTATTTGAACACACCCATTTTGTTGTGGATTGCCCTGCTCTCAGCAGCCGTGTTCCGAGAGACATTCCCGCAGGTTTCGGGTCGCGGACTTCTCAGCGCTCTACTGTGCGGTCTTATCGCGGGCATTGGCACTTGGCTATTTCAGCGTCGTGAGCGTCAGTTTATTCTTCACTATCTTTCCCGCCTTCACCCGCCTGACCGCAAAGACTAAACTTACTGATCAGATGCCCTTTTTGCCCGGAGGCGGTTTTGCGTTCTGTGGATATTGAATTGCGGTTTTTCGGCTCATTTGCGCGCCCGCTTTCTGGGGGGAACTTTCAACGTGCGACTCGGAGGTCGAAGACTCCGGTGAGCACTCGTCCTGCGGTGCGGATTTGCACCCATGCGCGGTAGTTTCCTGGCTGGGGAAATGCGTAGGGAAATTTGATTTCGTTGCCGGTTGGTGGGAGCATCGCGGTGGGGGTTTTTTCTGGTGTGAGGATTTGTTGCGCGGCCATTGAGACGCTGCCGGAGGGGTGCAGATGGGTGAATACGCTGCCGTCTTCGCGGCGAATGACGCAGTGCCCGGCCATGCCCATGTAGGTTTGCAGCGGGACACTTTCGCCGCCCGCGGTGACGATGGCGAAGCGGAGGAGTGTGTCGCGGTCGGCGGTGAGTTCGCCGGGGGTTTGCAATAGTATCCGTCCGCCGCCCATGAGCGGTGCGCTGCGGGTGTTGGATGCGGGTCCGACGTGCCACGAATCATCCGGGTCGAGCGCGCCGGGTGCGGCTGCGTTGCCGACTGTTGCGGGCGGCGAGAGGCACCAGACTTCGTTGGCCATGGTCCAGTCGGTCTGCGGGGCGGAGCCGAGCGGCGCGGGCATTTTGATGGAGCCGACGACGGTGTCGCTGCTGCCGGTTTCGTGGGTGACTTCGCCGTAGATGGTGTAGTCGCCTGCGGGTAGGGACGGGAGGACGCCCTCGAAGGTGCGGTAGTCGCGGCGCACGGGGTGGAGGTGTGCGAAGGCGCGTCCGCCGCCCGATTCGACGAGGAAAAGGTGCATGAGTTTGCCGTGGTCGGTGACGAGCGATGCCCAGGTGACATCGGCATCTCGCGGCTGTGTGAGGGTCAAAATATGGCGCTCGTCTTCGGTGCGGATTGCGGCTTCGACGGGGAGCGGTTTGGTGAGTGCGTTATTGCGGAAGTCGCTGTCCATTTTCTGCCAGCGGACGGTGCCCGCGTAGGTGGCTGCAACGAGGAGGGCGAGCGTGGCGATTGCGACTCGGATGCCCCGTCGCTTGTCGCGAATGGTCGGGGTGGCGGTGGGCGCGAGTGTGGATTGACGGGCTGCGGCGCCGGCAATGAGTGCGGCGGCGAGAATGAGCAGGGCTCCGGATATGGCGAGTGCGGAGCGGAGCCCGGCGGGCATCTGCGGTCGCACGAGGGATGCGGCGCGGAGGGGGATGTGGAGTTCGTGGCTGCCGACGGTGACCCGGATGTCGTAGTCGCCAGCGCGGGAGAGCCAGATCGCGGCGTTCGAGAGCTCGCCTTCGACGGGGGTTGCGGCGATGGGCGCTGCGGCGGCTTCATCTGCGGCGGTGAGGAGGACGGCGCGGACTTTGATGCCGGGGGCTGCGGTGCGAATGTCGATTTGCGCGATGCCGGGAATCGCGGCGGGCGGGCGGATGATGACGCGGACGGCGTGCGTGCCTGCCTTGCCATCGAAGAATACATTGGGGCTACCGATGTGCGCACGGGCGCATTGCGCGGCGAGGAGCAGGATGAAAAAGAGGAGCTTCATCGTGCGATGCGATTGAGCCATGCGCCGGTCCAGAGCCCGATTCGGCTGGCGGCTGCGGCGAGTGCGACGGCGAGAATGGCGTTTTTAATATCGAGGATTCTCCCCGGCCAGAAAGCGGTGCGCATGTCGTCGGAGATGCGCAGGAAAAACGGCCACTGCTTCCCGCCGCCCGCGAAAAACCAGTTATCTGCCATGGGCAAAAGGAGGAACTCGGCGAAGCGCCACTGTGCAACGGCGAACACCGCAAAGAACGCGAATCCAGCTTCGCCCGCAGACCGCCAGTCGGACGCTTTGCGCGTGGCGAACAGCCAGTCGAACGCGAGCGCAGGCAGCACAATCAGTGGAGGAAACGGCGGGGGCAAAAGATGGTCGCGCGCATTATAAATCGGCCCCGTCTCCGGAACACCGGGCACGAGCGGCAGCAGCCACACCGCAGCAAGGTGGACGCCCATGCCGACGAGCGCCGCCCGTGTCGCCGGAAAGCGTCCGCCGCCCGACACCGCCGCTCCCGCGAGGACCAGCGGATAGGTGCCGCAGGCGAGCAGGTAAAAGACTGCATCGTGCTGGCGATTGGCGAAACCTTGCGCCATTGAGACGACACCGATCATCGCCACGACAACTCCCCCGCCCCACCGTGGCACACACCACCACGCACCGCAGACTATGGCGAAAAAAGCGACCGCTTTCGCGATCTGCGGCGGGTGCCAGATTCCAGCCGCGAGTCCATACGAGGCTTGCCACCAGCGATCGAAAGCAAATGCCGCGACAAATGCCAACGCCCCCCAAAGTGCCACCCACGCTCCAACCGGAGCCCGCAACTTCCCTATGGCGATCCCGTCTTTTCCGAAAACAACCATCCACAACGCAGCAAGCCCAGCCATGGCGACTGCGACGTAGGTCATCACATGAGGCGCAGCCCATACGAGCTCGATGCCGACTGTGGATTCCCATGAAAAATCCCACAGGAGACTGAGCGGCACGCAAAACGCCGCTAAGAGCAGAATGAGGCGCGCCGGATGCGGAGCGGGCGTAGCCAAATCACCGACTACTGCCGACGACGACGGACGAGGGCCAATACGCCGAGGCCGAGCAGTGCAGCACTTGCGGGCTCAGGCACTACGGTGAACGACGTTCCCGCATTATTGCGGACAACAGCGGGGTCGGGTGTAAGTGCGTAATCAGCAATATTCGTCGTGCTCGCCGCACCGAAAGCCCCGGTGAAGCGGATGCCTTGGAAACCGCCTGTCGGCAATGGGCTCGCAAACGGAGCACCGAAATTACCATCCGCATCGTTCTGCGTGCTCCCTAGATTGCTACCGGTGTAGGCGCCAAATGCCACCGACCAATAAACCGTGCCGCCATCGTCCTCAAATGTCACCTTCCCGCCGGAAAGGTAAGACGCCGGGATGGGTTGCGCGAGCGTGAAATCCGTCGAGTAGCCCGGAACGCCTGACATCAAGGCATTGAACGCAGGAGTTGTCAGCAGAACATTGGCCCCACCCGCTCCGTTGGACACGTTGGCCGTAATATCCAGCAGCAACACTGGATTCGCTCCGGTCGCATCCCACGCCCTTAGCCGCGAAAGGCTGACGACATTTTGTCCGCCGCCGCGTAGCCGCAGTTGAACTGCCTGCGCATTAGTATTCCCACCCACGCCGCCGATAATTTCTTCGATCTGCATGACGTGAAAACCTGCTTGAGCAGACAGGCTGAGGAGTCCGAGGGCGAGTGTTCCGGTGAGAATTGGGCGAATGTTCATATATTGGGTGTGGCTTTCGAGGACATAAAGAACCCCTCTCTCAACGATTTGCAAAACTTATTTTCGCTCTTTTGAGGGGGATGCGAAACTCGAAGCTTTCATGGGAATATCCGCTTGAGCTCCGCTACTATCTCGGCCGGCTGCCATTGATTTCCCGTAAAAACCTTCGTTACTTTACCCTCTGGGTCAACGACAAGCGTTTGCAGGTTGTGGTCGAGCTGCGCCCCGGCCTTCCGCAGTTGCAGCCCAGAAAATGCCGCGACCTTGGCGATCTCGATTGGCTCCCCAGTGACAAATTTCCATTGCGCCGGACGCGGATCAAATTGTCTGGCATATTCCGTGAGGGCCTGCGGCGTGTCGTTTGCGGGGTCGATCGTGATGGAAAGCCATGCGCAGCGCTCTCCGGGAAAATCCCGAATCGCCGCCGCAAAGTGACTGTTCATCCGGGGGCAATAATCGGGCAACGGACAGCGCGTGTAGATAAACGTGAGGACGATCGCCTTTCCCCGCAACTCAGAGATGCGGAAGGTCTTGCCGGTGTCGTCCAGCAGCGTCGAGTCGGGCAACTCCGCACCGGGCTTGGGCGCGCCGGCCTGCACGAACGGCTTCGGCGGCGCAGCGTGTCCGGTCTTCACGATGGCGCGAAGCTCGGAGCGAGTCTCACTCACATGGAGTGTTCCGGTGATGACGTCGCCGGGCTGGAGCGCCGCGATTTCCGCCGGGGTTGCGACGTCGAACTCCATCGTCATCGCCTCCATAAAACCGGCGATTTCCTCATGGGCCACACGGACCGTTTTCCGCTCGGGCTGCACAAGGACGACGGTTCCGCGGACGGGATACGTTTTCTCCGCTGGGGCGGCGGGCGGCTTGGGCCGGGAGCAAGCGGCAAGCAAAAAGAAAGCTGTGATAAAAAGGAAGCGTGGCACGCCGGAAAAGTGTCATCGACCCGTGGCCCTTGCCAGCGAAAACAAGCTCAGCGATTCGCGCGGCTCCGCAGCCCGTCGGCGACCACCGCGATGAGAATCACAAAACCCTGAATCGCCTTTTCCCAATAGGCCTGCACGTGAAAATGCGTAAGCGCCGGGTTCACATTTGCCAGCAGGATCAAGCCGGGGAAAACGCCCCATAGCCGCCCGCGACCACCGCTCACTGCGACTCCGCCGACGACACAGGCGGCGATCACTTTCATCTCCAGTCCATCGCCGCACGTCGGCTGCACTTGCGGCGATTGCACGGTATTCAGCACCGCTGCGAGCCCTGTGAGCGCGCCCATGAGGACGAAGACGCCAAACGTCACGCGCTTCGGCTCGATGCCCGCAAGTCTCGCCGCCTCGGCGTCCGTGCCGACCGCATAAACGTGACGCCCCGCAGCGACGTTGCGCATCATCCACGCTGCTACCGCGAGCATCGCCACGGAGAAAATAATCAGCGTCATTTGTCCTGCCGCCTGGCTCAACCCGAACCATTGCACGCCAGCGGGAAGATTCAGCAAACGCCCTTGCTGCCAAAGGCGCAACGCCTCCTGCCATGTCACCATTGTGGCGAGCGTGACGACGATGCTCGGCAGACCCAGCCACGCCACGAGCGCGCCATTCATCATGCCCATTATAGCACCCGTTCCGATTGCACCGATGACCGCCACCGGAAGCGGCACGCCCTTCGCCGAAAGCAATCCCGCCACCACTGCGCACATGCTAAACTGCGCGCCCACAGAAATATCGATCTGCCGCGAAATCATCACCAGCGTCATCCCAATCGCCACCACGAGCGCCGGAGTCTGCGCCGTGAGCCGGGAAAGCAGCGGTTGCACCGCAAAAAAATGCGGCGCAACAACGGCCAGCGCGAGCATCAAAACGACCAGCGCAGCAGCTACCGACAACTCCCGAAAGTAACGATTCATCGAACAAACAACATTCCCTGTGGTTCTCACGCCGGAGCCGCTCGCGGCAAGCGTTAAACAGAACATGCGATTGCAAACCACGCGGGCTTCCCTCATTCTCGACGCTCTATGAAAACCGTTTACCTCACGACACTTGCCGCCCTCCTCGCCATATCCACGCCGAGTCTGCGCGCTGCCGACGATTTGGGCGCGCGCCTTCAGGAACTCCGAACCCGCGCAGCGGAAGCCAAGCAACAAGGCCGCATGGATGAAGCACACAAGCTCCACCGCGAAGCCGAAGAACTCGCGCAATCCGCTCGCAAAACTGAGCGGAAAGACGGCGACGAGAAACGCGACGAAAATCCAAAGATGCGCGAGATGCGTGAGCGAGTCGCGCAACTCCATCAAAAAGCCCGCGAGGCGAAAGAAGCGGGCCGCGCCGAGGAATCACAAAAACTGAGCGAAGAAGCAGAGCAAATCGTCCGGCGTGCCCGCGAAGGATCGCGCAAAGATACAAACCCGGAACGCGAAAAAATGCAGCACCTCGAAAACGCCATCCGCAGCCTGCGCGCCGCAGGAATGAACGAACCCGCCGATGCTTTGCAAAAGCAACTCAAGCGCGGACCCGCAGAGCAAGGCGGCGATTTGGAGAAGCAGCTACATGAAATGCGCCGCGCCATCGGCGAAATGCAGCACACCATCCAAGCGATGCAGCGCAGGCTCGATGAAATGAGCCGCAAATAGCCCTCGGACACAGCGTAGAATTCATCACACGGGTGTGACCGCCGTGTGATGTAGCAGAAGCGACGACGGAATCGCCGTAGCACAGACGTCCCGGCTGCTGCGTGCGTCTATCAACGGGCGGGACGCCCAATACTGTTCACTTAGCACACATCCACCACAAAATCCCTTTTTCGCGCGATCGGCGAGTCCCCTCTTTTCCTCACCGGAAATC
>JAYTMG010000610.1:0-1152 GCA_043728745.1 Verrucomicrobiaceae bacterium
GAATGCCCGTGGTGACGTTTTGATTTTTTCGGAGGGTGTTTTGATGGTCAAAAATGGCGGTTTTGGGGTCGAAAAGAGCTAAGTCCGACAGGCTCCTAGGCCGTTGGTTGTCTTGGGAAATAGCGCACACTCGGAAAGTCTTTGAAGTGCTCGTCCTGCGTCCAGAGCGTCGCTTCGTGGCGCATCGCTGTCGCGTAAATGATGCTGTCTGCCAGCGGCAGCGGATGGCGCGCAGCCTCCAGTGCCAGCGCACAATCCAGGTCGATAAGCTGGCCACCCTGCATCATGCTGGCAACTTGGAGCGCGTCGTCCTCGCCGCGCTCCCGAAGAACCTTCTTGAAGACTTCGTAAATGGAAATGACCGGCACGAAAAGGTTCTCGGCGTCCTCGATGGCCGATGCGAACAACGGAGCGCGGTCGCTGTCCGTGAAGTATTCGAGCCAGCCAGACGAATCGACGACGTTGGCGGCGCTCACAGTCGGTCATCCTCCCGTTCGATGGTTGTGTCCATGCCACGGAGGAAACCGCGCATCTGCTGAATCGGGCGAACCGGAATGAATTCTACTCTGTCCGCGTAACGCAAAACACGGAGCTTCTCGCCTGCCGTGAGATGCAGAGCCTCCCGGATGGCCTGAGGAATGACGACTTGAAATTTCGGTGAAAGAGTGACGGTATCCATATCGATACGCGCATCGTAGGACGATTCCCTTATCGATGCAAGCGTGCGAAGTCGCCTAACGACCCCAAGCTCAGCGACGGGCGCGGCTGGCGCGACCGCTGCGCGGTGGGGGAAAGGCGGAGGGCGGAAGCAGCGGGCGTGACAGCCGCGCCCGTTCGCTGCAGCGCATGGTTAGGCGTTGCGGGCATTTGTGCGAAGCGAGCGGCGACGCAGACAAAGTGCGGCACCAGACAGCAAGAGGATCGCCGACGATGGCTCCGGTGTCGGGGTCGCCGAAAAATTCCAGTCGGAGGCGAAGGGACTATTGTAGGACGGTGCTGGCGGAACGCCGAAGATCGCGTCGAAACTCATGCCCGAAACGCTATCCAGAAAGTAGTTGCCTGCGGGCAACTCCCATGTGCTGGTGCCGGAGGGGTTGGCGAGGTCGTAGAAGGCCAGCGTGGTGTATGAGTCACTGAACCGCACCCCATGCA
>JAYTMG010000611.1:0-2971 GCA_043728745.1 Verrucomicrobiaceae bacterium
GTGCTGCTGATTTCCCATGACCGGCAGTTCATGGACGAAGTCGTGGAGAAAGTGTACGACATCGCCGAGAAGCGGCTGCATGAATACACGGGCAACTACAGCGCGTTTCTGGTGCAGCGCGAAGAGCGCTTCGAGCAGCAGAATGCGCAGTTTAAGAATCAGCAAAAAGAGATCGCGGCATTGCAGGAATTCGTGGACCGGTTCCGGCAGGTCGCATCGAAAGCGTCGCAGGCGATGAGCAAGCTGAAGCAAATCGAGCGGATGGATAAGATCGAGAAGCCGCTCCCGCCGCGTAAAGCGTTTCGCTTCCAGATCCCGCAGCCGCCGCGCATCGGGCAGCGGGCGATTTCGCTGGAGAAAATCCAGATGGCGTACGGCGAACACGTCGTTTACCGGAACCTCGAATTGACCGTCGAGCGGGGCGAACGGACGGTGCTCGTAGGCCCCAACGGCGCTGGGAAAAGCACGCTGCTAAAGATTCTCGCGGGTGTGGTGGAGTTCCAGAAGGGCACGCGCTCGGAAGGGCTGAATGCGAAAATCGGCTACTTCAGCCAGCACCGCGCAGCAACGCTGGACCCGAATAAATCGATCCTTCAGGAAGTCATGGATGTAGGTGGAGTGAGCCTCTCGGAGAACGAAGCTCGCGGCATTCTGGGTTCGTTCCTTTTCAAAAAAGATGACATCTTCAAGAAGACATCGGTCCTCAGCGGTGGTGAAAAGACGCGGCTCAACCTCATCAAGTTCCTCGTCGATCCGCCGAACCTCCTGCTCATGGACGAGCCCACGACTCATCTCGATATTTTGACGGTCGAGTCGCTCACGCTGGCGCTCGCGAACTACGAAGGAACGCTCGTGTTCATTTCCCACGATGTCCATTTCATCCGCAAACTCGCCACGAAAGTCCTGCACGTAAAAGGCGGCGGAATCGTGAATGCGTATCCCGGCGGCTACGATTACTTCCTCGAAAAGACCGCCGCGGGCGACGAGCGCGCAGCGCTGACTTCGGATTAAACCGAAAGTGGGCGCGCCCTGAGTGTCTCAAATAGTGCGCTTGTGAAAACATGTGACTTCAAACCGGGGGATTGGCCGAAATCGATTATGTGCTGGATACATGCGGCTATCCACGGGCAAGTGGGAAGCCCTATCGTGACCGTTACCGCACTTGCGAAAAATGATGCACTCACCAGCGGGTGATTCTCTTCTCCTTCCGTGCCTTCCGTGGATAGTTCAACTGCGGACTTTCATGTGCATGAAACTTGGGTGAGCTGGCCTTGCGGCCCCGACAAGGAAACCGTGCATGGTGAGCAAAAGGGGACACTTTGCCGATCCTGCCGCTAGAATTTTTGGGCGAGAATACACCCTCGTTGCTGCGACCGACTGATCAGATGGAGCGCGGTTGCGGCTTAGCTCCTGCGCAGGTCACGGAGAGACATGAGCGGCTTTCATTGAATCAATGAAAACGATGACGGGATGAAATGGCCCGCTTTCAGGAAAATGGCACAGGCTCCGCTAATGGCGGCTGAGCGCACCGCCTACAATGGTGGACGCTCAGTCGAAAACGATGAGCAATATTCCACACATACCTGACACCGCACCTTTCACCGCCGAGCAACGCCAATGGCTCAACGGCTTCCTCGCAGGAATGTTCTCCGGCACATCCGGTGCCGCTGTTGCGGGACCGAAAGAGCCGCTTCTAGTGCTCTACGGAAGCCAGACGGGAACTGCGGAGGGGCTCGCCAAGAAGACCGCGAAAGAAGCCGAGAAGCGCGGCTTTGCACCGAAGGTCGTGTGTCTGGAAAAATACGAAAGCGTCGCGTGGGAAAAGGAGAGCAATGTTCTTGTGCTGACGAGCACTTACGGCGACGGCGAGCCGCCGGACAACGCGCAGGCTTTTTGGGGATGGCTCGCGTCGGAATCTGCGCCGCGCCTTGAACATGTCCGCTATGGAGTCCTGGCGCTCGGCGACAAGAACTATCCCGCGTTTTGCGAGTTTGGAAAAAAATGCGATGAGCGGATGGAGGCTCTCGGAGCAAAACGAGCCGTGGATCGCCGCGACTGCGACATCGACTACGAAGCACCAGCCGGGGAGTGGACCAATGTGGTGCTCAGCGCTCTCAAAGGCACTGCAACGAGCGCGCTGCCGGCACCTGCGGCAGTCGATTCGGAGCCGGAGGAAACGGGGTTCAGCCGAAAGAATCCGTATTCCGCCAAGCTCCGGACAAACTTGCTGCTGACATCGAGCAAGTCGCAAAAAGAAGTTCGTCACTTTGAGCTGATGCTCGGCGACAGCGGTTTGGAATACGAAGTCGGCGATGCGCTCGGAATCTTCCCGACGAATTCCCCGCTCGTCGTGGATAGTGTGCTCGGCGCTCTCGGTTGCGACGGCGAAGAAGCCGTCTTGGTGGGCGCGTCGGAAATCCCGCTTCGCCTCGCGTTGAGCAAGCATTTCGACATCACGAAGCCGACGACTGAATTGCTCGCGGCAATCGCGGGACGGGTCCCGGAATTCGAGCGCACTTTCGCGGACAAGGCGGCGCTGAAAACGTGGCTTTACGGGCGGGAAGTTGCCGACGTTCTCGCGGAGGCTTCCGATGCTTTGAAGCCGACCGAGTTCATCGAGCTTCTGCGTAAAATGGCCCCGCGACTTTACTCGATTTCATCGTCACCCAAAGCGCACCCCGGCGATGTCCATCTCACCGTCGGCATCGTTCGCTACGAGGCACACGGCCTTGCGCGAGGCGGCGTGTGCTCTACGTTTCTCGCGGATCGCGGCAGCGAAGTGCCGGTATTTGTCCAGCCGTCGCATGGGTTCAAACTTCCATCGAGCGGCGACATTCCCATCATCATGGTCGGGCCGGGCACCGGCATCGCTCCGTTTCGCGCATTCGTGGAAGAGCGCATCGCAGTCGGTGCGCCGGGGAAGAACTGGCTGTTCTTTGGCGATCAACGAAAGAGCACTGATTTTCTCTAC
>JAYTMG010000612.1:0-7221 GCA_043728745.1 Verrucomicrobiaceae bacterium
TCGGCTCCGCGGGGCAAAGTTTCCGAGTCGGCGGGCCGGGGTGATGAAAAGTGGAACACAAGGCGGATGAGCTGGAGGGCTGAAAGCCCGGCAATGTAATAGCCCAGGCAAAGCGACGCAGGAGCGCAGGCCTGGGTCCCGATAGAAGTGGGATGCAGACCTGTAAGGGCGGTATCTGGATAGCCTCGCCGGATGCGAGCGATGAATCGGAGCGGGGCTTTTATAGCCCCAGCTATCCCGACCTGTCGGGACAATCATTTGGAAGAGAGCGTGCCGAGCGTTCGGTGGACGTTGCTATCCCGACATTGCGGGACAGACGGGGCTAAAAAAGCCCCGCTCCTTTACGCGCCTTCGCTCAAGGCGAGGCTAACCAGATACTGCGCATCTTGCGCAGTGCCGGGTGGAGTATTACTGCGCGGTGCTCACGGTTGTCTCGCCGTATGAGACTCCACAGGGTGTGGTTAGCCCGCTTAGGAAGATCGTTAGAACGGGGGAATCTTACTTCTTTCTCTTGCTCATGCTCTTGCTCGCGATATTACGGCGTTTCAGAGCAAGAGCATGAGCATGAGAAAGAAGTAAGATGGGACGCACTTCACGGCCGGGCTCACCGGATACCACTCCCACCCTACCCGCGCCTCGTCGCTCGGCTTCGCTTACGTCTCTTTATTTGTGGAAGGTGAAGTCGTGAGCCACGTCTCCGTGCGGTCGTGTGTCCGGTTTGTTTCCGGACCACAACGCTAGCTCTGCGCCTGTTTGCCGGGCTGTTTGCCCTGCATCGCCGATGGCGCAGCGAGCGGTGAGCGGACGCCCATTCCGCCTTCGGGAATCTCGCCGAGCTCGTCGCGGAAGCGGTCCATGTCGGCGAGCCATCGGTTCGTCTGCTCGAGATGCTCGAATGTCGAGTCGATCCGGTCGCTGATGTTTCCCGCATTTCGCGTGGCGACTGCGTTGGCTCGTGTGAGTTTGATTTGCTCATCGAGCCGCTCAAGCTCGGCGCTGGCGAGTTCAAGGTTTGCGTGTGCTTCCTGAATACGCTCGAAGCGCTGATTGAGCACCTGAAGTCGGCTCTTCCGGCTTTCCAGCAGTCGCTCCTTGGTTGCGAGAGCCGGAGAATTTTGCGATTTCAACTGCCCGATTTCGCCCTCCAGTGCGGTGACTTCCTCGGTTGCTTCGCGGAGGAGCATGGGCACGCCGTCGCGGCGGTCGCCTTCCAGAAAAACTTCCAGCGATTGTTCGATGGTGAGCAGTCGCAAGTAGGTCCACTGCATTTCCTCTACTTTGCGGGCGCGCGGGTCCTGACCCATCGCGATTTGCTGTCCGGTCTTCACAAATGATGAGTAGCGCTGAGTGCGCGCCGGTTTGAGCTGCGAAAGCAATGCATCGCGCTGGACGGCAAAATCGCCGAGCTCTGCCTGGCGCGCAGATTCCATGGCTGCCGCCGCTTTCTTCTCCCGCCAGCGCGTGAAGAACGCCATGTCTGGTAGATAGACCCAGCCGAGGACATACGCCACCAAGCCGCCGACCACGCCGATCGGACCCCAAATCGCCATGGAGGCGAGGGCTCCGAGGCCGAGCGTGGCGTGGTGCGGGCTGGAAACGAACGCTTTGCGCGGAGTCTCTGGCATCATTATTTTCGTCCCGTCCCCATCGTGCGGGAGCGGCAGGGGCCGAATTACTTGTGCTTTGCGATGAACTCTTCGATTTTCGCTTTTGGCACGCCGCCGACGAGGCGTCCGACTTCCTTGCCGTCCTTGAACATAATCATGCACGGGATGCCCGTGATGTTGAACTTCTCGGACAGCTCTTTGTTGTCGTCCACATTGAGCTTCGCGATGGTTACTTCCTTGTTCTCATTCGAGATGGCCTTCAGCGAAGGGTCGATCGCGCGGCAAGGTCCGCACCATGGAGCCCAGAAGTCCACGAGGATGGGCTTTTTGCTCTTCTCTACTTCTGCGGAGAAGTTGGCTTTCGTGATGACGGGCCGCTTATCATCTTCGTCCTTCGCGAAAGCGGTGAACGTCAAAGCAGCGGCGGTGACGGCGAGAATCAGGTTTTTGATCATGCGCAGACGTTAGAGCGCAAAACCGCAGCGGCAAGTCACTTTTCCTGTAATTCCAAGGAAAAACACGGGCTCGATTGGCCCGTATCAATTCAAGAAATTCAGGTGAATCGGTGCTGATCGAATGGGGCTCAGTTTCGGTCTTCCTCACAAATCTCTCGGAGGACGCTTGCCTTTTGTCCGGCGTCTGGCACTTTCCGCCGCCCTATGTCGGAACCTTCGGAGTCCAATACACCACCGCAACTTATCACCGGGGCAAAATCTGCCTCCACACCGCCTGCTGCACCGCCACCGCAGGAGTTTGACCTTCTGGCCTTTTGGATCCAGTACCGCAGTGTCATCAAGGGGTGCCTTTACGTCGTCATTTTGGGCATCGTTCTTTGGAGCGTGTATCTCTTCATGGATGCCCGCAAAAAAGAAGGCTCCGAACTAGCGCTCGCGAGCGCCAAAACAGCCGACGAGCTGCGGAAAGTCACCACTGAATGGGCCGGAACTGCGGCTGCTGCAACGGCACAACTTCGTATGGCCGACGAGCTCCGCGCCGCCGGAAAAGCGGACGATGCCGCGAAAGAATATCAGGACTTTGCCGCGAAGAATCCCACGCATCCGCTTGTCGCAGGCTCCATCGCGAGCCTCGGCCTAACGCTCGAATCAGCGGGCAAACAAGATGAAGCGCTTGCCACTTACCAACGCATTCAGAGCAGCTACCCAAAAAGCGCCCACATGGCAGTCGCCCTCATGGGGATCGCGCGGATACAGGCCGCGCAAGGCAAAACTGACGAAGCCGTGAAGACTCTCGACGCGCTCATCCAGCGCTCGAATCCAGGAAACCCATTCGGCTTCGCAAGCGAAGCAACTCGCCTACAGGCCGCGCTCAAGAATCCGAACGGCAAAAAGACCGGCGGAACTCCCCGCCCAGCACCACCAGAGCCGCCCGCGGCGCCAGCACCAACGCCCGGCGCTCCGAACACACCGCCTACCCCGCCTGCAGCCACGACACCAGCACCGGCACCAGCAGCACCGGCACCGGCACCAGCAACACCGGCACCAGCAACACCGACACCTGCAACACCGACACCTGCAACACCGACACCTGCAACACCGACACCTGCATCACCGACACCTGCATCACCGGCACCTGCATCACCAGCACCTGCGGCTGGGAATCCACCGCCGCCTGCGCCTCCGGCTCCGGAAGCTCCAAAAGCACCGGAGCCTCCAAAGCAGGCTCAGTAGTTCGCTTTATCTCTTCACGCCACAGGCCGTTCGTTACCGAACGGCCTGTTTGCTTTTGCAGCTAGCCGCTACTTTCGCCGCCACCTTCCGAGCGCGGCAATCACTGTGATGATGGCGCATCCGGGAGAAAAAACGTCGCCGTAGCGAACGAAAAATGTCGGCTCGCCGGCTGCTGCGATTGGAATCGTCCGGCTCTTCACGCCTTCGGTATGCGCAGGGAGCCAGCGGTCCACGCGTCCGTTCGGATCAATGCTGGCGGTCGTGCCCGTGTTTGTGCAACGGACCATCGGCACTCGCGTCTCCACGCAACGAAAGACTGCGTTGGCGAGGTGTTGCTCGAGTTCGCCGGAGTGACCAAACCATCCATCGTTCGTTAAATTCACCAGCAGACTGGCTCCGCCGCGAACTTGCGCGCGGGCGATGTCGGCCTGCGTGTCTTCAAAGCAAATAAGCGGGCCGAGCGTGACCTTCGGCGACTCCAGCAGAAGTTGAATCGGAAATTCACCCGGCACGAAATCACCCGGCACAAGACCACCAATCGCCCAGCCGAGAAGCGGGCGCATCGGTAAATATTCCCCAAACGGAACGAGGTTCACTTTGTCGTGAATGGCCACATCAGCCCGGCCCGGAATAATGAGCGCCGCGCTGTTGTGGTCGTCCCCCGCCCCGCCGCGATTCAGATCGTCCGTGCCGATGAGAAGCGCCTTCTGTTTCCCCGCCTGAGCGCGCACCCATTCAGTCATTTCCACATCGCCAAACATCCCGCCCGGCACACACGCCTCGGGCCACAGCACGATGTCGGCATTCTCCTGCACCGCGAGCGTATTGAGCCGCTCCAGCCGCGCCATGATCTCCGAATTGCTATCCGGGGCCATCTTCATCGCCTGCGGGATATTTGGCTGGATGGCCGCAACGCGCAGCGCCGCAGTTTCGCGCGGCGGCGCTTTCACCAAAGTCCTCACGCCGTAACTGAATGCGCCGACCACCAGCGCCATCGTCATGAGGAAATCAAAATGCGGACGCAGCTTGATTCGCCCCACTTCAGCACGGAGACGCAGGACGGTGATCACGGCTATCGCGTTGCACATCGCGAGCAAAAAACCGAGCCCACCCACGCCGGTAATATCGGCGATTTGAATGAGCACGATGTCGTCGTGCAACGCAACGCCGAGCGTGTTCCAGCTAAAGCCAAGCAGCGCCCACCCACGCACCCATTCCAGCGCCACCCACGAAGCCGCGACGACGACCCCGAGCCCAAGATTGCGCGTGGAAGACAGCAGCACAGGCCGCACGTTCATCGCAAGCGGATCGGGCCGTTCCACAATGACCTGACGCCCTGCAAACCAGCCGACAAACATCGCCCAAATCGCCGGGACGAGCGCGATTCCCACACCCATCCCGAGCGGCAGCGCATTGAGCGCCGGAGCGTGGAAAAGCGGAGCGAGTTCGCTGAGCCACGAGAAAATAATCGTGTAGGCGATGAGGCCCGCCACGTAGCCGAGCCGGAACCGACGCCACGGCGTCATGTCACGCGGAATCCATACCGCACAAAGCAGCGGCCCAAGCGCGAGAAACGCAGACTTACCGAATCCAAACGGCGGGAAGCAAAGTGCCAGCCAGACTCCGCTGGCGATTGCAGCAAACAGCGGCCAATGCCGCGCGAGAAATGATGAGCGTGTTTTCGTTTCGATGCCGCCTATTGGCATTCCGCGCCCGCGGCAACAATCCAATAATCTAGTCGCGACGCACGCGCTTGCTCTTCCGCGGCTCGTCCTCGGGGTCGATTGCCTCGCGGATTGCCTTCAAATACGGAGGGTTGATTCGGAATTTCATATTCTGAATCTCCCCGATGGAATAAAAAACCGATGAGTCGGAATCGACGTAACCGACATCGATCAAGCCCTTCAAAGTGTCGAGGAAATCCATTTCATCCAATCCTTTGCACCGCTCGAAAAGAGTCCCGCCATCGAGATCGGAGCCCATCATCCCCAGTCCTTTGATCACTGTCGTTTCTGAACCGTCTAAATTGATATTGGTAGCTGCCATAAGTGTCGCGTATCCGATGAGAAAGCGGGAACCGAGCCACTTCAGCACCGAAGATTTTTAGACAAAAGTGACGACACCCGCCGCTTGTCCGGATGAAATTCAACGATACCATTTATACAAATATGAAACATCAAATCCTCAGCCGCTCGATCCGCAGCTTACTGCTCGTGCCACTCATCCTCGGGACCATGGCATTCGCCGACGAAGCGAAAATGCCCGAGGTGAAAGTCGATGAACAAGTCCTCAAGCGCGATGAACATTCCAGCTACGCGCCCATCATTGAGCGCGTCGCACCGAGCGTCGTGACGATCTCGACGGAGGTGCTCGCAGACAAGGTGAGGCGCGGAGCCAGAATTCCGGATCAAGGTTTGAGTGACCCGTTCTTCCGTCGCTTTTTCGGACTGCCCGACCCGGAGCAGCCTGGTTCCGAGACGCCCAAGAAACCTGAATCAAAGGGACGTAAACTCGTTCCTGCCGGGCTCGGCAGTGGCGTCATCGTCAGCTCTGACGGTTACATTCTCACAAACCATCACGTCGTCGCGGACGCCGACGAAATCAAAGTCATCCTCGCCGATGGCAAGACGGAGTACAAGGCAAAGCGGATTGCGAGCGACGAAGGCAGCGACATCGCGTTGATCAAAGTAGAGGCAACAGCACTCTCGCCGATCACGTTTGCGGATAGCGACAAAACAAAAGTCGGCGACGTCGCCATCGCCATCGGCAGTCCGTTCGCACTTCGGCAGACGGTGACCAAAGGAATCATCTCCGCGCTCGGGCGCGACGGCACGGACATTTCGGAGTTTGGCAATTTCATTCAGACCGACGCGTCAATCAATCCCGGCAACTCTGGCGGCGCACTCATCGACGCGCAAGGACGCCTCGTCGGCATCCCATCGGCAATCTATTCACGCACCGGCGGAAGTTTGGGAATCGGCTTCGCAGTGCCTTCGAACCAAGCGCGGGCGGTAATGGAAAGCCTGCTCAAATTCGGAAAAGTGCAGCGCGGCTTCCTCGGCATCGAGATGAAGATGCTCGACGCCGCACTGGCCAAGAGCTTCGGAGTTCCGACCAACGAAGGAATCATTGTTCTCTCGGTCGTCCCAGGCGGTGCCGCCGAAAAGGCGGGCATCAAGGTCGAGGACGTGATCCTCGAACTCAACGGTAAGAAATTCGATAACATCACCGGATTCCGCAACACCATCGCAGCGACTGCGCCCGGCGCAGAAGTGAAACTCAAGATCATCCGCGAAGGGAAAGAAACAGAGATCAACGTCACGCTGGCGGATCGGGGTGGCTCGGTAGCAAAGCTACGCAAGCCGACCGTTGAGCCGACCAAAAAAGCACCCGACGTTCTCGACGGCGTGCAAGTGGGTGACTTGACAGCCGAGCAACGCAAGCTGCTGCGGATCGACGACTCCGTCAACGGAGCCCTCGTCACTGCGGTCGCGCCGGACTCAGCCTCCGCCGATGCGGAACTTCGCCGCGGCGATGTGATTCTATCAATCAACGGCAAACCCGTAAAAAACGCGGAAGAAGCCGTGAACGTCAGCGAGGAAATGAAGAATCTCAGCACGGTACGGCTCCGCGTCCTTCGCGGGGGCAAACCGGACTTTGTCATCGTCGAAGAGCGGAAGGAAAACTAAACGCACCACATCAAGCGGATGCGGATTGAAAGTGGCACAGCTCTGACGGGCTGTGCCACTTTCTGCTAATCACGGGCACCGCTGATCCGCCACCCTCGCCGTTCATTCGCGCACCCGTCGTATTTTCGCTAACAAACCGGGTCGATTCGCAAATCGCGCATCGTTCGGAGTTCTCCGGCATCGACATGCTTGAGCCTCCGGGCTCCGCTTTTTCGGTTCGGTCCAAATCGGTGTTTC
>JAYTMG010000613.1:0-8572 GCA_043728745.1 Verrucomicrobiaceae bacterium
GCGCGGGCGATGGCGATGAAAGGACCATCGAGCTTCCATGATTCTCGCCATCGACACATCCACGCCGCGCGGCAGCATCGCGCTGCTAAAAGACGGACGCCTCGTGCTCGATGAAGTCTTCGCGTGCGACCGCAGCCAGAGCAGCGACCTTTATCTCCTTCTCGCGCGGGTGCGCGAACTCGCGCCGAGACTCACGACGATCGCGGTCGGCATCGGGCCAGGGAGTTACGCGGGCGTGCGAATCAGCATCGCCACGGCGCTGGGATTGTCGCTTTCCTGCGGAGCAGAGTTGCTCGGCCTTGCCAGCGTCGCCGCACTGGAGACGGATGCCCGCGAATATTTCGCCATCGGCGACGCGCGACGCGATACTTTTTACTACAGCCGGGTCCGCGACGGTGTGTGCGTCGATGAGCCGCAGTTGCTCGACGCCGCCGCGCTTGCTGAGAGACTCGCCACAGCGCCGGAATTGCCCGTTTTCACCACGGCACCGCTGCCGGCATTTCAGAGGGCGGTCATCGCGATGCCGCGGGCTGGAAAACTCGCCCATCTGGCCGCGGACGGCAAAGGCATCTTAGCGCGCGGAGACTTCGAGCCGCTGTATCTCCGCGAGCCTTACATCACCCAGCCAAAAGCTTGATATCAGCCTGGGAATACTGACGCGCTGTGGCTTACCGTCTGCCCCCATTTTTATGCCCAACATCTTTATGCCAAAACGGAGCTGCACATTTGGCATAAAGATGTTGGGCATAAAAATGGGGGCTCTATGCGCCGCTTCGTCCATGCGTCAGCGTCGTTCCATTTTCGCCCCAGCCGAGGCAAGCCGTAAACGCTGTGGTGCCGTGAGGAAACCGTGCTAAGATGCCGCTATGAACATCGGCGTACCCAAGGAAATCAAGGCTCAGGAAAACCGCGTAGCGCTACTCCCCAGCGGGGCGTACCAGCTCACCCGACGCGGGCATAAAGTTCTCGTCGAAACCGCCGCAGGCGCGGGAACCGGCTTCCCGGATGCCGAATACGTCGCCGCAGGGGCCGAGATTGTCGCATCGCACGCAGAGGTCTTCGAGCGGGCGGACATGATCGTGAAAGTTAAGGAACCACTCGAAGAAGAATGGCCGCTGCTTCGCGAAGGGCAGATTCTTTTTACATATCTGCACCTCGCCGCCAGCCGGAGGCTCACGGATGCACTGCTCGAACGGAAAATCACGGGCATCGCATACGAAACCGTGGAGGTAAACCGTCGCCTCCCGCTGCTGGAGCCGATGAGCGAAATCGCCGGACGCATGAGCGTGCTCGTCGGCGGAAACTACCTCGCGAAACACCACGGCGGCTGCGGCGTCCTGCTCGGCGGCGTACCGGGCGTGCTGCCGGGGAAAGTTGTCGTCATCGGCGGCGGCACCGCAGGCGTGAACGCCGCACGCATGGCCACGGGACTCGGTGCAGACGTGACGATTCTGGATGTGGACGTCGAGCGGATGCGCTTCCTCGACATCACGCTTCATACCGCGCACACGCTGTTTTCCAACCCCGCGCACATCCTCGAAATGCTACCCGAAGTGGATCTCCTTATCGGCGCGGTCCTCCTGCCCGGCGCAAAGGCGCCCAAGCTCATCAACCGCGAAATGATGCGCGTGATGAAGCCCGGCAGCGTGTTCGTCGATATCGCGATCGACCAAGGCGGCTGCGCGGAAACCTCGCGCGCCACCACGCATCACGACCCCGTTTTCGTGGAAGAAGATGTCACCCATTATTGCGTGGCCAACATGCCTGCCGCTTACGCCCGCACCGCGACGCAGGCGCTGACGAATGTCACCTACCGCTACATCGAGATCATCGCCGACCACGGCTTCGCCGGAGCGCTGGCCAAAGACCGCAACCTCGTAGGCGGCGTGAACGTCTTCGGCGGAAAAGTGACCTACAAAGGCGTCGCCGACGCGCATGGACTGGAGTTCCATCAGCCGGCCTGGTAGCAAATGAGCTACTCGCGACCTTGCGCAACACGGGCTGAATGATTTATTGAACATCCAGCGCACTCCGCAGGTCAAAGACAGGAAGTCGCTTTTCAGAGCCAATAACATCCATGAATTCTCGTTCCGTAGGTATTTTCGCAGTCGTAGTCGCCATCGTGGTCGGTGCAGCCCTTTGGTTTTTGAGTGGGGATAGCACCGCGCATTACACGCCGACCCCGACGCCGCCGCCTGCCAAAATCGCGAAGAGCGCGGACAACACCGCAGTGTCCACGGACTCCGAGCCCACCGCGACTGTCCAAAAACCCGACACTGAACCCGAAGTGGCCATCCCGAGGGTCACGCCGCCGGTCGTCATGACAGAAGACGACCGCAAAATCGACGATGCGCTGCAACTCTTCAAAGGCAACTCCGATCAGGATCACCTCAACACCGCGCAAGCGCTCATCACGCTGCTGCCCGGCCTCACCAAAGATGGTCAGGTCGAGGCTTCCCAGCATATCGTAAACCTCCTCCCCGACGAGGCATGGAGTGCAAAACTCAACCACATCTGGCGCAATCCCGCGTTCAACGAGGATGTCATCGACGTCTTCGCAACCGACCTCATGAACCGCGACGACAAAGTCAAACTCCCCGCGATGCTCGAAGCCATTCGCATCCCCAATCACCACTTTAACGAAGAGGCGAAAACGACGATGCAAGTGTTCCTCGACGAAGACTTCGGCGACGATGTGGGCAAGTGGGAAACGGCGATGAAAGCATTCCTCAAAAAAGCCGAACAAGAGGAAAAAGAAGCCAACGCCGACGTAGCGAAGTGAAGCTCGTCATCGCTGGGACTGGCGCAAGCGGAGCGATCTATCTCCAGCGCCTTCTCGATAAAATCGACGCTGCTGCTCACGAGGTTCATTTGATTCTGAGCCCGTACGCGAGGCAAGTCATCCACGACGAAATCGACGAACTCATCGTCCCTGCGGGCGTTCACCAACATGGTGACAAGACGATGAATGTGCCGTTTGCGAGCGGGTCGGCACGCTTCGATGCGATGGTGATTTGTCCGTGCTCAATGGGAACACTCGCCCGCATCGCGGCAGGCACCGGCGACTCCACGATTCTCCGGGCCGCAGACGTTTTCCTCAAGGAGCGCCGCAAGCTCATTATCGTTCCTCGCGAGACTCCGTGGAACTTGATCCACGCCCGCAACGTTTGCACGGTGATGGAAGCCGGGGCGCTCGTGATGCCAGCAAGTCCGGGCTTTTACAGTCGCCCAAAAACGATCGCAGAACTTGCCGATACGGTCGTCGATCGTATCCTCGATCAACTTGGCCTGCCCGTGGATGGGGCTTTTCGCTGGGAAGAGTAGATTTACGCGACAGCGCGCAATTTCCCTACCCGCTGCGCGGGAAGCGTGAGTCGGAACGTTGTCGTCCCGCCTTCAGATTCGTGGTCGATTCCACCGCCAATTTGTTGCATACAACGCATCGCCACAGTGAGGCCGAGACCGGCGATGACGACTCGCTTTTTCGTCGTAGAAAATGGCTCGTAGAGTTGGTGCGCGACGCTCTTGTCGATTCCCCCGCCTTGGTCGATGACCGAGATGACCAGCCAATCCGCAGGCGGCGACTCCGTTGTCGGACAGAACGGTTCCTTCGGACTGGTCGAACCCGAGCTTACGACTATGCGGATGTTCCCGCCGGATTCCGTCGCATCGCAGGCGTTCTTGACGAGTTCGGTCAACGCCACCCGGATCCTTGAAGGATCAGCAACGACTTGCGGGAGGTCCGCCTCACACTCGACCTCGATCTTTGGACCGGAACCGCGCAGTTTTTCAAACGTCGGCGTCAATTGATTGAGGAACTCTTCGATGGAAATCTCTCGCGCAATCAAGTTTGTGGGGCGCACGAGAGCGTTGGTTCGGTCCATCAATTCCGAGGCTATTCGGGCGCTGTCCTTGATTTTTTCGAGTCCTTCCTGAGTTACCGGATCGAGCTTTTCGTTATCCAGAAGAAGTCCTAGATACCCGTGGAAGAGCGTCAGAATGTTATTCATCCTGTGCGACAAGCCCTTCACAAGCTGGTCCTGAACGTCTGAATGTATGATTTGCATTTGCTGCTCGGTGATAGAGCAGGAGCCGGTCCCAACCCCGGCTTACAGCGAGGAATATTGCTCCTATTGGAACGATTGCGGCGGGCGCGTGGAAATCTCTCCCGCGTTCATCTTCCGCAACTCGCCGCAGTCCAGCCGAATAAGAACATTGCCATCGGAATCGAAATCTTCGGCGATTCCCTCAAAAATTTCTGTGCCCGAGTGCAATTGCACCCATTGCCCCAAAACGGCACTCTTGAGCTTCATCTCGGCGAGAATTGCCGGGAAATCCGTAGTCAATTGCGCAAATCGGCGCTCGAGTTCCCAAAGTATCGCGACCGCAAGTCCGGCGCGATCCATCACATGGCAGGACTGGAGGTGCAGCGAGGTTGCGCGGTCTGCGAGCTCAGCCGGAAACTCCGTTTGATTCACATTCACGCCGATACCGACGACTGCGAACGTTTTACCCATAGCGTCGGTGCTGCTTTCGATGAGAATGCCCGCGACTTTTTTCCCGCCCACGAGAACGTCGTTGGGCCACTTGATTCGAGCCGCCGGCCCGGCCGCAGCCGCCACTGCGACTCCCGCCCAGGTAGTCAGCCGCGTCCATTCCGCGAGGGGCATTTCCGGTCGCAAAAGCAGCGAAAACCAAAGCCCTTCATGCCCGGCGGAAACCCAGCGGCGCCCAAAGCGCCCTCGCCCCGCCGTCTGCCGCTCCGCAAAAATTGCAAGGCCGCCGGGATGCCCTTGCCGCCCGAGATTTGCCGCGACATCGTTGGTTGAGCTCGTTTCTTCAAAGACGAGAATCTCCCGCGCAATCGCGCAATCGCCCAAACGCGAATGCAGGTCATCGGCGATGATCCGATCCGGCGATCCAAGTAAGCGGCAGCCGAGGCCCGGCTTGGATTCAATGTCAAATCCCGACCCTTGCAGCCGGGTCAATCCAGCCTCGACTTCCGCGAGCGAAAGTCCGGCGATATCTCCCGGCAAAAGATGCACACTCGCTTCCCGGAGGACGCGGAGCAGGCGGGCGTCAGGCGACACTACTTCCCGGCTGGCAACTCCTTACCCAGCGCGTGATCCGATGCCTTCAAGCCTTTGCGAAAGCTGCCAAAACCATACATCGTCGGGTTGAAGGGATCGACAAACTCGACGTTTGCCTTTTCCGGCACGTCCATTCCGAGCCCCCAAAAGACACCATTGACGACCAAGCGACGAAGACCCTCGCTCGGGAAATCACTCGCCGCCCCCATTGTAGTGCAGAACACTTTGTTCTCTTTGCCCGCTTCGTTCTTGTGAATGCGCGTCCAGGCGACCGGCATCGCGGGCTCATTCACCCCTTGCTCCATTTTGTCGGTCGCGCGCTTCTTTGTATAAATAGCACGCTCATCCGTCGGATTCATGCCTTTCAAAACGAAGCCACGGAGCAGGATCTTCGCGTCCGCTGGCGGATATGCCTCATACACGTCGGATGTGCCGAACACATCGGTGACGCTGCGGAGAATGGCCTCATCTTTCGCCAATGGCTCGATAACGCCGCGAGTTGCCTCCGATTTATGGCCGCCCCAGTGACTCACCCATTGCTCCCCGAGCGTCTTTTTCCCGAAACTGTTCATGCCCTTAAAAGCGCTCGTTCCCGGAACCTGAAAAGCGTGGGTGGAAGTGCGCAAACCGATCACCGGCACACCGCGCGCGATGGCATCCGCGAAGTGCTTCATGTCGGCGTCCGCCCATTTACGGAAGCGCAGCGAAGTCACGATCGCGTCCGCTGAATCGAGCGCAACCGGATTGCTCAACGATGCGGCGTTGTTGGGATTGATAGTCCCGTCCGCATCCACGGAAAAAAGCACCGTGCATTTGAACCCATGTCGCTGGCTGAGAATCTTGCCGAGCATCGGCAGCGCTTCCTCGCTGCGATATTCCTCATCGCCAGCGATCAAAACGACATGCTTCCCCTTCCCAGGCCCGTCCTTCGCTTGGTAAGTAATGAAGTCGTCCGCAGCGACGGCGGAAATGGTAGCTGCGAGAATTACTGTGCTGAGCAATTTCATAAGGCGGTCTATTTGGAGAATTCAGTTGCCGCTGGCAACGATTAACCTCGGTACAAAGTTCAACCGCCACCGGAGGCTCATTGGGGGCCTTCGGTGGCGGTTGCTTCTTGTGGGAATTTGTCGCGCGAAACTTACAGTCCGCTTCCTGGGACGAGTGTTTTGCGCACTGCATCGTCTTTGTAAATCAAATCCTTATAAGTCGCACCCGCCGGAATCATCGGCAGCACATGCTCGCTGTAAGGAACCATCACTTCGAGAAGACACGCGGTCTTCTGCGCAAGGAACCATTTCATCGCCTCGGCGAGATCCTTCTTGTGCGAAACGCGGCGACTCGGGATGTCGAAGCCCTCGCAGATTTTCTGAAAATCGGGATAAATCTGCTGCATGTTCGGCTTCGTCATTTCCTTATCTTCAAAGACGCCGAGGAACGTGTGGCCGCGGTTGCTCTTGAAGAAGCGATCTTCCCACTGCACGACCATTCCGAGGTGCAGATTGTTCAACACCAGCGCCTTTGCCGCGATGCCTTCGACGCGTGCTGTGGCGAGTTCCTGAATGTTCATGACGAACGAACCATCCCCATCAATGTCGATCACTTCGCGGTCCGGCGCGCCCATTTTCGCGCCGATAGCGCTTGGGTAGCCGTAGCCCATCGACCCGAGACCGAGGCTGCTGATAAGGCGGCGCGGTTTGTCGAAATGATAAAACTGCGCGGCCCACATCTGGTGCTGTCCCACGCCAGTCGTGATGATCGCTTCGCCCTTCGTCATCTTATAGAGCTGCTCGATGACGTATTGCGGCTGAATCGCGTCATTCGTGTCCTCGTAGTAGAACGGGAAATCCTTCTTCCACCCCTCGATCAGCGTGCGCCACTCGGGGTAAAGGTCATAGTTCTTCGACTTCCGGACGTATCCCGCCTTGGCCAGCATCACATTCGCGCGCGTCAAAGCATCCCGCACATCGCCGAGCATCGGGAGCTTCACCACCTTGTTCTTATTGATCTCCGAGCTGTCGATTTCGAGATGCACGATCGTGCCGTGCTGACAAAAAGCCTCCAGCTTCCCGGTGATCCGGTCATCAAACCGAACGCCAAACGCCAACATCAAATCCGCTTCATTCGCCGCATTATTTCCTGCGACCGTGCCGTGCATACCGAACCACTTCAGCGAAAGCGGATGCGTCTCCGGAAATCCACCCACGCCCATCAGCGTCGTCGCCACAGGAATCTGTGCGCGCTCCGCAAACTCCAGCAATTCCGCGTGTGCCTCTGCGCTGATGATACCGCCGCCGACATACATCACAGGACGCTTTGCCTGGCGGATGAGCCCGATCAGTTCGTTCAGTTCCGCATCACCCACGCGAATATCCGGGTTGTAGCCGCGAATATTGATCGTCGATGGCCAAACCGGCTGCGTCGTCCCCATCTGCACATCCTTCGGGATGTCGATGAGCACCGGGCCCGGACGACCCGTCTGCGCGATATGAAAAGCCTCCTTCACGATCCGCGGAAGATCGTTGATATCCATCACAAGATAATTGTGCTTCACGATCGGCGCAGTCACACCGAAAACATCCGTCTCCTGAAACGCACCCTTGCCGATCATGTGGCGAGGCACCTGCCCCGTGATTGCCACCAGCGGCGTCGAATCGAGGAACGCATCGGCAATTCCCGTCACCAGATTCATCGCCCCCGGACCAGAAGTCGCCATGCAAACACCAGCGCGCCCTGTCACCCGCGCATAGCCCTGCGCCGCAAACACACCACCCTGTTCATGACGCGGCAAAATCGTCCGGATTTTCTTCGAGCGAGTCAGCGCCTGATGCATCGCCATCGAAGCTCCGCCGGGATACGCGAAAATCGTATCGACCCCCTCCCGTTCGAGCGCAGCGACAAGGATGTCAGCGCCGGACATTACTCCACCGAGTTCATTTTTCGCCTTTGCAGCGGGTGCTTTCTTCGCGGGTTTGGATGCAGTCTTTTTAGCCATGATATTTTGAAAAGAGGCGCGGACCGTATCGGCATTCCCCGCGCCCGGCAAGCCCCGCCTTCAGGAATGTTCATCGAACTTCCCACACGCCGGGCATGATTTGAGACGAGTTTCATAACGAAACGCGGCGAATGCGGAGGAGCGGAGCTTTGATAGCCCCGTTTGTCCCAACCAGTCGGGACAATTGGTTAGAAGAGAGCCTGTCGAGTGTTCGGGGGCCTTTGCTGTCCCGACATGTCGGGACACGTTACTTTGAGTGTGGTTCGTTATCGCTTTCCCGCCGCCGCCGAAAAGCAGCGCCGCGCCCACACCCGCCCGAAACCCACAAAACAAGGCAGCAAGAGCCTCCGCGAGCGAAGCGACGAAGCAAGAAAGCCCACGAGACACCCGCAAAGACCCGAACGCGTGAGCGAAAACCGAAGAGCCAAGCAGCGCCGCCGAGACAAACCGTGCGCGAGAACTGCCCGCGAGCGAGGGAGCGCAAAAGCTT
>JAYTMG010000614.1:0-1127 GCA_043728745.1 Verrucomicrobiaceae bacterium
GAGGAATGGCCCCGGCCGGGCAGCGCGACTTTCCAACGCACGTTCTTCTTCTCGCTCCACTCCACGGGCGGGGTGGCGTGCGCCGCGACGCCATTGGCCTGCGGCCCGCGCCATTGCGGCCAATGGTTCAAACTGTTCGTCGCCGAATGCGCGGAAGCGGCAGTGGCCCAAAACAAAAGTGCCAACATCAGCCGCCGGAACGCAGGAGATTGGAAATGATTCATACGCTGATGGCCTGCGAACCGCCGGGCCATCTGCTCCCAACCCCGAGGACGGCGGCGGTTAATTTTCCGAAGAGCCGTTGGTGGTGGTTTTTCATTCGCTGGCTTGGGTGAGCAGAAGGAGAAACGCTTCGGCGGCGTGCCAGGTGTGGGGCGGGGAGAGACGCCTCTTCACAAGGGCGGGGGAGATGATTTTCAGTCCGTCGTAACGCGCCTCGCTGGCGTGTTCCTCCCACGTCAGCGGATAGTCTCGGTTGCTGAGCGGGCTTTTTCTCCGCCCGTGAAAATGGTCGCACGCCCAGCCAAGGTACGGATAGCGGCCCCGGTCGTCGCTGTCTTTTCCGGCCATGTGCTGCTCGCGGTAATCCATCCAGAACAGCGCGCCGTAGCTGTCGGCGACTTTCGGAATGACGTAGAAATCCGGCAGGCCGAGCGAGCGCAGACCGTATTTCAGCCACTTGGTCTGATACACGGGATGGTCGTTGAAATCGGAGCGCCCGAGGATGTATCTGCCGGTCGCATTGGTCCGCTCAAAGCGCGGCACTTCCGCGAGCACCTTCGCCACAAGCGGGTGGTTTTTATCGGCGACGAGCGAGATGAGAAAGAGCACCTGCCCAAGATTGTCGGCCTCGGTCTCGCCTTTGTTGTTGCGGTCAAATGGCTCGCGCAGGCCGAGAATCCACGGCTTCAGCAGGCCGAGATTGCCGGTTTCCCGGAGCGCGAGCGCGACCATGGCGCCGTCGCGGTACCACGGCTTTTCATAGACGAAGAAATTCGGCACCGGCCCGGCCTCGACGATGTTCACGAGCAGTTCCTGATGCAGCACGCGCAGCACGAGCGGGAATTTCTTACCCGCAAAGTCCGGCAGCTTCACCGCCGACCTCGTCCCTTCGAGCGCTGTGCGCC
>JAYTMG010000615.1:0-17037 GCA_043728745.1 Verrucomicrobiaceae bacterium
GAAATCCCGCCGACCGGAATCTTGGCGAACCCGGCGCGACTGTACTTTGGCAACGGAGAGCGGCGACTGATGGCCGCCGGAGCAGGGCCAAATGTGAACCTGCTCTACACGCGGGACCATCTCGGGAGCATCCGAGAACTGGTGGACGCCAGCGATGGCGTCGTGCGAGCCGCCTACGACTACACGCCCTACGGAATCCGAACCAAACTGCCCAGCATCGGCGGGGATTTGGACTCGGATTTCGGGTTCACCGGCCACTACACGAACGAACGCACCGGCCTCGTGCTCGCCCCCTACCGCGCCTACTCGCCGGAGTTGGGACGGTGGATTTCGAGGGATCCGATTGAGGAGGAGGGCGGGATTAATTTGTATGGGTACGTGGGAGGGGATCCGATTGGGGCGGTGGATCCGTTGGGATTGGAGTGGTGGGATTCAATCCAGAAGGATGGCGCATTCCGGCTTCTCTCCGATATGTTAGATACCTCAAACATGTTCTCGGACGCAGCAGAGAACGCTATTAAAGCGTGCGGAGTAAATCAAAATGTTGCTGCTGCTGCCGCGACGATGATACCCCTGCCGGGAAAAAAGATTAAGGCAGCGAAAGATGTTGGTTCATACTGGCTGGTGTTTAAAAGCGGAATGTCATACATTGGAAAAGGGACCGTGGAACGTATGAAATCATCAGCATCGAGAATTCAGAAGAAGACAGGTGATGTGGTCGATTGGGCTAAGTCGAAATTCAAGAAAGCGAAAAACAATTGCAATAAAGAGGCTTTTAAGGATGAATATGAAAGCCTCCTTCAAGACGGAGGGCCTAAAAGTCCCACAAACTACAATATAATAGAATCACCCGGCAAACCCAAACCCAAACCCTAAGATTGACATGTCTAAAAATAGAAATTCCAATGTTGAAATCAAAGTGTGGGGGCGTTGGCGTATTGCGTGGGCATGTCAGGCGAATCTACCAAATTGTCGTGAGTTATTGAATGCTGGAGAAATCGATGGGCTTGGGATATCTCCGGCTCATGGCTCTGATTTTGAGTGCGTGGTTGAACTATTAGGTATTAACAACCTCTATTCTTTAGTGTTGCCGTTCTGCGAAACCCTAAACTTGGATGGATTGGATTCAATGATCCAATTGCGCCATGTTGTCGTTGCGGGAGCGAGGGGGGAAGTCGACCTGACGAAATTTTCAAGGCTTACTGACGCCTCACTAGACTGGGATCCCGGCTTGCATCTGCCTAAATCTTCCACTTCTCTTAAGCGATTGCGGTTGGATAATTTCCATTCGCGCTCAAAAGGATTAATGGAAATTGCTCGATTCTCAAACTTGGAAAGCTTGGAGTTGGTCAAAGGAAAAATTACTTCGCTGGAGGGTATCCAAGAACTCGAACATCTTCAATGCGTCGAGCTTCACTATATGAGTCAACTCACATCCATCCGGCATATTGTTGGAACTCCGGTTGAACGCCTTACTTTGACGAATTGCAAGAAATTGGAGGACATCCGTTCTGTGTCAGGGTGCCTCAAGTTGCAGGTATTGAGATATCATGATTCCGCTCCGCTGGATACAATTGAATTTGTGTATGACTGCCCCGCGCTTACAGAGTTCCGCTTTGTCGGTGTCAACGTTAGAGACGGAAACATGATCCCATTGGTTAAACTTCAAGAATTCGCTTTTACCCAGAAGAAGCACTTCTCTCATACCGAGAAGGATATCCGATTATTACAGGGGGAAGCTGCGGGAAAGGGGGTCACGGGAAAGGGGGTCAGGCGATAAAAAAGAAATGAAATACACCAGAAACTCTCAATTGAGAACGCGGCGATAATGAACCACACTCAAAGTAGGAAGGCGATCAGATGAAAGGGACGGTTTTCTCTGACCGCGAAAGGATAAAGGAACGGTCTGGCAAAGTTCATAAAAACCGCAACCATAGAGCAATGAATGGATATAAATGTTGTCAGTGTTCGCACGCTGACCCGTTTTCCTCCCCGAATTGTTCAGTCCACTGTTTTTCGTGCAAGTTTACTCTGTCACTGCGCCCCTAAGAAGTGATACGTAGCCCGCTTTGCCCGTCGTGTTTGCGCTTCGTTCCATCCTGATTCCATTGTTCACCGCTTCGGCTGCCGCTGCCGCTGCCGATGCGGATGGTGTGGCATTTTTTGAGAAGAGCGTGCGGCCTTTGCTTGCGGAGCATTGCCTCGAATGCCACAGCCCGGAGCACAAGGTAAAAGGAGGCCTGCGCCTCGACAGTCGCGCAGGGTGGGAGCACGGCGGGGATAGCGGCGCGGCGATCGTCGAGGGGAAGCCGGACGAGAGCCTTCTGATCAAAGCGGTGCGCTACACGGATAAGGATTTGCAGATGCCGGAAAAGCGGAAGCTTCCTGCGGCGGCGATCGCGGTTTTGGAGAAGTGGGTGAAAATGGGCGCTCCCGACCCTCGCGTGGCGGGCGCGGTGGCGAAAAAGCAGACCGGGTTGAGCGTGGAGGACGGGCGCAAATTTTGGTCTTACATCGCGCCGAAAAAGCACGCGCCGCCTGCGGTGAAAAATGCAGCGTGGCCGCGTGGGCCGATGGATCATTTTGTCCTCGCGCAGATGGAGGCGAAAGGCGTGTCGCCTGCGTCGGATGCTGCTTCTACGGTGCTCGTGCGCAGGCTTTACCAGACGCTCATCGGGATGCCGCCATCGTCGGAGCAAATCGCCGCATTTTCCAGCGCGGAAAAGGTCGTGGACGAACTGTTGGCGTTGCCGCAGTTTGGCGAAAATTTCGCCCGGCACTGGCTGGATGTCGCGCGCTTCGCAGAGTCGAGCGGCGGCGGGCGCACGCTGCTTTTCAAGGACGCGTGGCGCTACCGCGATTACGTCATCGAATCGTTCAATCGCGATGTTCCCTACGACCGTTTTTTGCGCGAGCAAATCGCCGGGGATTTGCTGACCGTGGATTCGCCTGCGGAGAAGCGGCGGCTGCTTCCGGCGACGGCGTTCCTCGTGCTCGGGCCGACGAACTACGAAGAGCAGGACAAGCAGCAGTTGCGGTTCGATGTCATCGACGAACAGCTCGACACAATAGGGAAGGGGATTCTCGGTCAGACGATCGGTTGCGCGCGCTGCCACGATCATAAGTTCGACCCGATTTCGCAGCGCGATTACTACGCGCTGGCCGGGATCATGGCGTCCACGCGCACGCTCGAAAACTACACCGACAACGTCGCGCGCTGGATCGATTCTCCCATGCCGCTGGAAGGCGAAGCGGAGGAGAAACTGCGCGCCCACGAAGTCGCCGTCGCCGCGCTGAAAGTGAAAGTCGCCGCTGCGAAAAAGCTCGCCGGCACAGCGTCGGCGAAGGTCGCAGTCGTGGGCACGGAGGCTGGCAAGCCTGTCGCCGTGGCCGATTTGCCGGGCCTCGTCGTGGATGACAACGACGCAAAAGCCATCGGCGAATGGACGCGCTCGCAGTATTCGAAGAGCTACATCGGCGACGGATATCTCCATGATGCCGAAGCCGACAAAGGCGCAAAGACGCTGACTTTCACGCCGAAATTCCCCGCAAGCGGTCGCTACGAAGTGCGCCTCGCATACCCCGCGTATCCGAACCGCTCCGAGCGCGTGCCCGTCCACATTTTCCACGCAAACGGAGAGGAGACGGTGTTCGTAAATCAGACGCAGGCTCCGCCCATCGGCGGGCGATTTATTTCGCTCGGGCGTTTCCGGTTTGAAAAAGACGGCGCTGGTTTTGTGCTCGTGTCCAATGAAGGCACAAAGGGCGTCGTCGGCGCAGATGCCGTGCAATTTATCCCCGAGGCAGAAGTCGAAACACTCGCGCAAACGACCGATGCCGGCGAGGTCGCCACGCTCAAGCAGCTCGAAGCGGAGCTGAAAAAACTCACCGCCAGCGGCCCGCGCCGCCCAGTCGCGATGACCGTGCGCGACGACGAAACTCCGGCGGATACGCATATCCGAATCCGCGGCCTCGTTGCGCAAAAAGGCGCGCTGGTTCCGCGTGGATTCCTGCAAGTCGCCGCCACCGCGCAGCCCGCGATGCCTGCCACTGCGAGCGGACGCCGCGAACTCGCAGACTGGCTCGCATCGCCGCAAAATCCGCTCACCGCGCGCGTTTATGTGAACCGTGTTTGGGCGTGGCTATTCGGCACCGGCATCGTGCGAACGACGGACAATTTCGGCACCACCGGCGAAGTGCCATCGCATCCAGAGCTGCTCGATTTTCTCGCCACGAAGTTTGTCGAAGAAGGCTGGAGCACCAAGAAACTCGTGCGCGAAATTGTCCTCTCCCGCACATGGCAACTCGCCAGCGCCAGCCCATCATCCGCCGACCCAGACAACCGCCTTTTCGCGCACCACCCGCGCCGCCGCCTCGACGCCGAGCAACTCCGCGACACCATCCTCGCGACAAGCGGCGAACTTCGGCTCGAAGTCCTCGGCCCCAACATCAGCGGCGCAGGCGAGATCGACGCGAACGACACGAGCGCCCAAAACGTGGAATACAAATACGAATTTAAAGACACGCGCCGCAGCGTCTATACGCCCGCCTTCCGCAACAAACGGCTGGAGCTTTTTGAGGTATTCGACTTCGGCGACATCAACGCCACAATGGGCAAGCGCAGCACCAGCAACGTCGCCCCGCAAGCGCTCTACCTGCTCAACCACCCATTCATCATCGAGCAATCGCGCATCGCCGCCGAGCGAGCCCTAGCCAGCAGCGCAACCGACGAAGAGCGCATCGAGCGTGCATTCCTCACCACGCTAGGCCGCGCCCCATCGGAAAAAGAACGTGTCATTTCGGCTGCGCATGTCGCCGATAAAACGAAGCGCGTAGAAGCATGGTCGCAGCTCTACCAATCGCTCTTCGGCAGTATGGATTTCCGGTATTTGGAGTGAGCCACAACTAAAACTGAGGATTCCGACCCGGATGTCTCCGCCTATTGTTTGTGCGCTTGGAAAGGGAGCACACGTCAAGAGAACTGACAATTTCTGCATTTTGAGGTTGCGCCTGTGCGGCAGATTCCGCCCCTCTGTGCTGCATCAAATATGAGTATTCATTCGACCGCCATCATCTCGCCAAAAGCTGAAATTGCGACCGGCTGTGAGATCGGGCCGTATTGCATCGTGGGCGACGGAGTTGTTCTCGGTGAGGGCTGCTGGCTTCAACATCATGTCTCGCTCAACGGCCCCACGATCGTAGGAAAAGCGAACCAGTTTTTCTCGTTTACCAGCATCGGCCAGCGTTCCCAGGACTTGAAATACATTGCCGAGCCTACTCATCTGGAAATTGGCGATGGCAATACGTTTCGTGAATTTGTCACCGTCAATCGCGGCACCGCACCAGGAGCGAAAACGACCATCGGCAGCCGGAACCTTTTTCTCGCTTATTGTCACATCGCCCATGATTGCATCGTGGGAAATGATGTCATCTTTTCCAACAACGGGACGCTCGCTGGCCACGTCACCGTGGAAGATCACGTGATTCTCGGCGGCTTCACGGCGGTGCATCAGTTTTGCCGGATTGGACGCTTCGCAATGACCGGCGGATGCTCGAAAATCGTGCAAGATGTGCCGCCTTACATGATCGCCGACGGCAATCCTGCGCGCATCCGTGGCATCAACAAAGTCGGGCTGGAGCGGCGCGGATACACACCGGAGACTTTGCGCCATTTGAAGGAATCCTACCGACTTCTCTACCGCAACGATTTGAACGTCGCACAGGCCGTGGAACAAATACGGGCGGAGCTGCCCGATAATCCGGATCTCGAGCACTTGGTTGAATTTGTCACGCGAAGTTCGCGGGGCATCATCAAGTAACCCGGCACGACCATTGCTCACTTCCTAAGAACAATGTCCGAATTTATCTGGCTCATTTTTGGTCTATCCATCGGCTCGGCAACCAGTTGGTTCTTTCTCCGCGGAAAAGCGGCACGAGCCAGCGCTGACCCGATACCAAAGCACCCGCGGGGCATGGAGGAGAAAAATCCCTACAGCCTGCGTCCGAGCATTCTTACGCCGGGAGAGCGCTCATTTTATAATGTCCTCGTGAGTATTTTACCCGAGAGCCATTCTGTATTTCTCAAAGTCCGGCTCGGCGATTTGGTGAACGTCACATACGGTGCAAAAAACCGGCAGGAAGCGCACGCCCGCGCGTGTTCGAAGTCCCTCGATTTTGTCGTCTGTGACGGCAACCTCCTCCCAATCGTAGCGGTCGAGCTGGTGGACGGTTCCCCGGACCGATCCAGCGAACGGACGCGTGACTTTGTCGCGAGCGTTTTGGAAAAAGCATCGCTCGCCATTGAACACATCCCACTCCAGCAGGGTTATTTAGAAAGTGAGCTGCGAACTCTTTTCTCCAGACATCTGCCGCTCCAAGCCCGCGCTGGGAATATCATCGCGATGTCGGCCTGAGGGTCTGCCCCTTTTGTTTCCTATCGGTCCAGCGACTGACATGGTAGATTAACGCCGATGTCTGAAGACCAAGTGCGAAAAATGGCCAAACGCCGACGAGTGGGGCGTGTATGGGCAACCATCTGGCGAGCTCTCGTGAAGTACAACGAAACCGACGGAGAGCAACGGGCTGCTGCGTTTGCCTACTACGCGCTATTTTCACTTTTGCCTCTCACGGTGCTTCTCATCACGGTAGGCACTCGATTTGTCGGCGATCAGAGCAAGGCAACCCATGTCGTCTTTCAGCTCATGTCGGAATATCTCACGATCGATATGGGTAGCGGAGTACGAGCGACGGTGGAGAATTTCATGAAATCCCGGTTGGGCTCAGGGTTGATTTCCTTTGGCGTAGTCTTGTGGTGCTCGCTGCGATTTTTTCAGTCCCTTGTTGCCGGCGTGAACAAAGCATGGGGCACGAAAGAATACGACTGGTGGCGCATGCCCTTGATGAATCTCCTGATGATGACAGTGCTCACCAGCGCGCTGCTCATCGGTATCGTGACGCCTGCGGTAATTAACGGAATTGAGCAATACTACCACGACCATCAGGCGCTTTTCAGCTTCGACAACGGCCTCGGTGCTCAGGTGCTGAATCTAGTTCGCTGGTTGCTTCCTCCGCTTCTCCTTTTCTACGCTCTCACGCTTTTTTACAAATTTGCCCCGCGCCGGCGAACCACTTTTCGCGAGGTGTGGATGGAAGCCCTCGCTGTCACCCTCGTGCTTGGAGGACTGCAAAAACTTTTCCTCATTTACGCGGGACGGGTCGCAGAATTTAACATCGTTTACGGGACTTTTGGCAGCGTCGTCGCGCTTCTGATGTGGATTTATTTCACCGGAGCGACCATCATTTTGGGAGGGTGTTTTTGCGCAGCAAGAGGCGAGATTACACTCGGGATTGCGGACCAAGCGATATCCGAGCATGAGAAATAGATCTTTCGCGTTAACTGGAGACGTATTTGCTATTCAGTCGGCGGGGAGCACCCCGAAAAATGATCAGTAAGCCCATCAAAGTTTTAATCGTGGAAGATACCAAGGAGCACGCGCAGCTTCTGGAACATATTCTCGCTGCCTCCACGTATCCAAAATTCCAGACAGTGGTAACCCATTGCCTCGCAGACGCTCTGGAGAAATTGCGTGGAGGTGGTATCGACGCCATTCTTCTCGATCTCACGCTTCCGGACAGCATCCCCAGCCAGACATTCCGTGCGGTGAATGAAGTCAGCCCGGACATTGCCGTCGTCATTATCAGCGGAATTGCAGACGTTTCCAAGGCGATCGAACTCGTCCAGGCGGGCGCTCAAGATTACCTCATCAAAGGGCAGGTCGATCACAATCTCCTCCTCCGCTCGATCCATTACTCCGTCGAACGCAAGCGCAACCAAGTCGCGCTTCGCCAGGCCCACGACCAGCTCGAGGCCCGCGTCCACGAACGCACCGCAGCGCTCGTCGAAAGCAACACCCGGCTTCAAAATGAAATCGCGGTGCGGAGAAAAGCGGAGGATGCCGCAGTGGAAAGCAACCGAAAGCTCACCAAAGCGCTGGAAGATCTCCACGCCGCGCAGCAGGAACTCGTTTCACGCGAGCGCCTCAATGCACTTGGAAAAATGGCCAACGGAATCGCCCACGAATTCAACAATGTGCTCACCCCGATCATCGGATGGACCGAGCACCTCCTTCACAAGCCCGAAGAGATCGAAAACAATCAAGATACTCGCAACACGATTCAAAAAATCCAGTCCGCCGCTACCGTCGGTGCGGCTGCGGTCGGACGAGTCCGCGACTTTGCCCGGAACGAGGCAGACGCTTACGTGCCGGTGAGTCTCGCCACAATTATCGAGCAGGCGGTAGCACTCACCGAACCGCAGTGGAGCGTCGAAGCGCGTGCTGCGGGAATCATGATTGAGATTCGCAAGCAACTGCCGCCCGTGCCCGAGATTCACGGTGAAGCATCGCAGCTCCGCGAACTCGTCACACACCTCATCATCAACGCGGTTCGCGCCATCCCTCGCCGGGGCTCTATCGCCATCGGCCTTAGCCAGCGCGGAAATCAAGTGGCGCTGTCGGTTCGCGACGACGGTCTCGGCATGAACGATCGGACTCGCGAAAGATGCCTCGACCCGAACCTCGGCTCTATGCATCCCGACGGCCACTCATCCAGTTACGGATTCATCCACGGAATTCTTCAGCGCCACGACGGCCAACTGGAAATCGAATCCGAGGAAGGACGCGGCAGTAAAATCACCGTTTTGCTACCGGTTTCTACCGCTCACCGCGAGCCCGCAACGGCTGTCGCTCCACCCGTGGAGCAACCAGCCTCGCAGCCCCAAAAGCCAGTCGCTGCGGCCCAACCACCGCTTCCGTCGGCCGACTCGAAAAAACGCCGCATCCTCATCGCCGAGGACGACAGCATGGTTCGCGAAGTCATGTATGTGTATCTTTCGGAAGACGGCTACGAAGTCACCACGGCATCCAACGGGCGTGAAGGCGTCGAGGCATTTGCCAAAGACAACGGCGCATTCGACCTCTTCATCACCGACCGCGCCATGCCCGAGATGGGAGGCGATCAAGTCGCACTCGAAGCCAAACGGATCAATCCGAGCGTGCCCGTGATTCTCCTCACCGGATTCGGCGAACTCATGAACAGCGAAGGCGAGAAACCACCCGGCGTGGACCTCGTGGTTGGCAAACCGTTCACGATCGCCAGCCTTCGCGAGGCACTGCGAAAAGTCGGACTTTAGGACCGGAATCCGAATCGTTCGCCCAACACGAGACAATCCGCCAGCGGACGCAAGCCGCCCGTGCAAGTCTCATCACTCAGATTCGCAGCAGCCGCGCAAACGCCGTAGCGGAGCTGCTGCGTGACGGAGTCGCCTTCGTGCCAACCGAGCAGAACGCCCGCAGCAAACGCATCGCCCGCGCCCGCCGCGCCTTTGATGTAGCCACTTGCGGGCAACGCGACCGAACCGTGCTCATCCCAAATTCCATCCCGCCCGAGGGCCACGCCGCCATCGGGAAAATGAACGACCACACGCTCGCGAACACCTGCATCCAGAAGCGCCTGCATCGCGATCCGCAGCTCCGCGCGATCGAGTTTCCCCTCGGCGTTGTGAACTTTTCGGCCCGTGCATCGCCCGGCCTCAAACTCATTCATGATGCAATAATCGACATACTTCAGCGCTGGTAGAACGATCTTCGCGAATCGGTCACTGTCCTCACTCACGCAATCGATCGACGTTTTCAGCCCCGCCGCGCTGGCCGCTGCGAGCACTTCGGCGGCCACAGTCCCATGCGTCGCGCTCGGTCCATCGAGCCGATCCAGCAAGAGCAAATAGCCGAGATGAAAAATCCGCGCCTGCGTTTTTGAAAAATCAAAATGCTCCGGCCCGAGTTGCGCATTCGCCCCGCGAGCGTGGAAAAATGTCCGCCGGCCAGTTGCCTCCACCGTCATGACATCCGTGAAGCTCGTCGGCGCATCCGCAGAGCGCAGAAGCGCTGCTGTGTCGATCCCGTTTTGTTTGCAAACCTCCACAATCCAGCTCCCAAGCTCGTCGTTGCCCGTCAGACCGGCAGCAGATAAAGGGAACGCCGCGCCCATCAGTGCGATGTCCACCAGGATATTAAATGGCGAGCCGCCCGTGCCTTTGGATGTGGAGAGGATGTTCGCCAGCGTGTCTTGCTGAGGCCACACATCGACAATTTTGACAGCGTCAACGATCCAGTTGCCGCCCGCGAGAATTCCATTTCGATTGCTCATAGTAAAAGGCCGCAGAGAGCGTACGAAGAACCGCGCGGTGTCCAGCGCGCTTTACGCAAACTTGGGCACGGAAGCGCCCGCTACTCCACAAATTCCAGCTCCACCGGCTCTTTCAAAAAGCCGAGCTTGTAGCCGCGTCCGAGAAATTCCCGAATCGCCATGCGTCCGGATTCACCGTAGTCGAGCGTGCGATCGTTCACATACATGCCGATGAATTTGTCCGCGAGCGCGCGGTCCAATCCTCTGCCGAGCGGCAGCGCGTGGTCCACGCCGGCGGCGCGATTTTCCAGCCCGTATCGGATGCTCTCGCGGAGGATGACATTGATCTCCGAGCGATCCGCCGGAGCGATGTCCTTGCGGATGACATTTCCGCCGAGCGGCAAAGGCAGGCCTGTCTCGTCCATCCACCACGCGCCGAGATCCAGCACGAGGTCGAAGCCATCGCGCGCATACGTGAGCTGGCCTTCGTGGATGATGAGCCCCACATCCGCGTTTCCCGCGTCGAGTGTCTCGAAAATCTGGTCGAACGGAACCACCGTGTGCATCGGCTCGCCGAGAAAGAAGAGCTTCAACGCAAGGTAAGCGCTCGTCATCAGCCCCGGAATCGCGATGCGTTGATGCTGGAGCCATTCGCGAATCGCACCGTAGTCCGATAAGTCGGGCAGCGCCTTGCCCCGCTTCACGATGAGCATCGGGCCATAGCCTTCACCCATGCTCGCGCCGCACGGCAGCAGCGCGTATTTATCCAGCACGCTGGCGTAAGCGTGGATGCTGATTGCAGAAATGTGAAGCTCGCCGCGGGTGCAGCGCTCGTTGAGCGTCTGGATGTCCTGCAAGATGTGCTCAAAGCGCCAGCGCCCCGATGGAATCTTATTTTCTGCGAGCGCGTAGAACATGAACGCGTCATCGGGGTCCGGGGAGTGGCCGAGTGTGAGCTTTTGGATGTCTGACATGATTGTAGTTCGAATGGGATGCCGAGTTCAGACGCCGATGAAAAGGCAAAGATGCAGCGGCCCGGACACCGCCATCATGCTTCACGACGCGCGAATGCCGCATCTTTCCATAAAAGTACCGCTACCGGAATCCAGAGCGCCGCTTGCGCCCAAACCGGATGCAGCCATTCGCCCGTCTGCTCGCGATGATGCAACGCAGCGAAGTAGAGAATCATCAGCGCACTGAGCGCCCAAGCCGCCCGGCTCCGATGCAAGACGGCAAAAGGCAGCAGCCACGAAGCATACCAAAATGTCACCGTCGGCGAACAAATGAGGAACGCAAAAAACGTCCACAAGGCCGCGCGCGAAAGCGGCTTCACGCTGACCGCAATCCAGATCGTCGCGGCGAGCAAAAAGACCGCGCAGACGACGGAAGGAATCGCTTTTCCACCGAGCGCAAGTTCGAGAATAAAATGGAGCGGACCATTCCCGCTCGTCGCACCGCCAAAGTCTGCGAGCCCGCGAATCCAATTCGGAAACGACAACGCAAATGGCACCGCAGGTAATAGCGCCGCGACGAAAAACACCCACACCGCCCGCCGTCCACGAACGTCGAAAGCCATCCAGAACGCAGGCACCAAAAGAACGGCGATGAGCTTGCACTCCACAGCGATCCCAAGCGCCGCCCAAGCGAGACCCGCCCGGTTTTTCTGCGCTAAAAAGACCGCGCCAACCGTGGCCAAAACCATGAGCGAATCGAAGTGGCCCTCGCCAGCGAAACTTAGCACCGGCACGGGATTCACCGCATACAACGCGAGCCAGCGAAGCCGCCCGCCCAACGCCGCGAGCAACGGAATCACGGCAAGCTCGGCGAGAGTGAACGCGAGTTTGAAAATCCACGGTGCGTACGAGATTCCGCCGAGCGCAGCGAAGACCAATTCCGACAGCGGCGGATAGACCGTGAACTTGTCGCGGTGGTTCATCGCATCCCATGATGCGTCGCGTCGCGAGGTGAGAGATTCTGCCGTTTGCGCGTAGGGACTGACGCCCGCGCGGATGAGCTTTCCCTCCCACAAATAGCGGTTCATGTCGTCCGACGCAGGCAGCGCCCACACGAAAGCGCGCGCTGCAAATGCAAGCGCAACGAGCAGCATCCATTGCCTGCGCACGGACCAATTTCCCGGCCACTTCCACCACGCGAAACCGCCGAGCGCAAACAGCCCGCACGAAAGCGCGATGCGCCCGCCAAACGAGAGCCAGAGGCACTCAGCCATCGTCCCGCTGCTCCAGCAATTCCTGAATCCCCATCCACGAAAGTCCAGCGACATAGACGAGAAGAAAAGGCCCCATAAACCAACCACCGTTCTTTAGGAAAAGGAGCATCGCAAACGCCGCGTAGCCAGCGAGCGCGAGCTGGCAATGCGGCATCAACGATCGGGGCGCGCGCGTTTGCCCGCCGGTTTCTCCGAGCTTCGGCGTCCGATTAAATTCACTGCGCCGGCCCATGAGCGCCTCAATCACCGCGCGGCCATTTGAAAGACAAAGACCGCCGCCCAGCAACATGATCGCCGGAATCGTCGCGAGCCTTCCTCGGTCCTCGCGGTGAAGAGTCCACCATCCCGTGAGATACATCGCCGCAGGTGCGAGGAGCATCATCCCGCCCAACACGCTGAAAAGCGAATAGAGCAACGCCGGCGGACGCTCATTCGCCCACAGCAAAATGGGCACTGAAAGCAAGCAGTGAACGAGCAGTAACAAATGCACACAGAAGTGAGTGAGATGCAGCGTCGCGCCGATTTTTCGCAGCCGTGAAATCGGCGAGGCCCAAACAGTCGGGAGCAACTTTTTCGCGGTTTGAATCGAGCCTTTTGCCCATCGAAATTGTTGCCGCCGATACGCCGCCATGCTCGCGGGCAACTCGCCAGGCACCGCCAGCTCGGGGAGATAATACGCAGTCCATCCGGCGAGATGAGCGCGATAACTGAGATCCAAATCCTCGGTGAGCGTGTCGTCCGACCAGCCGCCCGCAGCCTCAATCGCAGCGCGCCGCCAAACGCCGCAGGTGCCGTTAAAATTCATGAACGCGCCCGCCGATGCACGGGCGCTTTGCTCGACGATAAAGTGCGTATCGATCCCCGTTGCCTGCGCCGCAGTGAGGAGCGAATCCAACGCATTCAAATGCTCCCATCGCGTCTGCACAAATCCGACGCCCGGCTTTTGCGCAAGCACTGGAACCGTCCGCATCAGGAAGTCGGACGGCGGTACAAAATCTCCGTCAAAAATCGCGAACAAACTGCCCGTCGCCGTCCGCATTCCCTCGCGGAGCGCTCCCGCTTTGAAGCCCGTGCGATCCGACCTTCGGACGACATGAATACTCACCCCGCCGAGCTTCAATTGAGCGACGACGCGATCCACGATGGCGCATGTTTCATCCGTAGAATCATCAAGCACCTGAATCTCGTGCCGCCCGGCCGGATATTCCATTTGCGCCGCCGCGCGCAGGATTCGCTCGGCGACATTGGGCTCGTTAAAAAGCGGGAGCTGCGTCGTGACTATCGGCCACTCGGTAAGACTGGCCGCGCGCTCCGCAAGATCCTCATTTTCTTCGCGCAACCGCCTGCAACCCGTCGCATGAAGGAAAAGCAAAACCAAGCCTTGGATGCTGTAGCAGAGCAGCGCGGACGTGGTCAGGAAGTATGCGGCGTAAAGTAGGAAACTCATCGGAGCTGCACCGCATCCGTGATGGCGCTGTTGGAATTGGCTTTTGCGATTAAGGGCGATGGATTCATTGAGCGGTGACGCTATCGGACTACTGCGAATCGCGGATGAAGGAACGATTATTTTTCCGCACGATAGAATGCTGGAAACTTCATCGCCGGTTCGCTACCCGAAGACATGCCTTCTGCTCTCGCCATCGCTGCACACCCGGACGACATCGAATTTGTCATGGCTGGAACTCTTCTTCTTTTGCGGGAGGCGGGTTGGGACATCCATGTGATGAATGTGTCGAACGGCAATATGGGCAGCACCGTGATGAGCGCCGCCGACACCGACCGCACCCGGCGCAAGGAAGCGCAAGCTTCGGCACGGCTGATGGATGCCACATGGCATGCGCCGATTTGCAACGATCTGTGTGTTTTTTACACCGAAGAAAACATCCGGAAAATTTGCGCAGTCGTCCGCGATGCGAGGCCCACGGTCGTGTTGACTCATGCGCTTTCCGACTACATGGAAGACCACATGATCACCGCGCGTCTCGCAGTGACGGCGACGTTCGCGCGCGGTGTCCCGAACTATCGCTCCAAGCCGCAGCGCAAGCCCTCACTGGAGCCCTGCGTGATCTACCACGCGATGCCGCACGGGCAATGCACGCCGCTTCGCGAGCCGGTGACGCCGGAACTTTTCGTCGATACGACCAGCGTCCACTCGGTGAAACGCGAGGCGCTGGCCTGCCATGCGTCGCAAAAGGAATGGCTGGATAAAACGCAGGGGCAAGAGAGCTATCTCACGACGCTCGACGACTTTTCTATCGCGCTGGGAAAGCGCACGAAAAAGTTCCGCCATGCCGAAGGCTGGACGCGCCACTTGCACTACGGCTTCGGCGCAGCAGGCGACGATCCGCTGCGCGAGGTGCTGGGGAAACGGTATGCCTCAGCGCGACGTGCTGGCTAATGAGCCCATTCGCGGCGTCGGGGTTCAGTGAGCTTTGCGATTCAAAAATCGCACAGCCCGCCGCCCGGTCAATTGCTCAGCACTCCGGCGAGTGTGTTTCATTGTTTTCCGCTCCATCACGCCCAAAGCACTCGGGTGCTTTGCAGCGTGGCGAGGACTTTTCTCTCGGCGGAGAGGATTACGGTGCTGCCGGGCTCGGCAGATTTCACGACGCCGGCTTTTTTCAGTAAGGCCCAGGGACGCAGCGATGCGGCATCCCAGGCATCGGCGAGTGGAACATTTGCGAGCGTTGAGTAGTTCAAAACGGCGCGGTCCATCGTGAGCGCGGACCCTGCGAGGTTTGGTGAACCAGGCTGTCGCACCACGCCATCGGCTCCGACTTCGATGATGAGTTTCCCGATGCTGTAACGCCCTTGAGGTGCCCCAGCGGCGGACATCGCATCCGTGACTAGCACAGCGCGCGGGCCGAGAGCGGCGGCGAAAGTGCGCAGGACTTCCGGTGGAAGATGCGCGCCGTCGGCGATGAGACTCGCGGCGAGGCGGGGCTCGCCGAGCTGGGCAAAAATCGGGTTGTTGTGCCGGTGCATCGTCTGCGGGCAACCGTTGCCGAGATGCGTCGTCATCATCGCCCCGGCATCGCACGCAGCGACGATCTGCGCATGTGTCGCGAGCGTGTGACCCAGCGCGGGCAGGACATTCTCCGCGCGGAGTCTCGCGATGAATGCGCACGCTCCGCGCAATTCAGGGGCGAGCGTGACGAGCTTGATTCTCCCTTCCGCGATGCGCTGCAACTCGTTCCAGAGCTTCGCAGAAATGGGCACGACGTCTTCGAGCGGATGCGCTCCCCGCGCGCCATCGACCGCACTGATGAACGGCCCTTCCAAGTGATACCCCGGCACGCTGCGCCGCACATCGGGGTCGAGCGCGAGCGCCCCGTTGAGCTGCGCAATATTCTCCCGAAACCACGCCTTCGAAGCAGTGATGAGAGTCGGCAGCACATGAGCCACGCCAGTCTCCCACATCGCGCGAACCGCCTCTGCGCAGACTTCGGAGGTGTCGTCGGGGTGATTGAAATCGACGCCTTTATAGCCGTTGCACTGAAGATCGACAAAGCCCGGCCCAAACAGAGATGCGGTTTTTTCCCGCACTCGCTTTCGCGAAACGACGCGTCGCCCGGACAGGCAGAACTCCCAAGTCTCGCCCGTCCGATAATGCGCCGCTACGATCTTCATCGCATCAGGCTACCGTGACCGTCTGGCCGGTTTGCGCGCTTTGATAAATCGCACGGATGACCGCCACGGCATTGCGCGCATCGCGTCCGCTGATGGCAGGTTGGCGCTTCTCGCGGATGGCGTGGCACAGATCTTCGATTTGCCGACGATGCCCCTCGGTGCTGATGGCGAGCGGGTTTGCCACGCCGCCGCCGATATTTGCGCCGCCGACCCGTCCGCTGCGGATCGCTTCATCCTCCGGGAGTTCCTGCTCGAACTGCCAGAACTTGATCGTGTCATCCTCCAACACAACCGAGCCTTTATCGCCGCTGATTTCCACGCGCTTGTTCCAGCCGGGATAAGTGCTCGTCGCGCCCTCGACCACGCCGAGTGCGCCGTTCGGAAATTTCAGCACCGCCACCGCCGTATCTTCCACCGCGATCCGATCATGCGCCAGCGTGGCGATGTTCGCTTTCACCTCGCTCGGGACACCGGCAAACCAAGTCAGCAGATCGATCGCATGAACGCCTTGATTCATCAGCGCGCCGCCCCCGTCGATCTCCCAAGTCCCGCGCCACGCACCGCTGTCATAGTAAGCCTGCGTGCGCCACCATTTCACGTAAGCGCTGCACATCGTCAGCCTGCCAAAACGGCCTGCGTCCACCGCCCGCTTCACCGTCAGCGCGCCCTCGCCGAACCGGCTCTGAAACACGGCGGAAAGGATGCAGCCGCTCTTGTTTGCAGCCGCGAGCATAGCGTCGATTTTTTCCACGGTAATCTCGATCGGTTTCTCGCAAAGCACATGCTTCCCGGCATTCAGCGCCGCGATGGCCGCCTCACCGTGCATCCCGCTCGGCGTGGTGATGCACACCGCATCGACATCCGTGCGGGCCAGCAACTCATGTAGTGAAGCTGCGGGCTGACACGCCCACTTCTCACAAAACGCATTCATCCCCGCGAGGGAGAAAGCGGCGACGAGTTCCGCGCCGGGAATATCGCGAATGGCCTCCGCGTGA
>JAYTMG010000616.1:0-11072 GCA_043728745.1 Verrucomicrobiaceae bacterium
CATCCGGCTGATTGATGATTGATGAACTCCGATTGTTGATTGTTGAAGTTTCCCGCCTCTCGCGAGCCGCGTCACCATCCGACACTTCAACAATCGACATTCATCAATCGATATTTCCACGCGTCACCATCGCCCTGACTCGATTCCACTTTTAATCACGCCCCAAAACGGCGGTGCCCACAAAACGGCGGTGCCAGACTGATAGTTGCGTTCGACTGATAGTTGCGTTCGCGCTGCGCGAGCGTCTGCTGGCGCAAAAGCAAGTGCTCGAAATCCCCGTGGTCGCCGCGCTCCCCGCCATCGTCCACGACGACAAACGCGGCGCCGGAAAATCGATCGCCACGTTCCTTTTCAATGCGCCAAAGTCAGGCCGCTACGAACTGCGCATCGCGTATTCGCCGCACGAAACTCGCGCGAAGAAAGTGCCCATCACCATCGAAGGCGGCGCACAGAAAACCACGCTCACCTTCGATCAAACGCAGCCTCTTTTCACTGGCGAAGCCTTTCGCAGCGCGGGTGTCGTCAAGCTCACGTCCGATACGAAAACGAAGATCATCATCAGCAACGCGAGCACCGAAGGCTTCGTCATCCTCGACGCGATCCAGCTCATCGAAGCGAAGGAGTGAGGAAACGTATCCTGCGGCGCATCCAATCCCGCAAACGGCGGAAAGTGTTTGATGCCCTTCACCACCCTGTTTTTGGAGTGTCGGAGACGTCTCCGCGCAACACGCCGAACTCAACGCCGACCTCACCGCCCGGATTAATAAGCTGCCACCACTCGTCACAACGCACAGAGGGAGGACCGCACAGGGGGGCGGACAAATAGTTCTTTCGGACAAATAGTTCTCTTGGGTGCCGATCCAAGCCGGCACGCGGGAGAAATATTCTGAAGTTTTTTCTGGCCACTTTTCTGCGGTGATGACCAATCCTTATTACAATGATTCCTTCACATTCTACGATCCGATTTTCCACGCACTTTCGCGGTGACATCCCGAAAACCAAGAACCAAGAACCAACAACATGAAACTCAACCTAATCACCGCCCTGCTTGGCCTCGGCATAGCTGCCACGAGCTTCGCCGCCGAAGCCTTTCGCGTTTATGCGCCTTCCAGTAAGGCGCAAACACTGTGGATTGTGGACGCCGTTCCTCGGGAGGACGGTGGCCTGAAACTGAAGGTGGCCGAAAAGCAGGATTTGGGTTTTAACGGCAGGATCATTGCCGCGCATCCGAAAAAGCCGCTGCTCTATGTCTCGGGTGGCGGCGGAGAGCGGGGCAAGGTGCCGGGAGCGGTGGTGACTTTGGCGCAAAACGGCAGCTATGCGAGCCACCAGCCCGTTGACCTGAATGACGACGCTGCCTACCTCAGCCTCGACCGGAGCGGTGCGTTTCTCCTCGGCGTCAGCTACGGAAACGGACGGCTCAATGTCTATCGCCTCGATGAAAAAGGCGTGCCGGGAAAAGCCGTGGCGACCATTGACGAAGGAAAAAAGGAAGCCCACTGCGTCCTCGTTTCGCCCGACAACAACTACCTCTACATCCCTTATGTGAAGGGCAACCTGGCGCTCTTGCAATACCGCTTCGATGCGTCCTCGGGTGCTGTCACGCCGCTCGATCCGCGCAATGCGAATCCACCGACAGGCACTGGCCCGCGCCACCTCGTCTATCACCCCACGTTGCCGATGGTCTATTTCACAAATGAACAAGGCATCGGCCTTTCCACCTACGAACGGCTCCCCAACGGGCAACTTGCGCTGCGCCAGGACATCCCGATCCTGCCGGAAGGCATGTCGAAGGAAGGCCTCAGCGCCTCCGACCTAGAGATCACGCCGGACGGTAAATTCATCTTCGCCGGATTGCGGGGACACACGCAGGATTTTGACCGGATCGCCCGTTACCGTGTGGGCGAAGACGGCAAGGCCGAGTTGCTCGGCTTGACACCGGCGGACAAGATTCCCTGGGGGATGGCGCTATCACCAGACGGCAAATATCTGCTCGTTTCCGCAACCACCGGGGCGACGCTCACAGCCTACCGGATCACCACCGAGGGCGATTTGGAAAAGGCGGCGAGCCTGTCGTGGGATGCGGGGATGTCCGACCTCCTCACCCTCAAGAGCAAACTCGAATTGAAGTAGACCAAGGGTCGCCTACCGCAGCAGCGAGCTTATCCATCCTGCGTCGGCAGGTCGCTGATCGAGTTGGCTGATCTTTCTTGTCCAGAAGCCAAAATGCGGCAATGAAAGACATATGAGTTGCATTTCATATGAAAGGCATTATCCTCTGTCCATGCCGACTACCGTAGCTCGCCTTGACTATCCGCAATTCCGCTTTCGCCAAAAGGAACTCGCTTTGATTTTATCCTGCTGGCGGGACGGTCAAAGCGTGCTCTTGACGGGCATCCGTCGCACCGGAAAGAGCCGACTCGTGAAGGCCGCGCTGGTGAAATATGCTCAGGCGGGTGGGCAGATTGGGTTCTTTGATGCAGAGGACTGCGCAAGTCTGCATGACTTCTATCGTGCAATCTTGAGCGAAATGCCAAAGAGCCTGCTCATCGAAATCGGCGACCATTTGAAGTCCCTCAAGACTGTGCCGGATAGACTTCTGAACTGGATTCGCTCGCATGTCGCCAAGGTTGAAATTTTGGAGCAAAGCATCGAGCTTCAACCCACCGAATCACTTCACCGATACTGGCAGCCCATCGTCGATGCACTGGAAGTCGTCCTCGCCCGTCATCCGGCGAACGAACTGCCGGTCCTCGGTATCGACGAGTTGCCGTTCATGCTGGAAAACCTCATTCGCGCTGGCGTGCCCGATGGCGAACTCGTTCTCGCGATGGCGAGTTTGCGAAAGCTCCGCGATGCCGGATTGCGGATGATTATCGCGGGCTCCATCAGCATGGAAAATTTGCTCACTCTCCACGGAATTCCGCACACCGTTCTGGGCGGGCTGCTTCGCGTGCCCGTCCCGCCATTTAGCAAACCGGAGGCCGCGCAGTATCTCGGCGAGCGGCTTGCGGGAAAACCAGCCGGGGCGAAAAAAGCCATCGCACTCTCGCTCAAAACGCTGCCCGATTACGTGCCGGAATTCCTGAATATCGCGGTGCAACATCTCCAGTTGGCAGTGGATGAAAAGCAGTGCGCGGCCAGTTTCAAAGACGACATTTTCCCGGCGATTCGACGCTCGTTTCTTACGCAGTTCGACGAACGACTCGTGAAAAACTATCCCGGCCCACAACTCCCAATCGCCGAAGAAATCCTCGACCGAATCGCAAAGGCTGATGATGCCGGAACGCTCATCGATAGCAGCACGTTGCCCGACGGTCACCGGCAGGTAAAACAGATGCTTCAATACGACAACTTCATCATCGAAGGCACCGAATTTCGCTGGCAGTTTTGCCTCAATTTACTGCGTCAATGGTGGCGTTCTCAGCGGGGGATTCTATGAAAAGGACAAGCGAAATTCCGTGGTTCAATCCCCGCCAGATGGACGAGGCGACCGTGCTCGCGCTCAACACCGGGCGCGACAAATTGCTGGCAGAGTTTTACGAGGCCGTCCGCAAAAGACAGGATGCGCCGCAAGCTGGCGGGCATTGGCTCCTCACGGGTCCGCGAGGTTCGGGGAAGTCGTTTTTTCTCCGGCTCGTGCAGACGACGTTTCGGCGGATGATTGGCGACAGCGCGACTTTTGTGCTGCTCCCCGAAGAGCTGCCAAACGTCTTTTCCCCGGTCGAGTGGCTGCGCGAAGTCGAGCGAATGCTGCCCGGAAACTCGGGCGACATCGGCAAGTCACCGACGTGGCAGACGAAAGACGACACCGATGCCTGGGAGTCGGCGCTGACTTCGCTGCTCGCCGCATTTACAGGCAAGCTGCTCGTCATCGGCGTGGAGAATTTTGACAAGGTTCTGGAGCTGGCTTTCGACAGCGAAGTACGCGCCTCGCGCTTGCGCAAGCTCATGGAAAACGAACCGCGCATCATGCTTCTCGCGACTGCCGTGGAGGGCGATTTCGATGAAGACTACGAGCAGCGGATGTTCCGGCAATTCGAGCATCACGTCGTCCCGCGCTGGACGCCGCCGGACCACCGCCACTACCTCAGCCGACGCGCTCAACTCGTGGGCAAAGTCGCCACGCGCAATCAGCTCGCCCGCATTGATGCTTACAGCCGTTTCACAGGAGGCAGCGCGCGCATCGCGGCAGTGATGGCTGGTGCGATTCTCGATGAGCAAGACCCGCTAAACGCCAGCTCGAATCTCACCGCCACACTCGACCGGATGTCCGACTACTACCGGAGCCTCCACGAAAAAATGCCCGTGAATACGCGCAAAGTTTTCGACGCGCTCATCCGTGGTGGCGAACCGGCGTCGCAGGTGGAAATCGCCGCCCGAGTGGAAGCCCGGCAAAACGACATTTCCCGCGCGTTCGGCTGGCTCGTGGACCACGGCTACGTCATCGACGAACGCGAGCCCGGACGAAAAGAAAGCCGCTACCGAGTGGCGGACCGCTTGTTCGTGCAATTCTTCCGAATGCGCTACCTCGCCCCCGACCAACCGTCGCGCCTCTCCATCCTCGCCGACCTGCTTTCCGAGACAATCGAGTTCGGGCAAAAATGGAATTTCGCCGAAGGCTACTTGGCCCAAGGCCACAGCCCCGAAGCACGGACGATGGCAGAGCTTGCATGTGCGGAACGCGGGGTAGATTTGAGCCTGATGCCGGAGGATTCGAAGAGCGTGGAATTGCTGGTGGAGATGGGGAAGACTTGGCGGTTTTTGGAGAGCATGAAGCACGACGTCTCCCTAAACTACGAACGATTCTTTTCTCGCTACGAAACGGACGAGCAGTTTCACGCAGCGATTAAACATACTCACGATCTCGCGAGTGCAAAAAAGAGAGGTAATCTGGTCGGGCGAAAGTATGCGGACATCGCAGATCGCAGTGTTTTCGCGAGTCCGCTGGTACGGATGATTCTATTCGCTTTGGTTTTGAATCCGGAGTTTTCGGATGAACAAGGCGCGGCGGTCTCTGAGCTGTTCGAACAAGAAAGGAAATTGCTTAACAAATTAGCGGCGCTGGACCCAGATGGCTTGAAATCGCTCACCGTATCCAGCGAAACAGCACGACGATTCCCCCTCGCCTCATCCCTGACGACTGTAACAGAAACCGGCACCGCGAACGGCGTTGGAAATGGTCCGCAACTCGCGCCGCAAAAAATCGCAAGCTGGTCCGCCAGAGCCGCAATTCTCTGGTTCGGCCACAAACGCACAGAAGACGCCATCAAATCCCTCGCGACCTGCTGGAAAGCCCTCATCGAACTCATCGAAAATACCGGCGAAGCGGACGAGGCGCACCGGATTTTACAAACGCTCCAACCCTTTACCGATGCGATGCCCGAAGACAATTGTCTCATGTTTTACGAGCTTCTCGGCAGGAGCCTGCAATCGCTCGATCTTCACACCGAGGCCGTAACCGCATTCAACAACGCAGTGCCACTCGCAACGGAACCGAGCGCGTGCGCATTTCTGCAAGAACGCCTCGGATGGAGCCTCGGCGCATCGAATCAAATCGAGCCCGCAATCCGCGCACACCAACTCGCAAAAACCGAACGCCAAAATCTCGGCGACACAAACAACGTCGCATGGAACCTCGGCCAAATCGCCCGCCACACCGCACGACTACGATCTCTCGAAGACGCATGGCTCATTCTCGATGAAACCGAGGCCCTCCCGCCTGATGAGCAAGCGTGGGCCGTGAGTCAGCTCGGCGACGCTGTTTTCGACACCGCTCAACTCGACGGCGAAGCAAAAGCCTTCGCCTTTGCTCGCGAACTTCTCGACGGCATCGCGAAACGTCCTCGCTACATTTCCACACTCGCCGTCCGTCGGCTCTGGATCAGCATGGTGGAAACAGGCGTCCCACTCCGACTGCTCGACGATTTACTCAACGAACTGCCCGTAATTTTCGCCCCCTCACACCAAGACATGACGGCACTCGAATCGCTCCTACGCACCTGGATATGCGACCTTCAAAGCAGCCCAGAAGACCGCATCAAAACGCAGTCCAAACTTGAGCCCGATCTAGCCGCCACGCTCAAATCCCTGGGTGAAAGCCTCACGCCAAAAGCGAAGAAGCGATACAACTTCACGTTCACTCCGTCCCGCCCTGAAGCTGCGTAAACTCGTGGGGAAAACGACGCTGATGCACCAACCTCTTCAACATGAAAATCCTCATCACACTCTGCGCGCTTTTGCTTCAGATCGGGACTGCTTTTGCCCAGCGAAAACCCAACGTCCTTCTCATCATGGCGGACGATCTGCGGGACTTCGGCGGGGCGTTCACGAAGGAAGTCGTGAAGACGCCGAACCTCGACCGGCTGCGTGCGCGCGGCACGACCTTTGAGCGGGCTTATGTGCAGTATCCCGTCTGCAATCCCAGCCGCTGCAGCATGATGACGGGCCTCCGCGCCGAGCAGACGGGCATCGTGGGTAATGACATCGCCCTGCGACAAAAAATGCCCGACGTGATTGCGCTGCCGCAGCTCTGCAAGGACGCCGGATGGCAATCACATGCGTTCGGCAAGCTCTATCACCTCGGCGGCGGCAACGATGCGGAAGCGAGGCGGCGATGGATGGACGCAGACCACTCTTGGCACACAGCGCAGAGGTTTGAGGCGACGAAGGCGGGCCGCGTGATTTTGGAGGGTCGCGACGTGACCGGTGGCGTGCTGAAATGGTGTCAGTGGGGCGCGGCGGATGGCACCGATGACGACCAGCCCGACGGCCAGATCGCTGCGGCCACCGTAGCGATGATCGAGAAGCTCGGCGACACGCCGTGGTTCATCGGCTGCGGCTTCATGAAGCCGCACGATCCATTCATCGCTCCCAAAAAATATTTCGAGCTCTATCCGCCGGATTCGCTGAAGCAATGGAGCGACCCCGCCGGCATGACCGCCGTGCGGAAAGAAAGCGTCGGGTTCGGCGACTACGCTACCGCCTTTGGCAAGTTCACGCCGCAGGAGTGGCGAGAGCTTTTCCGCGCCTACTGCGCTGGCACCAGCTTCATGGACGCACAGCTCGGACGCGTTCTCGACGCGCTCGATAAGGGCAAACTGTGGAACGACACAATAGTCATCTTCGTCGGCGACCACGGCTACCACACCGGCGAGCGGCAGTGGTGGAACAAGAACACGCTTTTTGAGCGCAGTTGCCGGGCACCGCTCATCATCGCCGCGCCGGGCATGAAAGGCGGCCAGACCACGCGCTCGCTCGTCGAGTTCGTGGACCTGTATCCGACCGTCGCCGAATTCTGCGGCCTGCAAATGCCCCATGCCGCCGCCGGGGCCAGCCTGCGGCCAATCCTGACTGATCCCTCCGCCCGGATCAAAGACGCCGCCTTCACCGTCATCGTCCGCAACCCGAAACTCCACGCCCAAAGCATCCGCACCGCCCGCTGGCGTTTCACGCGGTGGAGCGACGGCCAGACCGAACTCTACGATCACGACGCCGATCCCGAGGAACTGCACAACGTCTCCGCGAAACACGCCGACCTCATCGCCGACCTCACCGCCCGGATTCAAAAGCTGCCAGCATTCGTCCCGAGGCCATGAACGCACAGAGGGACAGACAAATAAATAGTTCCGATGAACCAAAGTGCGAAGTTCTTCGGCTAAAGTGGCGGTGCTCATAAGCGGGAAACGCCCGAACTCCTGCGGGGCGTTAACTCACGGGTGCCCACTCCGCGTAATACGAAAAGGCGACGCATCCATCACCACGATGCCCGGCATCCGCGCAAACTCCGCGACATTCAAAGTCGCCACACTGTGCCCGTGACAACGGGCGATTGCCCCAATCAACATATCGTGCGCGCCAGCACTCATCCCCACTCGCTGCATTTCAGCAGTGAGCGCGGCGTGATTCCGAGCCTCCCTCACCCCAAACGGCAACACGCAATAATCGCGCTCCAGCATCGCTGCGAAACGGAATCGTTTTTCCCGCAAATCGTCCGCTTCAGCCCGGTGCGCACCGTGCAGCAGTTCGGATAGAGTGATAGTCGTCACCAGCAACTCTTCATCGCCAAGAGAATCCGTCCACCCGTGCCAATCAAATTTCCCGCGCTGCTTGGCGATAAACACCGAAGAATCAACGACTACACCCATCGGTCTGGCGGTGCTTGATTCGTCAGCTTGCGGCCTTCCTCGACATCGCGAGCGAAAGCCTCTGCCTCATCCGCCGAAAATGGTTCAATCGTCTCCCACCAATCCCGCGCATCTCGCGCCGTCCGCACTTTCCGCGTGGACCGGCTGAGCAGTTGAGAGTCCACCGCTGTATCCAAGTGCCGGAGTTCCTCCAACGTCAACGTTGGTAGAGTGCATTCAATTTCAGCGAGCGTGCTCATAGGCGGAAAGTGCCCGAAGTCTTGCGGCGCGTCAACTCACCGATTCGAGCGCACGGCAAGCATACGCCAAGTGTGCCCCCGCTTTCCAAAACGCCTCCATTTCACGGCTCGGAAACTCAATTGTGCGCGGCGCGGCTTCGCGTAGGATGCGCACGCTCGCCCTGCAACTATGAAACTTCTTTTTACCTGCCCCCGATTGCCGCCGCCGTCCGAAAGTTACACACGTTCTCGACGGCGATTGAGCTCACGGAGCTCGCCGAGCCAGAAAAACCCGCTGCCAGTAAAAAGCATGGCAAAGCGCAGCGGACGGCTATACTCCGAAACTACCAGATGAGCACGTTGATTTCATTGCGAGCGCGGATCAGCCGGACAGATACCGTAGTATGAAAATTCTGGCGGTCATCTCCGGGCTCGTCGCCATGGCTGGGTCTTTGATGGCGCAGATATCCGTGGTCAATACCGGTTCCGTGGTGTCCGCCGTGGCCGATGATCCCAAGACCGCGTTGCTGTCTTTCAATGCCGGTGCCACCGCGAACAAGCTGATTGTCCAGGTCAGTGCGGAGGGGCAGGAGGTGGACTCGATCACCTATCAGGGAGTCGCTCTGACGGAAGCGGCCGCCGGCACTCCTAGCGGGCGTAACAAGGGGATTTTCTATTTGGACAACCCGTTTACCGGCGGCGCGGCCGATCTCTCGGTTACCCTTGGAGAAGGGATATCCAACGGGATCGCCATCGGCGTGGTCTCGGTTTCCGGGGCCGCCCCCGGAGTCGCTGTGACTGCTTTGGCCGACGGTGCAGGCAGCGTGACTTTGACGGTGCCGGTGACCGGAAGTTTCGTGGTCGGCGGATATGCCTCCAATAATACCGTCGGCACGATCACGCTGCCCGCGGGTCACACGTCGATTTACAACTCCACCAACATCGGCTCCGCTCATGCTGCGGCGAGTTATGCAAATGCCCAGTCTGCGGGCTCACGGACCTACACCTACACCGACACCAGTCCATCGACTCCGGTGACGTCCGCCGTGGTCTTCGTGCCGGCCTCTGCTGCCCCGGTGATCACGGGCACCAGCCCGGCAAACGGCGCGATCTCCGTGCCGCCGGATGCTGATTTGGTGGCGACGTTCAGCGAGGCGGTGGTGGCTGGCAGCGGCAACATCGAATTGCGGCAGTCCGGCGGCTCCCTGATCGAATCCTTCAATGTGGCCACTTCCCCGCAAGTCACCTTTGCGGGATCGACCCTCGCCATTGATCCTTCGGCAAACCTCGCGCCGAACACTTTCTACTATGTCTTGATCCCTTCCACCGCGGTCGTCGATACCTCCGGCGGCAACGCATTCGCGGGAATCACCGCTGCCTCCACGTGGACCTTTTCCACCGGAAACACCCCGCCGCTGGTGCCCACCTTTTCACCGAAGGACAACGCTTTCGGCGTGGCCTTGAATTCCAATCTCGTGGCGACCTTCAGCGAAACCATCCAGAAGGGAACCGGCAACATCACCATCCACAGGGCCGACGGCACGGTGTTTGAAACCATCAGCGTGACTTCCACCGCCGTCACCTTGTCTGGCGGGAAGGTGACGATCAATCCCGTCAACAACTTCGTTGCCGGCGCAGGATACTATGTGCTCATCGACCCCACCGCGCTCCGCAACACCACCAGCCAATATTACGCGGGCATTTCGGATCCCTCCGTGTGGAACTTCACCGCGCTGCCCGACCTGACCACGGTGGATGGACGGCTCGCCCGGATGATGCAGAATAACATCACCGACCCTTATCCCAGCACGACGAGTTCGGCGGGCATGGCCTCCTATGCGCTGGCGGCCTTCCATCTTAATACCGACCTGGTGACCGCGAACGATTACATCAACCAGTTCCACGACCAGTATCCGGTTCCGGACAGCGATACGATCGACTTCGATTCCTACTTCTGGCTGCACCTCATCTGGCGCATCTACCATGATCCCGCGATGAACGCGCGGCTGACGGCGCAGGCCCGCGCCGACATTTTGGACATGATGTGGCTTTTCATCCGGACGCGCAGCAACGTCACCTATGCGCAGGGCGACTCCTGGATTTATCACGGCAGCGAAAACCACGACGCCATGCAAAAAGGCAGCTACCTGCTCTGCGCGGAGGCGCTCAAGGATGCGCCCGGCTACGGCCCAAACATGGTGCTCGCGGATGGCGGAACTCTCGCCCAGCACGCCACCGCATGGAGCGGCTATTTCCAACGCTACTTCATTGGCCGTGCCGCGGAGGGTATCAATGCGGAGATCGCCAGCCCGATTTACGCCAAGTACAGCGTCGGGGTTTATTACAACGTCATGGACTTCGCGGAGTCGCCGGTGCTGCGCACGCTGGCACAACGCTTCATCACGCTGTATTGGGCGGACACCGCGTCGGACTGGACTCGGTCCGGCGTGCGGGGCGGAGGGGAGGCGCGTTGCTATAAGGAAAATTACGTCCGGCTCGGCAGCCAGTATTCCTTCAAATCGTTGCTCTATGGTTATGGATGGCATACCGCTTCCAGTACGGTCCGCACCTATGCGCTGATTCCCGCCGCCAGTTCCTACCGAGTGCCCGCGATCATCACCGCCTGCGCCACCGATCCCGCCCGCCCGAACTACCTCTACACCTCCCGCCGCTTTGGCCGCGAAGGTGGCAGCGTCGGGGGTGGCAA
>JAYTMG010000617.1:0-7972 GCA_043728745.1 Verrucomicrobiaceae bacterium
AGGAACGGGCAACGACCATGTCGCGGTGGGCTGGAGCAAGCCGGGCGAGGCGGATACTGCGCCGAGCGAAATCATCCCCGGCTACGTGCTCACGCGCTATGAAGATGTGCCGCTCGGCGTGGCGGATGGGACGCTTTTTTACACGAACATGATCGCGCAAGGCGGGACGGTGACGAATGCTTACGGCACTTGCTCGATCCGCTTGAGCACGGACCAGACGGTGGCCTACATCACGCCGACTTATTCGGGCCTCGGCTCGGCGTTCCAAGGGATGCACGTGCACGATGACCGCCTGCCGAATGGCGCGAATATCGTGTTCGACCTCGATGAGCCGGGAGTGGAGCACACGCCGGATGGCGCATACATTTGGCCTATCGTAAATGTGGGCGCGCTGTCCGCGACGCAGATCGCGACGGGGCTGGGAACAAACGCGTATTTCAACGTCCACTCGGTGAATTTCCCGAGTGGTGAAATCAAAGGATACTTCAAAAAACTGGACGGCTCGCAGACGTTCACGCCGCCGCCCGCTGCGCCGGATTGGACGCTGGAAGCCACTGCTGCAAATACGCAGCCGACTGCCGCAGCGCGGTTCCTTTCGCAAGCGACCTACGGCTACAACGCTGCGGACCTCACCGCCGTGCAAACCGCTGGCAGCTACGAAGCGTGGATCGATGCGCAGTTCGCTCTGTCGCCCACGGACACTTACTCGGACGTGTATCAAAGGCGGAACGTGAGCGATCCGAACTCGCCGACTTACGGCGGCGACTTGATGTTTAACTCGTGGTGGAAAACTTCGACGACTGCGCAGGACCAGCTCCGCCAGCGCGTCGCGTTTGCGCTCAGCGAAATCCTCGTCATCTCGGAAAGCGGGCCGCTCGACGACCGTGCGGATGCGCTTTCGGCTTACTACGATTTGCTCATTAAACACTCGCTCGGCGTGAACGGCGACCTCGCGAATTACCCCGGCAATTTCCGCGCGCTCATCGAAGCGGCGACGCTGCAATACGGCATGGGCCGCTATCTCGACATGCTGCGCAACGACAAGCCGAACAAGTCCACCGGCCTCATCCCGAACGAAAACTACGCTCGCGAAATCATGCAGCTTTTTACCGTGGGCTTGAACCGCTTGCATCCGGATGGCTCGCTTCTTTTGAGCAGCAAAGGTCTGCCAGTGCCGACCTACGACCAGGATGCCATCGTCGGCGTCGCGCATGTTTTCACCGGCTGGGACTACGGCTACGACGGTGCGCTGCGCACGACTTTCGGCGCGAATGCGAACTACATCCGCCCGATGCGCGAAGTTCCTGCGCGGCATTTCACGGGGCAAAAACGGACGCTGAATAATCGCGTGCTGCCGGGCATCACCACGGCGGGCGCTCTGCCGCTCGACCCGTATAATACAGCGACGCCGAGCGCGGCGCAGCTTGCGGACCCGGTTTTCCAAGCATTGCCGGTGGTGGAAAACGACATCATCCATGATCAGCTTTTCAATCACCCGAACTGCGGACCGTTCATCTGCCGCCAGCTCATCCAGCGGCTCGTCACCAGCACGCCGAGCGTCGGCTACGTCTATCGCGTCGTGCAAAAATTCAACAACAACGGCAGCGGCGTTCGCGGCGATATGCGCGCGGTGGTGAAAGCGATTTTGCTCGATTACGAAGCGCGCTCGATGGTCGCAAAAGGACAGCAAGGCTACGGCAAACAACGCGAACCGGTCATTCGCGTGACGAACCTCGCGCGTGCATTCCGTCCGGTAAATTCGTTCGCCGGAAAGTATGCGCAAGACGGTGGCTTCATCAGCGTGGATACCGCGCCTTTTGCCCACCGGTTGGTCGGCACACCCGCGCTGGAGCTTGGATTTAGCAGCACGGGCACCGCGTCGCACAGCGGCATCTACACGGTCTCGACCGTGCCGACGGCGACGACTTTCAACGTGCGGACGAAGGACGTTTATCGCGGCACTTGGGCGCAGTCGGCCAACACGATCACCGTCACGGCGACGCATCCATTTATCGCGGGCGGCAAGGCATACATCCGCTGGCGCACCGGCGCGACTGCGGGTCTCACAAACGGCATTTACGACATCGTCACAGCGACGGGAACGACGAGCTTTACCGTGGCTTCGCCGGACAGTGCGACGCTCACGGCGCAAGCGTGCGACGTGTCGATTGTGCGCGGCAGCTACAGCACCAGCGGTGGCGTTTTGAGCATCACTTTCACCACGGACATCGGGCTCGCGATTGGCGAAAAAGTGTATCTCACTTTCACGCCAATCACCGGTCAGACGACCCTGCCCGTCGCCAGCACAGCGAGCGGCTGGTACACACTCGCCGCGCCGCTCGCATCATCGAGCCCGCTCTACGATGCACGCCGCTACACCGCGACGCCGGACGTTGGAACGCTCAGCACAGCGTCGCTCAACGGGCTCTTCGTTGGCACGGCGCAAAATCCGATTTTAGATCGCGGAAGTCTCACCAGCGGGACGGACATCGTGACTTCAAACTACAGCGATTTCACAATGGGCAGCAGCGACACCAACCTCGCGCAAACGCCGATGCGTTCGCCGACGGTGTTCAACTTTTTCCTACCCGATTATCAGCATCCCGGCGCGCTGCAAACGAACGGACTTATCACGCCGGAGTTTGAACTTTCGTCGGAAACAAACGTCACGCGGCAGGCGAATTTCCTCTACAGCGGAATCTTTGGAACCTTCACCACAGGCGGGCTCAACGGCTTTGGCGGACAGGACATCATGATGGACTTCGGACCTTGGCTCGGCCTGCGTCCGTCGGCTTCGACTTACTGGACGGACACCGTAAATCTCAACGACCTCATCGACGAAATGAGCAAACTTCTCATGTCGTCCTCGATGAGCGCGACGATGAAAACGACGATCTACAATTACGTCTCGAACACTGCGACAAACTACCTCGCTTACACCTCGCCGACTTCCACGGAAGCGCAGCGGCGCGACCGACTGCGAGCGATCCTGCAATTCATCACCACCTCGTCCGAATTCACCATCCAGAAATAACGAACATGCGTCCTACAAACAGCAAACACGACGACCGCGAACTCCTGCTGCGCACGCGCCGCGACTTCATCCGCCAAGCCGCCTGCGCCGCAGTCGGCACCATCGGGATGACCAATGCGCTCCGCGACTTCCGCTTCATCAACTCCGCGCTCGCACAAAGCAGCGGCGCATTTACCGACTACAAAGCGATGGTCTGTATTTTCATGAGCGGCGGAAATGACAGCAACAATCTCATCATCCCGCGCGGCGCAGGCTACACGAATTACAGCGCCGCCCGGCAGATTCTCGCCGTGCCGTTGCAAGCCATCGAGAGCGGCGACGACCCGCTCACGGGAGCCGTCGAGACAAACACGCCGACGTCCATTTTCCCCGACAACAACGACGGCAACACATACGGCTTTCACCCAAGCTGCTCGAAGCTCGCGAACATGTTTAACGCCGGAAAACTCGCGACCATTTTCAACACCGGGCCGCTGCTTCATCCCATCACCCGCGAGCAGTACCAGAAAAAACTCGTCACCACACCGCCGCAGCTTTTCAGCCACAGCGACCAAGTCACCCACTGGCAAACTTCGCTCCCCGATCAACCGCCCAAGACCGGCTGGGGCGGACGCACTGCGGATAAACTGCACCCTTACCAATACGACCTCGCGCACGTCACCGCGCCGAACCAAGCGCAGATCAACCTCTGCACCAGCCTCAACGGCGCGAACACATTTGAAGTCGGCAACGACATCCAGCAATACCACGTCTCCACCACCGGCGCCGTGCAGCTCACCAGCCCATACACCGCCGGAACCGCCGCGCACACGAACCGCAAGAACGCGCTGCTCGGAATGCTGGCCGCGAACAACACCAACCTCCAAGTGAACGCATACGGCGACGTGATGGAACGCGCCATCGTCTCCGCTGACACGCTTAACGCCGCCATCGCCGCCACCAGCGCAGCCAACTATTTCACCGTCCCATTTCCGAACACCGGCCTCGGCAACCAGCTCAAAATGGTCGCCCGAATGATCGCCGGACGCGCCTCGTTAAAAATGAAACGGCAAATCTTTTTCGTCTCCGTCGGCGGCTACGACACGCACACCGCGCAAGTCGGCAACGGCGCAAATCCCGGCAATCCGCTATTCGGATCGCACGCCAATTTGCTCAACGAACTCAGCGAGTGCATCCACGCATTCCAATCCGCCATTGAGCAACTCACCCCGCTCGTCCCCGCCGACAACCTCGTGAACAAAGTCGCTGGCTTCACCATCAGCGACTTCGGGCGCACCTTCCCGAGCAACGGTCAGGGCAGCGACCACGGCTGGGGCTCGCACCACATCATCTTCGGCGGCGACGGCACCGCGAACGGCGCAGTCAAAGGCAAGCGCACTTACGGCTCATTCCCCGTGCATCAAATCAACGGCCCAAACGACACGAGCACCGGACGCTGGATTCCGACGACAAGCGTCGATCAATACAGCGCCACGCTGGCAAAATGGTTCGGCATCAACGCGACAAACATGCCGTACGTCTTCCCAAATCTAGGCCGCTTCGCCGTGCCGGACTTGGGCTTCATGGCGTAGTGGGGAAATGACGAATGACGAAACGGAAGCGGGGGATTCGCACCGCACGCTTGCGCCTTCGTTATTTGTCATTTGAACAAAGTCCCTCGTCCCCCGATAGCTGAGGAATTATACGATTTCTACGGGAAGCGGGCATGAATGGAATGTAACTTAGACTTTCCAGCCTGTGCGAGCGGTTGGTCACGAACATGGGCACAGAGAAGGCGTAACCACGAGGCAACGTCGGCATTTTGAGGGCTGCCTTCATTCGGAACCGCCGTTCGAATATTTATGATTCCCACATCGCGGTAATTTCGCCCTGTAACGCCCTACCGAACCGCTACCTTTCAGGATGCTTTAGTAATTGCAATTCGAAGTCGTTTTGTGCTTCATTCTAAAAATCCGCTCGCGGCATCACCCAAAACATCTTTCCAATGAAACCGATCATGACTTCACGCGCATTCCATTTACTTGCGACTTTCGCTTTGTTCTCTTCGTTCACACCGCTCCAGGCGGTCGTAGATCTCGACAGTGACGGGGTCGGGGATGTTTGGCGGCTGAAATATAATGCGGCGGCGCTCGCGCCAGCGGCGGATGCGGATGGGGATGGGAAGTCGAACTCGGATGAGGCGAAGGCGGGGACTGATCCTTGGTCGCCTACGGATATTATTAAGGTGACGGACCTGACGCTCACCGCCGGGAATATTAATGTGCGGTGGCCTTCGATTATCGGGAAGCGATACAAGGTGCAGTCGAGCACGAATCTTTCGGCGGCGGTTTGGACGGATGCTACGGGCTTTTTGGATGGCTCGGGGTCGCCGATTACGCAGTCTTTCCCGGCGGGCGGTGGTGGGACTTTTTACCGCGTGGCGGTGTATGAAAAAGACACGGATGGCGATGGCGTGGATGATTGGGAGGAGATTCAGCTCGGGCTGGACTCGGAGTCGTCGCACACGAATGGCTTTAGCGGGCAGTCGGATTTGGCGTTTGTCACGGCGGGGCTGAATGCACCTAGCGTGGTGACGGTGGTTGCGGCGGCTCCGTCGATCGCGGAAAATGCGTTGAGCCCCGGTGTTTTCTCGGTGGTTCGCTCAGGTGGGTTTAAGCCGCTGACGGTTGCCTATACGACGAGTGGTTCAGCGTTGGCGGGGTCGGATTATACGGCTTTGACGGGGTCGGTGGTGATTCCGATGTCGGCGAGTAGTGCGACGATTTCGCTGGTGCCGCAGACGGATTCAATTGCGGAGTCGCCGGAGTCGGTCGTGGTGACTTTAAATGCGCACGCGACTTACACGTTGGGCGAGCCGCACTCGGCGGGTATTTTGATCACGGACCAAGTGCAGTTTGATGGCACGGGGTTGGTGGCGCAGTTTTGGGGTGAAGGAACGGCGGTGCTGAGTCAGACGGTGACGCCGACTTTTACGGGTAGTCCGGCGGTGACGCGGATTGATCCGCAGGTAAATGTTGCGTGGATTTCCGGTGAGGAGCCGGACGCTACGCTGACGACCACTGCGGCGTTCACGGACGGCTATTGGTCGAGCCGGTGGACGGGTGAAATTTTGCCCGCGTATTCACAGGTTTATACGTTCAGTTTCGAGACGAATATGGCGGGGCGCGTTTGGGTGAACGGGCAGCTCGTCATTAACAACTGGCCGCCGGTCACGGTGGTGAAAAACAGTTCGACGGACCCGACTTGTCAGGGCGTGATTTCGCTGGAGGCGGGTCGGCGGTATCCGATCATCGTGGAGCATTATCAGGACGGCGGCTCGGGCCGGGCGCATTTGCGCTGGCAGAGTGCGAATGAGTTGGACCCGGCGACGAGTTTGGTGGGGATGCACGTGGTTCCGCAAAATCGTCTTTTCCCAAATATGCCGCCGCAAATCACGAGCGGGCTGGAGATGCTGACGTTTATTGGCGGGCCGACTTTCAATTATCAGATCACGGCGAGTGCTACGCCGACGAGTTACGGGGCTTCGAATTTGCCTCCAGGACTGAGCATCAATTCGGGCACGGGGTTGATTTCCGGTTCGCCGACTCAGACGGGAATTTGGCAGGTCGTGTTGACGGCGACAAACGCTGCGGGCTCGGGCTCGGCGGTTTTGGAACTGGAGATTCTTCAGGCGGGCGGCGGGGTTTCGCGTGAAAAATGGAACGTCGCTGGGACTACGGTTGCGTCCATCCCGACCGGCACGACACCGGCGAGCACGACGACGCTCAATGTGCTGCAAGGGCCGACGAATGACGGCGACAGCTACGGCGCTCGCATTCGCGGTTATATCTCGGCTCCGGCGACGGGCACTTACACTTTCTGGCTCGCAGCGGACCACGCGGCGCAGCTCTTTATTTCGGATGACACGGAGCCGGTGAATGCTTGGAATCGTGCGGAGTTGACCGCTCCTTCGACAGCCGCGCCGGACTGGAGCACGGCGGCAAAATCGGAGCTGCTGTATCTCGTTGCGGGCCGTCAGTATTACTTCGAGGTGCTGCATAAAGAGGATGCGGGCGATGATTTCGTGGCCGTTGGTTGGGCAAAGCCGGGTCAATCCACGGCGGCTCCGAGCGAGGTTGTTCCGGGCTATGTGCTCACGCAATATACGCCAGCCGCGCCAATCAGCGGTGAGAGCACTCTTTATACGACGACGATGACGGCGCAGGGTGGCGCGGTGACGGGCGGCTATGGCTCGGGCACAGTCATCATGAGCGCGGATCGCACGCAGGCGAAATTGTTCTTCGACTACGGAAATCTCACGACGGGCATCACGGGTCGGCATCTCCACAGCGGCGCGGATGGCGGGCTGATTGTCTATGATATCGACGATTTCCAACCGGGGCCGGACGGTGCGTTTACTTGGGACATCGTGCCAGTCGCGGGAATCACGGACAAAGATGGCGACAACGACAGCGACGCGGCGGACATCGTGAAGCTGATCGAAAATGGCGACTGCTATATTAATATCCACACGGCCAATTATCCGGCGGGTGAAATCAAAGGTTACTTCCGTCTTGCGGCGGGTTCGCAGACGTTCACCGCACCGCCAGCGCCGCCATCGTTCTCGAATGATTCTACGGATGCAGCAGCGGCTTCGCGCTTTTTGACGCAGGCAACTTTTGGCGCGAGCCCAACGGACATCGCTTCGGTGCAGAGCCTCGGCTACGAAGGCTGGATCGATGCGGAGTTCGCAAAACCCGTCACGCTGACTTACCCGTACGTGTATGAAAACCGCAACCGCACGGACACGGAAGGGCCGACTTACGTCAGCAGCTTGATGTATAATTCGTGGTGGAAAAGCGCGGTCACCGCAAATGATCAGCTCCGCCAAAAGATGACGTTTGCGCTGAGCCAAATCTTGGTCGCGTCGATTGACGAAGGCAGCCCGCTGTATGACAA
>JAYTMG010000618.1:0-6044 GCA_043728745.1 Verrucomicrobiaceae bacterium
TACAGCTTAGGACGGACGTTCCTCTCGCGAACGACCCGTATTCTACTTCAGGCGTGCCGCGTAGAATACGCGGCACGGCGGGTAGAATACCCGCCCTACCCCGCACACGATTTTTCGCAATCGCAACGCTTCATTCTTCAATACTTTGCAATGTGTTACTCAGGAGTCCCGACAGGTCGGGATAGCGACGCGTCCAGCAGAGGGCGCATGGAAGTTCACTCATGGCGGCTTTCTGCGAAGCGTTCCCGCACCGGAAGCACGACGGGATTTCGGCTAAAGCCGCTGACTACTTTCGCAGGCGACGCCTTGCGCGCCTCTGGCATCCGGACTTCGTAATACCGTGAGAGAAAAGACGGTGACCGCAGCAAGTCAGCGGCGAAGCCCTTGGACTGCGTGCAGCCTGCTGCCGCTTTTGCAAGCCAGCCTGCTGGCGGTGAGTAGGACGGACGCTGTTCAACATTTCGACGCAAAACGCTTCGCACTCACGACGGTCGCTCTGCTTGAGGCACCCCAAAAGACTCATCGCCAGTCCCGACAGGTCGGGATAGCACTCCAGGGCGCTCCGCGCTTCACTACCGGTGAAACTGGCTCTTTTTGCTAATTTCTACCGTCCAACAGGTTCAGGCAGCCGACTGCCAGCCATTTGCGGACGTGCGCGGGAGGCTGGCAGTTGGCTGCTGACGGTTTGCGGACGTGTGCAGAAGGCTGGCAGTTAGCTGCTGGTAGTTTGTGGACGTGCATGGGAGTCTGGCAGTTGGCTGCTGGCGGTTTGCGGACGTACGCGAGAGGCTGGCAGTTGTCTGCTGGCAATTTGCGGACGTGTGCGGGAGGCTGGCAGTCGGCTGCTAACAGCCTTTTCATAAAGCCGAGTTGCCAACTGCAAACTTGTGGAGTATAATGCTCTTCGTATCCGGGCAGTCGCTCAACTACGGGCGCACGTCTGGTCTCTCTACAAACTCCACAAACAACAAAACATTCCACCTACTTACTAATATGAGCTCAAAACGCGCACTCGAAGCCCTCGAAACCCTGCAACTCGCGGTGAACCTTAACGTCACCCGTCCGCCCAGCGATCCATTTCTTTTCACTCCCGCTTTTGCGAATACCGCGCAGACGCGGATGATGGCGCTCTCTTCCGCGATCATGGCGGCGAGTTTTGCCGAGGGCGACCGGGCGGGGGCGAGCGGGATTTGCCGGGGAAACGGGGTCAGGCGATAAAAAAGAAATGGACTTGGGCATTTGTCGACGGGAAAGGCAGTAGGAGGCGAGTAGTGCGAATCATTAGAAACGAATAACGAACGGCAATTTATGAGGCAATTCATTTCTTTTTTGTCGCCTGCCCCCCTTTCCCTTTCTTTTTTGTCGCCTGCCCCCCTTTCCCTGACCCGGTGGAGAAGCAACGGGGGGCGATTCTTGCGAAGTTCGGGGTGCATCGCTCGATGGAGGCGGTGAACGAGGCGCGGAGGTTGGGGTTGATACCATAGTCTTTGAGGAGTGGGCGGTGGGCGTGGGCGGGATGTGACCGCTGCGTGATTCAGGACAGCAGTCCCGGTTGAAAGCTGAAAGCTCCCCCGGAGCGGGGATTTCCTAATCCCCGTCCCCTTGTAGCGCGCAGCGCGCAAATAGAGAACCGTGTGCCTCGCCGAGCTCTGCGAACCAGATTGGGCGCTGCGCGCGTGGCAGGACGGGGATTAGGAAATCCCCGCTCCGATTTACATCACGCTGCGGTCACGCCCGTGGGCGGTGAATCCAGCGATTTACAAATTGTCTTAGAGGGCTCGGGGCCGAGACGGCCCCGCTACTGGCGGCTTGGAATTTATCACACCTAGCCCGGAGTTTACGTTCAGACGATTTTGCGTCCGGCTTCGATCTGAATAATTGCGGGGAAAGACTGTGAAACTCGACATCCCCTGCCCCGCCCGCTTTTCTAGCACTCTTATGAACACGCTCTGGGATCGCTTTCAAAAATATCACCTCTCCAACGATGAACTCGGGCTCTCGCTCGATGTGAGCCGCGTCCGCTTCAGCGATGAATGGCTGGCTTCGATGGAGCCGCTTGCGCAGAAGGCTCTCGACGCGATGAAAGCGCTGGAAGGTGGTGCAGTCGCAAACCCGGATGAAGGTCGCATGGTCGGCCATTACTGGCTCCGCGCCCCGGAGCTTGCGCCGACTCAGGCGCTGCGCGAGGAAATCGTGACGTGCTACGCCTCGATCAAAGAATTCGCGCTCGCCACTCACAAGGGCGACCGCTTCTCCGATGTCCTCGTCATCGGCATCGGCGGGTCCGCGCTCGGGCCTCAGTTTGTCGCGGATGCACTCGGGACTGGCGAAGATAAGATGCGCCTTTATTTTTTCGACAACACCGATCCGGACGGAATGGACCGCACGCTCCAGACCCTCTCGCATCGGCTCGACCACACGCTCTGCATCGTCATTTCAAAAAGCGGAGGGACCGCTGAAACGCGCAACGGTATGCTGGAAGCCGAGGCTGCATTTCGGAAAGCGGGCGTCGATTTTCCAAGCCACGCCGTAGCAGTCACGGGTGTCGGTTCGCAGCTCGATCAATACGCGACAAAAAACGGCTGGCTGAAGCGCTTCCCGATGTGGGATTGGGTCGGCGGACGCACGAGTGTGATGAGTGCTGTCGGCCTTGTTCCGCTTGCGCTCCAGGGCCTCGACGTGGGGGAGATTCTGCAAGGAGCCGCTGAGATGGATGACTGGACGCGCACCGCCGTCACCACGAAAAACCCAGCCATGATGCTGGCTCTCATGTGGCACTTCGCTGGCGACGGCAAAGGCAAAAAGGACATGGTCATTTTGCCATACAAAGACCGCCTCACTCTCTTCTCGAAATACCTCCAGCAGCTCGTGATGGAGAGCCTCGGCAAGCGGCTCGACCTCGATGGCAACGTCGCGGAACAAGGCATCGCCGTTTACGGAAACAAAGGCTCCACCGACCAGCACGCTTATGTCCAACAGCTCCGCGACGGCGTGAACAACTTCTTCGCGACTCTCATCGAAGTCCGCAAATCTCGCAGCACTCGCGGCATCGAAGTCGAGCCCGGCGTCGCGACGGGCGACTTCTTGCAAGGCTTTCTGCGCGGCACCCGCACCGCGCTTTATGAGGCGGGTCGCGACAATCTGACGATCAGCATCCCGGAAGTCAGCCCGCGGATGATCGGTGCCCTCATCGCCCTGTATGATCGGGCCGTCGGCTTCTACGGCGTCCTCGTGAACATCAACGCCTACCACCAGCCCGGCGTCGAGGCTGGCAAAAAAGCAGCCGCTTCCGTCCTCGCCACACAGCTTGCCGTCCGCAAAACACTCAGCGCCGCCGCGCAAACCGCTGAGCAAATCGCCACTACGCTCAAGGCAGATCCCGAGGAAGTCTTCCACGCACTCACGCATCTCGCAGCCAACGATCCCGCCGTGAAAAAAACCGGCGGAGCCCCTGCGACACAAGCATTCAGCGCTGCGTAGCCCTTCTTGATGCAAAATTTTGACTACGTCATCGTCGGCAGCGGAATCGCCGGCCTCAGCTTCGCACTCAAGGCTGCCCGCCACGGCACCGTCGCCATCGTCACGAAAAAAGAAAAAGCGAACAGCAACACGGCATGGGCCCAAGGCGGGATCGCATCGGTCACGGATCAGACGGATTCGTTCGACGCACATGTAAAAGACACGCTCATCGCCGGGGCGGACTTGTGCGACGAAGCAGTGGTGCGGAGTATCGTGGCGGATGGGCCGGAGCGGATTCGAGAGCTGATGGAAATCGGCGTGGAATTTGATCGCCATGCAGACGGGCAGCCGGACCTCACACGCGAGGGCGGGCACAGCGCGCGCCGCATCCTTCATGCACGAGACGCGACGGGCCGCGAGATCGAGCGCGCGCTGCTCGATGCAGTGGCGGCGGAAGGTCGAATCACGCTCCTAGAAAATCACATGGCAGTGGACCTCATCACGCACCGCAAGCTGGGGCTGGGCGTGGTGCCGGATCGCGTGCTCGGCCTGTATGTGTTGTGTGAAAAAACGGGAGCGGTGCTGACGTTGCGGACGGACCGAGTGGTGCTTGCGACGGGCGGTTGCGGGAAGGTGTATCTTTATACGACGAACCCAAACATCGCGACGGGAGACGGCGTGGCAATGGCCTGGCGCGCGGGGGCGAAGGTGGCGAACATGGAGTTTATCCAGTTTCACCCGACGTGTCTTTTCCACCCGAGCGAGCGGAATTTTTTGATCACCGAGGCAATCCGCGGCGAGGGCGGCAAGCTCATCGACCGCGACGGCGTGGAGTTCATGCCGCGCTACGATGCACGCGGCGCGCTCGCTCCTCGCGACATCGTGGCGCGGGCGATCGATGCGGAGATGAAGCGGACGGGCGCGGCGTGCGTGTATGTGGACATCACCCATCGCGGACCGGAGTTTATCCGGTCGCATTTCCCGACGATTTACGAGCGCTGCCTCGGGCTCGGCATCGACATTACCAAAGTGCCGATCCCAGTCGTGCCAGCAGCGCATTATCAATGCGGCGGCGTGCAGACGGACGACCACGGCGCGACGAGTCTCCGCGGGCTCTACGCCATCGGCGAAGTCGCCTGTACGGGCCTGCACGGCGCGAATCGCCTCGCCAGCAACAGCCTACTGGAAGCCGTCGTGCTCGCACACCGCGCGGCTACGGCCCTAGCCACTTGGGAGCCGCCAACCGAGCCACACATCCCGACGCTGCCCACATGGAAAAGCGGACGGGCGAACGACGTGGACGAGCTGGTTGTCATCTATCACAACTGGGACGAAATCCGGCGGTTGATGTGGGATTACGTCGGCATCGTGCGGACGGACAAACGCCTCCAGCGCGCATCCACGCGGCTCCAGCGACTCGCAGGAGAAGTGGATGAGTTTTACTGGGATTTCAAAATCACGACGGACCTTCTGGAACTTCGCAACCTCGTCACCGTCGCGTCGATCATCGTGGACAGCGCACTCCTGCGCAAAGAAAGCCGAGGGCTGCACTACACGCTCGACCACCCGCAGCAGAGCGAGACCTTCCACCGCCCCACCGTGTTGCAGCGGTAGGTTCCCGCTCAAACGCAAAACGCCGCTCCCGGTAAGAGAGCGGCGTTCGCTAAATCGTGTGAGTAAGGTCGCGCTTACTTGTTCTTGCGACCACCGACGAACTCTTCCTTCGTCAGCTTTCCGTCGCTGTCCTTGTCTTTCTTCTTGAAGATTTCTTCCGCTTTAGCCGGGTCTTTCTTGCCCATTGGGCCGGCCTTGAACTCGTCGAGCGAGATGGAGCCGTCGTTGTTCGAGTCGAGCTTCTTGATCATCTCTTCTGGATTGGCCTGCGGGCGCTTGCGCTCGCCTTTTTTGCCGCCTTCTGCGGGAGCGGCGGGTTTGGCTTCGGCGGGCTTTGCTTCATCTGCGGCGGTTGCCATGAAGGCGCTGGCGGTGATGGCTACGATGCTTGTCAGGATTTTTTTCATGCGTGTATTTGTTTGTTTGTTTGTTTGTTGCCGGCTTTCGACCGGGAGCCGACTTCTTGCGAAATCGACTGCTGTAAACGAATAGCTGCGCAACGGAATATCGAGACGGGGTTTTCTGAAATAAATTCAATCCATCTTCCAACGTCGCATTTTTATTGCCTGCGCATGAAGCCGCAAAAAAGCGCTGCGACGATGATCGAACCGAGGAATATTTTCGAGCGTCCCCCACGGCGGGTGAGATTAAAAGTGGAATTGTAATACTCATCCGGCGGATTGCTGATTGATGAACTCCGATTGTTGATTGTTGAAGTTTTCCGCCTCTCGCGAGCCGCGTCACCATCCGACACTTCAACAATCAACATTCGCCATTCATCAATCGATATTTCCACTCGTGACCATCGCCCTGACTCGATTCCACTTTTAACTCTGCTTTGTTACTCGGGGAGTATTCCCTATGATCCGACTGAGGACAGCGAGGGGAAACCATCACTCTATCATTTTGTAACCATCATTTTGTGAATTCTGGCGTTACATGGAAACAAAATGATGGGCACAGAATGATGG
>JAYTMG010000619.1:0-2642 GCA_043728745.1 Verrucomicrobiaceae bacterium
TCGCGGGATGGAGCAGCCCGGTAGCTCGTCAGGCTCATAACCTGAAGGTCGTAGGTTCAAATCCTACTCCCGCAACCAATTTCGAAAGCCTGTCTGACACTGTCGGACAGGCTTTCTTTTTGATCTTCTCCCGCCCGCACTATTTCGCTTCAGAAAATAGCCGCTGCCTTTTTCGCATTTGGTTCGCGCCCCTGCGACGGCTCGCATCGGTTCCTTGTTTCGATGCGTTCCGCGAGCTTTCACATGGCATCGGATATGGGGCGGTTGACACTCTCGTTGCCGACTCGGATACTCTGAACTCGTGAAGCCGCCATTTTTCCTTTCCGCGTTATTTTTCCTACTCGCGTTGCCGGTTCGGGCGGACGAAGCGGGCGGCGTGGAAGGAATGCGATCCTGGCATCAGTGGCGCGGACCGCTGGCAAATGGCGTGGCACCGAAAGCCAATCCGCCCGTCGAGTGGGGCGAGAAAAAGAATATCCGCTGGAAAATTGAGCTTCCCGGCAAGGGACACTCATCGCCCATCGTTTTCGGGGACCGTATTTTTCTCCTCGCTGCGGCTCCGATCGGCGAGGCGCAGACGCCCGTGCTGGATTCCGCTCCCGGTGTCCATGACAGCGTGCCGGTGACACACCGCCACCAATACATGGTCATCGCAGTGGCGCGGAGCGATGGCCGTGTCATTTGGAAGAAGGTCGTGCGCGAAGAGTGGCCGCACGAAGGCGGGCACAATACCGGCAGCCAGGCGTCGAATTCGCCAGTCACCGATGGCGAGCTGCTCTACGCCTTCTTCGGCTCGCGCGGCCTTTACTGCATGGACCTCGATGGCGCACTGAAGTGGCAGAAAGACCTCGGCAAAATGCAAACTCTGCACTCGCACGGCGAAGGAAGTTCGCCCGTCATCCGCGGCGATTCGCTCGTGGTGAATTGGGACAACGAAGGCGACTCGTTCCTCTACGCGTTCGACAAGCGAACCGGCCGCGAACTTTGGAAAGTGAAACGCGACGAGAAAACCTCCTGGTCCACCCCGCTCGTCGTCGATGTCGAAGGCAAGCCGCAGGTGATCGTCGCCGCGACGAAACGCATTCGCGGCTACGATCTCGCCACTGGCGGGCTGATTTGGGAATGCGAGGGTCTCACGGACAATGTCGTCTCATCGCCCGTCCACCTCCGCGGCATCCTCATCGCCGGGAACAGCTACTACCGGCAAGCGATGCTCGGCATCCGCTTGGCCGGGGCAAAAGGCGACATCACCGGCACCGAGCACGTCGTCTGGACGCTCAATCGCATGACGCCCTACGTCTCATCGCCGCTGCTTTACGGCGACACGCTCTACCACCTCCGGCACAACCAAAACATCCTCGTGCGCCTCGACCCGATGACCGGCCAATCCCGCGGCGAACCGCTCCGCCTCGACGGAATCCGCGACCACATCTTTTCTTCCCCCGTCGGCGCAGCGGGCCGCATATACGTCACTGCGCGCGACGGCAGGACCGTAGTCCTCAACCACGATCCGCAAAACGCGACGATCGCGGTGAATCAACTCGAAGACTCCTTCAGCGCCTCCCCAGCCCTCGTCGATCGCGAGCTCATCCTCCGCGGCGAGCGCTTTCTTTACTGCATCGCGGCGGAATAGCTGGCCTCCGTCGCTTTCGCCTCGCGCCACCCCGCAGCTACCGCGCCACCCTCCGTCGTCACTACGCTTGGGGTCGCGTTCACTGTTGCATCCTGCCAAAAAAGCCGGTATCTCGCACTCATGAACACGGAATTTGCACCGCTTTTCAAACTCGGACGGGCCGAACGTCTCCAGCTTGTCGAAGACCTATGGGACAGTATCGCAAATGAGGACGCGCCATCGCCCGTAATGGATTGGAAGCGCGACGAACTTCGCCGCAGAAAAGAGCGGTATTTGTTGCACCCAGCTTCCGGACGCACTTGGGAGCAAGTCAAGCAGCGGGCGCGAGCGCAGCATGATTGAGCATGTCATCTACACCGAAGAGGCCGACGACGACATTGCAGAGTCCTACGACTGGTATGAGGGCCGCGAGCCAGGACTCGGTGAGGATTTCCTGCGTTGTGTCGAGGCGTGCGTCCTCTCCATCCAGCGGCATCCGCATCTCTATCCCGCCGCTGTGGACGAATTCCGCCATGCTCTTGTGCGTCGCTTTCCTTACGAGATTTTCTACGAATCGACAATTGGTGCTATCGTCGTTTACTCGGTCTTTCATTGCTCCCAAGACCCGCAGAAGTGGCGGACTCGCCTCGGCTACAGCACGTAATTTTTCTGAACGCATTCGGGGGAAGGTTCGCAAGCGCTGATTTAAGCGAAAAGCGGCTATTCTTATCCCGAGGGACAGCCGGAAATTAGCCGGCGGTAGGAGAACGGCGATGACAGCCCCGTGCTCGCCCACTGCGTCGAAGGTCCTGCGAGGGACTCGCGTCCGTTGGGGAAAGTAGAGAGCCCCGCGCCCATCGGGCTCGATGGCAAAGTGCGTCGCGAGTTCGACGAATCCGAACAAGAGGACCTTGCGACATCATCGGGTATGACAAGCCCCGGCAGAATATGCGGATTCAAGTTGACGCACCGTCCTCGGCGACGGCAGTTCATTTGAGACCATGGACCACCGACCACCGCCAGACGGCTT
>JAYTMG010000620.1:0-8781 GCA_043728745.1 Verrucomicrobiaceae bacterium
GGCATCGGCTGCATCACCATGCGCGCTTCGCCGAGGTTAAACGACTTGTCTTTCCGCGAGTTCATCGGCGTCGCGAAGTAGCGATCCATACGAATCCAGTGGAGTTCGCGGCCTTCGATGACCTGCTCTTTGCCGACAACAGGAATGTTGTTCTCGCTTTGGCAGGCAATCATACAGGCCGAGCAACCGGTGCAGACCGAAAGGTCCACAGCCATTGCCCACTGATGATTTTTGTCGTTCAGCGGCGGGTGCGGATATGCACTTTGAGGCTCTGGGTAACCCTGCTTATCGACCTTCTCGGCATGCGAATCCATCGCGTTGACCTTATGGAGCCAATCCTTGTCGCGAGCGTTGAATTTCGGGTCGATGCTCTCGCGGTAAACGTCAGGTCCGCGTCCTTCGAGCGCGCCGTGTTCCTGCGTGACCGCCAGTTTGTAAACCGCGCGGCTGGTTTTCTTCACGCTCGCCGTGGCGACGTAATGATTCGCAACCGTGCGGAGCGTGTAGGCGTTGAAGCCGACCGCGCCTTTGTTCGAAAACCATCCGCCGTGGGACATGTAGTTTCCGCGCCGACCGCCGACGCGACCTTCGCTTCCGCGGCCATATCCGAGCGCAATCGTGATGCTTCCATCCGCCGTGCCCGGAATGATGACGGCCGGGATTTCCAGAACGACGCCATTGGCTTCGATGGACAGGAAAGTGCCGTTGTCGAAATCCATCCGTCCGTCGCCCAACTTCGCGAGGAGTCCGAGTTTTTCGGCAGTCGCGGGGCTGATGATCGCGGCGTTGTCCCAAGTGATTTTGGTGATTGGATCGGGGAGTTCCTGAATCCACGCGTTGTTGGCAAAGCGTCCGTCGTCCACCTTTGCGCATGGAGTGAATACGACCTCAAATTCAGCATCCGAAACTTTGTATCCCTCGGCCAGCTTCTGCGCGCCATCGGCATTGAATGCGAGCGGTTCTTTTGCAGAAGGGTTCGGCAGGAATCCGTCGTGAAGGAACTTCGCCCACGAGACTGCATCGATGCCGCGCGCGACACCATTGAATGTCTCCTGAACCAGTTCGATGCCGTCCGCCTTTTTGCCGGTCGCGATGAAATTAAGGAGCTGAATTTCCGACCATCCACCGAAGAGCGGCAGGATCATCGGCTGCTGGGACAGATAACTTCCGTCGGAAGCCGTTCCATCGCCCCACGCTTCGAGGTAATGCGCGGCAGGGACATGCCATTTCACAAAATTGCGCTTCACTACTTCGCCGCCCTCGTCTTCCTGGATCGAGTAGGTCGTCTCGTCTTCGTAGTATCCGTGGCGGACCACTTCCGTTCCCGCGAGCAACTCGCCAAACTTCAAATCCGCCGGTGCGTTATAAGCCGGATTGCCGCCTAAAATGAACAGCGTCTTGATCGCGCTCGGACCGTGCGACGGGACCGCCAAAAGCTCCTGATGCTTCGCTTTTCGGACTGCGTTTTCCTCTACCAGCTTATCGACGCGAGCCTTCTTCTGCTCCGCCGTCTCCAAGCCCAGCTTCACTGCCAAATCCTTGATCGTCGCGCCACCGCCGTGGCCGTGCGTCTTGCGTCCGATGACCGTTTCACCCAGCGCGCCGAGCGCTGCATTGATCGCGTGACCGAGCGCCTGCACCGCTGCGGGCTGGCGATAGCCAACGAGCACGAGCGCCTTGCCCTTTTGCGCGACCAAATCCTTCGCGGCTTCCGCAACCCACGTCGCCGATTGCTCGGAGAGCGTCGATGCTGCGAACTTGCCAACGACAGCGTTCAAACCTGCATCATTCGTAGCCGTAGCAATCGCTTTCGCGAAAGCAGCCGCCACCGCGCCGACCTTGCCGGCCTGCGAGCGCAGACGATGATCCGCCATTCCGCCGGTCGTCGTGTAACGATTCTCGACGACGTAAAGCCGGTTCATTTTCTGCTCCGGCTTGCGACGCGCGGAGAAAGCACGGATGCCTTCGAGACGCCCTTCGTCAAACCCAAGGAAATCGCAATCGAGCGACAAAATCACGTCCGCCTTGTCAATCTGCGACACTGCCCGGAACCCTTCACCGAAAACCGCATTGCTCGCGGCTGAAGACTCCGAACCGCCCAGCGGCTCATATGTCACCCACATTGCCTTTGGCAGCTTTGAAGCGACCGCTTTTTGAAGGCGCCCGTAGGTCGGCGAAGTGAAATGCTCGCTCAGGAACGCAATCCCCTCCCCGTCCCCGGCCTTCGCGATCACGTCGGCCAGCCATTTCGTGAATTCCGCCTCGCTCGACTCCTTGCCGGCGTGCTGGAAAAGGCGCGAACGATCCGGATCGTAAAGATCCAGCAGCGAAGCCTGAGTCTGGGTATCCGTCGCACCCTTGCTCGCGGCGTGACCGGGATTTCCATCGACCTTCGTCGGACGGCCATCATGCGTCGTCGCCACCAGCGGAATCGCACCGCGACGATGAGGACGCGATGTTGCGTAAAAAATCGGCTTTCCAGGGACGCTCCACTCGGAACTCTGGGCGAAAGGCACCAGCGTCTTCTCCTCGCGGCGGCACGCGCTCAACGACAGACCGGCGAGCGCGGCACTTGCCGCCATATATTTCATGAAGCCACGGCGGCCCACTTCGGAATTCAGCTCATGCGAGCCGGGCTGGAACTCTCGTGCCTGCCATTCCTTGAATTCTGGCGTCTGGGCGAGTTGCCCAAAGCTGCGCCAATACTGCGGCCCATTGGCTTCTTCCTGCGGATGTTCGAAAACTCTTTTGCTCATTAGTCAGGGTCGGTTAGCGGTGGCAGCCAGCGCAATTGCTGTCTGGCGGATGCACCCCGCGCAGATCTCTGAAGTGTGTTCCCATGATGTCCTGGGCATTTGCCGGCGTCAGCTTTGTGCCCGCCTTTAGTTTCAAATCCGCCGGCTTCTTGCCGAGCAACGCTGCGAGTTCCGTCGCATCCGTCGGGGCCTTCCAGCCGAGGTCCGTGACCTTATCGAGCGGCCGCAGCTCGCCCTCGGGTTTGCGATGGCAATCAACACAGAATTCCATCGTCAGCGACTTCGCCTGATAGACGACGTCCATCTGGTCCACGCGACCGTGGCACGTCACGCACGACACGCCGCGATTGATGTGAACGGCGTGGTTAAAATACGCGTAGTCAGGCGTCTTGTGAATCTGCACCCAAGGCACACCCTTGCCGCTGGCCCAAGCCTGACGCAAAGGTTCGAGCTTCGGGTTGTCCTTCTGCACCTGCGAGTGGCAACTCATGCACACTTGCGACGACGGCAAATTCGAATGCGCCGCAGTCTCCACGAAGCTGTGGCAGACCCGGCAATCAATTCCGAGCTGACCTGAATGGATCTTGTGGGAGAAAGGAATCGGCTGGGCGGGTTGATAGCCGATTTTCGTATATTTCGGCGTGAAATAATACCACACGGACCCCGCTGCGGCTGTGGCAAAAGCCCCAATCACAAGGAGAATTTTAAGCGGAACGAGGTTCGCCCCGCGCTGGAAAATCTGCGGCATCGGTCAGTAGATAAGGTGGAAAAAGTCAGTCACTTTTTGTCGAAACGGACGGCACTTTGGGAAAAATGGGGACCCGATGCAAGGACTTTGTGAAAAATTTCACAAGCTTCACCCGGAACGGCAATCCAGAGACGAAACAAAGCCCCGACGACTGTCAACTGCGCTAAAGCGAAGCGAAGCTACATTTTGAACCGCGCGGCGCGACGATGGGTTGACGCCTCTCTCTTCGTCCCTTTTATCTGATCGCCTTTCTACTTTGAGTGTGGTTTATTATCGCCTGCCACCGCCTTGGCGAGATTTCGAGATCGTTCGCCACGCCATCCACAAGGCCACCAGCGCGATGGCAAACACTAACGCCCACAGTCCGAACGACCGCGCGTGGTTCTTCGGTTGTTCAGCCTTCGGTGTGTTAACGGAAGGTGTTGGCCTCCACTGTTTTGGTTGCGGCAGTGGAGGAACTGAGAGGGCCGGTGTTTTATTAGGGTTCTCGTTTCGGGATGGAAGTGTGCCGGGGGAGGAAGTTTTTTTTCTCATCCGTTCAATGGCGCTCGTGCCGTATGCGAACCGCAAGTCGTTACTGATCTGCGTTGCAGTCAACCCCTCCCGCCTGGCGTCCAAAAACTTTCCAATCTTGGTCGCAGTTTCCGCATCGCCAATTTGTTCGAGGTACCCAATTGCATAAGCGGCATTGTAATCTTTGGAATCCCCAAGGCTTGGCAATAGAAGATCTATTGCATCGCGCCCAAGACCCTCTGCTAGTGCGGACATTCCAAAATCTCTCGAAATAAAGTATGGTGACTTGAGAGACGCAACGAGCGCTCCGATCGATGCATTTCTTACTGCGGGATTTAGCGGCATCTTCGTTAGAGCAAGTTTTTCCATTGATATCAGACCCATTTGGTGTTCGCAAAAAGTTCGTTCCTCACGCGATAAGTCCATCAATTTGTCCACACGTGAAGCGTCCGGAGAAACAGGTAGCCCAAGACTCTCGATGAGTTTCTTGGTGACGACGGGAACAACTTCGGGCTCCATCTGAAGGAAATATTCTTGATTCAGCGCATTTACACTGAAACTGCGCGCCAACGCGTCGATCTTCCCCTCGACTGAATCCGGAAGCTGCGCAACCGCACTAATTGCGCGCAATACTAGAACGGTGATTAAAAGGCAGAATAGTCGGCGATTCATAGTTTGCAGTGAGGATTCTTTAAGATTCGCTCAATTTGTTTTTTTGATAAACGCTTGGAATCAGTAATCGCATTAAAACCCTCACGATCTATCCCAAACCCTTGGCCGAACATCAAATTTCGCACCATGACAAGTTCCCGTTCTTGATTAGGACTAGAAGGATATGTGGAAAATGGGGTCATGGGAAATGGGGTCATGGGAAATGGGGTCAGTCATGGGAAATGGGGTCAGGCGATAAAAAAGAAATGGAAATGAGTGTCGTTCGCAATTTATTTCCTTTTGTTCGCCTGACCCCATTTCCCTTGACCCCATTTCCCTCACTTTGGGGCGTGCCATTCGGGGGATGGAATGATCGTATTGTCGATACTCTCCAATTCTCCATTGCTCTTAAATGAGTAGCGCGCCATGGCGGCCGATGGTAAGTTTGGCGACTCGGGGAGTGCGTCTTTAGCGAAGACATTTGCGATAATAATGTGCCTAGGCTCTGCTCCTTTGACATCATCATCAATACCCTGTAGAATTACAGACCAAATTGTAATTTGCTCCACGTCGTCTGGATGAACTTCGCTGAATAGCGACTCAATGATATTTGGGATTCTATCTGCTACATCTATATCTGGAACTTGGACGATTTTTTCATGGGTTCGCATATATTTACCCTCTAAACGTTCGTTTGAACCGAGAAGCTGTACACTTTGATTCTTGCGAAATTCTGCGCCTATCACACGCCCGTTTCTATACACGTAGTCAAAACCCCATTTCTGGGTTTGTCCTCTTGCTATTACTGCGCAAACCGTCCGTCGTGAATCATAATTACCTATAGGAAGAAACGGAATTCGCCATTCGCGTTTTTTCGGACGGTCGCTATTTTCGGAGGAGACGCTCACGCTAATCGCGCGCGGGGATGTCCAGACTGTCTCATTTGGCTGTTCCACTAAAGTTGGCGGGATGGAAAGTGGAACTTCGTTCTGAGCTTTGTATCTGCAAAAGTATTCTGCGATAAAGATCAATATACTGCATACAATCAGAATGATCAGATAATTTACTATTGTTTTTTTCACAAAATTATTCTTTCATCACCACCTCGAAGAATCGGGGGAAACGGGGTCAGGCGATAAAAAAGAAATGGTTTTGGGCATTTGTCGAATGTGACTGGCCGGAGGGACGAGTATTACGAAGCATCGCAATTGAATGGCAAATGGCACTTCATGAGGCAATTCATTTCTTTTTTATCGCCTGACCCCGTTTCCCTTGTGACCCCGTTTCCCTTGACCCCGTTTCCCTCGTGACCCCGTTTCCCTCGCTCCAACAATCCCGCTCGGACATCTTTCAAAGCGCGGCCTGCTGCGCGAGCAAACTTACGCTTGCTGCGGGAGAAAACCGATCTAGCTGGGTGATGGGTGGGTTGCATCGACGGGTGCGAGCGGTAATGATTTTCCGTCGCACCGTCTAGCTAATAATCACAACTAGTCCCTGTGGAAATCACCAATAGTTGAGTTATCCACGTTCATAGTCTGCCCATTGAGTGAAATGACACGGAATTTGGCGTAACTCGACTGTCCAAAGTTGAGTTTGGACATTTCCTGATCAAGTGACCGGTCTGCGGTTCATCGGGCATTTTCTCAAGATCGAGCTACCGGCATTTCGCTTGCGTCTCGTGATTCGTCCCTTTCCCTGGGTTTTTAATCGCTCCCCCTCGTTTCACATCAATTTTGTTCTGCGCTTGCTTCGCATGGCGTGGCGCGGCGACAAGAGACTGTTCAATGCTGACTCTTTCTGCCGTTTCTAAAAGCTACGCTGGCCGCGTTTTGTTTCGTGATGTCTCTTTACAGGTAAATCGTGGGGACCGGCTCGGTCTCGTGGGTGCCAATGGTGCGGGGAAAACGACGCTCTTTTCGCTCATTCTCGGTGAGTCTTCGCCGGACGATGGGCGCATCAGCATGGAGCGCGGAATCACGTTCGGCTATCTCCCGCAGGAGAGCGCGCCGGTTGCGGATGAGACGGTCCTGGACCTTGCCATCGCGATCTCGCCCGAACTGACCCATGCACGAAAAGTGATTCGCCAGTGCGAGGCTGCGGGCGATACGGAATCGAACGAGTATCACGAAGCGCTGGGCGAGTTTGCCGAGAACAACGGCCATGCGGTGACTGCACGGGCGAAGCGGATTTTGTCCGGCCTTGCGTTTCGCGAACGGGATTTCACCCGCCCGGCGCGCGGGCTGAGCGGCGGTTGGATCATGCGGGCGCATCTTGCGCGGCTGCTCACACAGGAGCCGGATTTGCTCCTGCTCGACGAGCCGACGAACCATCTCGATCTCGAGTCGCTCGTGTGGTTCCGCGAGCATCTCCGCAATTACTCGGGCGCGATTGTGATGATTTCGCATGACCGGGATTTTCTCAATGAGCTCGTCGGCTGGATCGTGGAAATCGCCCGTGCGCGGCTGACACGGTTCCGCGGGACGTACGATGATTACGTCGTGGAAAAAGTGGCGCGCGACCAGCAGCACGCTGCGGCTTATGAAAATCAGCAGCGGGAAATCGGGCGGCTCCAGGATTTCGCAGACCGTTTCCGCGCCAAGGCCAGCAAGGCTTCGCAGGCGCAGAGCAAGCTGAAGCAGATCGAGCGCATGGATATCATCGAGGCTCCGCTAAACGCCGAGTCCACGGTGAAGTTCCGCTTCCCGCAGCCGCCCCGCAGCGGGCATCGCGTCATCACGCTCAAGAACATCGACCACGCCTACAAGCTGCCGGAGGGCGGCGAACTGGTCGTGTATAAAGGGATGAATTTCGAGGCCGAGCGCGGGCAGCGCACCGTGCTCGTCGGGCCCAACGGTGCGGGCAAGAGCACACTGCTGAAGATCCTCGCCGGAGTCCTCGCGCCACAACATGGCGAGACGATCATGGGGCACAATGTGGTGAGCGGATACTTCGCGCAGCAGCGCGTGGAGGTGCTGAACCCGCGGCACACCGTGCTCGAATCCGCACAGGACCTCGCCAATCGGCCTGGCGAACAAACGGCACGCACGATTCTCGGCTCGTTCCTTTTTCGCGGCGACGATGTGTTTAAGCCCGTCGCAGTGCTCAGCGGTGGAGAGAAATCACGGCTGGCGCTCGCCCGTCTGTTGCTTGCTCCTCCGAATCTGCTGCTCATGGACGAGCCCACGACCCATCTCGATATCCCGAGCATCGACGCGCTCATCGGCGCGCTGGAGCAATACGAAGGAACGCTCATCTTCATCAGCCATGATGTCCACTTCATCCGCCGACTCGCGCAGCAAGTCCTTCACATCAGCGCCGGGACGCTGACGCCGTATGCGGGCAACTACGATTACTACCTCGATAAATCGAACGCGACATCCGAGAAAGCCGGGCTCGTCGCCGGAAAGCAGCTTCACAATTTCCAGCCAACCGAGGAGAAGGAAACGTCCGACAAAAGTGGAATGGGAATGCGAGAGATGAAGCAGGCCCGCCGCGCCGAAGCCGAAGCCCGCAAGGCGCTCGCAAAAGCAAAACGCGACCAGGAAAAAATCGTCCAAGACCTCGAAATCCGCGTCAACGGACTCGAAGTCAAACAGCAGCAAATCACCGAAGCGATGCAAGACCCCGCCGCGCACGCGAGCGGCGGAAACGCCAGCGACCTCAGCCGCGAACTTACGCGCGTGCAGACGGAAATCGTGATGCTCAGCGCGGAATGGGAAGCCGAGTCGGAGAAGTTGAACGCGATGCCGTAGCGCGGTGTCAGCAGTCATCGTGCGGAAAGCCGCCGTGTCTATCTGCTGTGATTCGTGATTCGTGATTTGTGATTTGTCGCAAGCGTTTCGGCGCGACCCTCACGCCTTGCGACAAATCACAAATCACAAATCACGAATCACCTCGGAACAATCCCGAGAACCCCTTCCATTACGAGTGCCAGCGCACTAGTCCGCTGGGCAGAAGATAATCGGCGACGGACTGTTTTCTCGCTAATTTCCAAAAGTCCTGCGGATAAGTCCACCGCCGCCACGGCGGCATCCAATTCCAAAGAACACACTATGATCTACACTCCACGAACCACCCGTCGCTCATTCCTTCGCGGAATCGCCGGCATCACCG
>JAYTMG010000621.1:0-12371 GCA_043728745.1 Verrucomicrobiaceae bacterium
CTCGCTCTTATCGAGAGTGGCGGAGGGTTACTGGCCCGACGATGCCACGGCAACCGCTTTGGTGGTTGAGGGGAAACTCTCAATTCACCGCAGGACCAGGTGCCAAATCCAGCCTTGTCGCGCAAGCGGCGGGGAAAGATGGGAGCGAAGTTGAGGGATCATCGTCCCTTCACTTCGCCACTTTCGACGGGAGTTCAAACTGACTATTTTTACCGATGAACAAACCGTTTTTTAGCAATCTCAAGTGCCGCGAATGTGGGAAACTCTACGAAAAGAAGGCGATCCACGTCTGCGAATTTGACTTCGGCCCGCTGGAGGCCGCTTACGATTACGATGCCGTGAAAGCGTCCATCTCTCGCTCCGCGATTGAGAGCCGTCCGCAGACCATGTGGCGCTATCGGGAACTGCTCCCCATCGACGGCGAGCCCACCGTCGGGCAGCAAGTCGGCTTCACCCCGCTCGTCAAAGCCGATCGCCTCGCGAAAGCGTTCGGCATCAAATCGCTTTATATCAAAAATGACACAGTCAACTACCCGACGCTCTCATTTAAAGACCGCGTCGTCAGCGTCGCACTCAGCCGCGCCGTCGAGCTCGGGTTTAAGACCGTCGCCTGCGCCAGCACCGGCAACCTCGCCAACAGCGTCGCCGCAAACGCCGCCGCCGCAGGGCTCAAAAGCTACGTCCTCATCCCCGCAGACCTTGAGCAGGGCAAAGTCCTCGGCTCCCTCGTTTACGGCACGCAAGTCATCGGCATCCACGGCCCGTATGATCAAGTCAACCGCCTCTGCTCCGAAATCGCCGGCAAATACGGATGGGGCTTCGTCAATGTGAACCTCCGTCCCTATTACGCCGAAGGCAGCAAGACGATGGGCTTTGAAATCATGGAGCAACTCGGCTGGCGCATCCCGCGCCACACCGTCGCCCCGATGGCCAGCGGCTCGCTCCTCACGAAGATCCACAAAGCCTACGGCGAGTTCATAAAATGCGGCATCGTCGATGAAGCACCATTCTCCGTGTACGGCGCGCAAGCCACCGGCTGCGCCCCGATTTCCCACGCGATGAAGCGCGGCACCGACATGGTAAAACCCGTGCCAAAGCCCGAGACCATCGCCAAGAGCCTCGCCATCGGCACCCCAGCCGACGGCTACTACGCCATCCACGCCATGCGCCAGACCGGCGGAAATGCGGAGGATTGCACCGACGAAGAAATCGTCGATGGCATCAAATGGCTCGCCGAATACGAAGGCATCTTCGCCGAAACCGCAGGCGGCGTCACCGTCGCCTGTACCAAGAAGCTCATCGACAGCGGCAAAATCCCACGCGACGGCGAAGCAGTTCTCTGCATCACCGGCCACGGCCTGAAAACGCAAGAAGCCATCATCGGCAAATGCGGCGAGCCCCGGCTCATCAAGCCCAGCCTCCGCGAATTCGAGGAACACGTTTACAACAAAGACATGGCCGCAGCCGTGTAGCGTTCGCTCATTTGTAAGACGATCGCAGCAAAGGCATCCAACGAATCATTTTGAAACAAATCCGGGCCGCACGCTGTGTGGAACGGGATTTTGGGAGTTCACACGGAAACGCCGGGACTCAAAATGATGATTACAGAATGATGCTGAGAGATGGCGACCATTTGTCCCTCGGTGATCACACGCCCTGCGTAACTCGATTTGGCTTTCGTGATTTGCCGCCACCGCCAAGCCACGGCTGATAGGCGGGAAGACCGCGGCAGGTCAAAGGATTCGCCATGCGGCGGCTTGAGTTTCCTGTCATGCGGCGGCTCTTTATTTCATTCGTCTTTCTCGTGCTCCAGCTCGCGCAGTGTTGCGCGGCGGAGTTTCGGAGCGATGTGATGGCGGTGCTCAGCAAGTCCGGCTGCAACCTTGGCGCGTGTCATGGAAACGGGCAGGGGAAGGGCGGGTTCAAGCTGTCTCTTCGCGGACAGGATGCTGCGGATGACTGGCAGGCGATGGTCCGCGAGCAAGGCGGGCGGCGGGTGAATGCGTTTGAGCCTGCGGAAAGTCTCGTTTTTTTGAAGGCGACCGCCGCGATTCCGCACGAGGGCGGGAAGCGCTTTGGCGTCGATTCCGTCGAGGGAAAACTTGTCCTCGATTGGCTCCGTGCGGGTGCGCTGGATTCGCCGGAAGTCTCCGTGCCCACGGACCTCATCGCGTCGCCGGAGAGCGAAGTCATCGTCGAGCCGCGCAAGGAAATGAAGATTCGCGTGATGGCGAAATTTGCCGACGGCACCGAGCGCGATGTGTCGCGTCTGGCCGTGTACGACCCCAGCAACTTGCTCGTCAAAGTGAGCGCCGACGGGCTCGTGGAATCCGTAAAGCCCGGCGAAGTGACAGTCGTGGTGCGCTACCTCGGGCAGCAGCGTCCCGTGCGACTGGCGTTCGTCCCGGCACGACCGGACTTCCGCTGGAGCGCCCCGGAATCCGACAACGCAATCGACGCGGCCATTTTCGCAAAACTCCGCGCCCTTCGCATGAATCCGTCCGCCGTGTGCAGCGATGCGACGTTTGTGCGCCGCGTATATCTCGACCTGCTCGGCGTCATTCCGAGCGAGGAAACCGCGCGCGCATTCGTCGCCGATACCGCCGCCGACAAGCGACAGCAGCTCATCGAGCGACTGCTCAAGCGCGATGAGTTCACCGATTTCTGGACTTTGAAATGGGCGGATCTTCTCCGCATTGAAGAGCGCCAGCTCGACGCAAACGGCGTGAAGCTTTTCCACGGATGGATTCGCGAGAGCATCGCCGCGAACAAGCCGCTCGACCAGTTCGCCCGAGAACTCCTCTCGGCCCAAGGCAGCACTTACGACAACCCGCCGACGAACTGGTGGCGCGCAAATCGCGATCCTGTCTCCCGCGCCGAAAACACGGCGCGCGTTTTCCTCGGCTCCCAAATCAATTGCGCGCAGTGCCACAATCATCCGTTCGAGCGCTGGACCCAAGCCGACTACTACGACTGGGCCGCCGTCTTTCAGCGAGTGGACTACAAGATCGTGAAAAACGATCGCAAGGACGAGAGCGACAAAAAGGAATTCAAAGGCGACCAAATCGTCAACCTCACCAGCAAGGAGCGCGTCATCAATCCGCGCACCGGCAAGCAAGCATCCATGCGCTTCCTCGGCGGAGGTGCCCCGGAGATTCCTGCGGGAAAAGACGAGCTTCAAGCCCTTGGCGACTGGCTCCCGCACACGCCGCAGTTTGCCCGCATTCAGGTGAACCGCGTATGGGCCAATCTTCTCGGTCGCGGCTTCGTCGATCCAGCCGACGATTTCCGCGCCAGCAATCCACCGTCGCACCCCGAGCTTCTCGACGCGCTCGCGAAAGACTTCGCGGTCCACGGCTACGACCTCCGCTGGCTCATCCGCACCATTCTCCTGACGCGCACCTATCAGCTCGACGCCGCGCCCAATGAAACCAACGCCGCCGACGAAACCAACGCCGCGCGCGCCGTCGTGAAGCGTCTCGGCGCGGAGCAGATCCTTGATTCCACCGCAAAAGCCCTGGGCGTCGGATTACAGATTCCCGATTTCCCCGAACTCACCCGCATCGCGCAAGTGCCATCCGGCCGCAAACACTACCGCCCGCTGGAGTCCGACTGGGACTTCTTCCAACTCGCATTCGGCAAGCCTCCTCGCCTCGTCGCGACCGATTGCGAGCGACTCAATGAGCCCACGGTCGTGCAGGCATTTCAGCTCATCTCCGGCTCCGTCATGCGCGATCTTCTCGCCCGCTCGTCGCGCATTTCCGTGTGGAGCGAGCGGCAGCCCGCAGCCGCAGTGGACTCGATCTTCTGGAGCATCCTCAGCCGTGCTCCGAACAGCGCCGAGTCCGCAAAATTCACCGACTACCTGGCGAAAAGCGACCGTCGCAAAGCGACTGAGGACGCAGCATGGGCGCTCCTGAACTCGAAGGAATTCCTCTTCCGTAAATAGCGCGATTTACACGATCCCGACGCCGATGAGTTCCCGGACTTGCTCGGGGATGCCCGCGATTCCGGCGCGCATGAGCGACTCGCCGACGAGGATGGCGTTGCAGCCGCAGTCGAATGCACGCTGTGTGTCTTTGCGTGTTTTCAAGCCGCTTTCACTCACGAGAAGAACGTCTTTCGGAGCTTCTTCGCTCAGCTCTTCGGTCGCTCGGACATCGACTTCGAAGGTGTGCAAATTGCGGTTGTTGATCCCGATGAGCGTCGCGCCGAGGTCGATTGCGCGTTCCATTTCTTCGTGGGTGTGGACTTCCACGAGGACATCGAGCTGGCAGGCGAGCGCTTCCTTGTAGAGCTTTTCCAGTTGCGGCTGCTCCAGCGCTGCAACGATGAGCAGGATGGCGTCTGCGCCTGCGACGCTCGCCTCCCAGATTTGCGCTTCGTGAATGGTGAAATCCTTTCGTAACAGCGGCAGACGCACGGCCCGGCGGATCTGGGCGAGATATCCGAGGCTTCCTTGGAAGAATTGCTCGTCCGTGAGCACGGAAATGCAGTGCGCTCCGGCGGCTTCGTAGGCTTCAGCGATTGCGACGGCGTCGAAATCCGCGGAGATCACTCCGGCGCTGGGACTCGCTTTTTTGACTTCGGCGATAAGTGCGAGCGTGAGCGGATCGCCGTTTTCATCGCGTCCGCGATCCAGTGCTGCGGCGAATCCACGAAACTCATTTCGCTCCAGCGCAGCCGCACGGAGGTAGTCGGCTTTCGGGAGGATTTTAGCGACCTCGCGTTCCTTTACGTCGATGATTTGTTTGAGGCGGGTAGGCAGCATGGAGACAGGTCAGGCCGCCTTCGCTTTGCCCAAAGCCGCAAGGATGCTTTGGAAAACGAGGCGTCCATCGGTGCTGCCGAGCTGCGCGTCGCATGCGCGCTCGGGGTGCGGCATGAGGCCGAAGACGTTCCGGGCTGCGTTGCAGATTCCCGCGATGTTTTCGGTGGCACCGTTTGGGTTCGCAGCATCGGTGATGGTTCCGCCGGCGTCACTATAGCGCAGAAGAATACGCTGTTCGGCCTTGAGTTGTGCGAGCGTGGCGGCGTCGCAAACGTAGTTCCCTTCGCCGTGGGCGATGGGGATGTTCAGGACGTCGCCGACTTTCGATGCGGAGAGAAACGGGTTCGCGGTGTTCTCCACACGGAGGTTGACGTGCTCGCAGATGAACCGTAGGTCGCGGTTGCGAACGAGCGCGCCGGGAAGCAATCCGCTTTCGCAAAGAATCTGGAAGCCGTTGCAAATGCCGAGCACGAGCACGCCTTTCGCAGCCTGCTCGACGACGCTCTTCATAATCGGCGAAAAACGCGCAATCGCGCCGCAGCGCAGATAGTCGCCGTAGCTAAAGCCGCCGGGCAGCACGATGAGATCGTAGCCCGCAGCGCTGGAATCTTTGTGCCAGACAAACTCGGCCTGAAAGCCTTGTTCCCGGAGCACGAGTTCGCAGTCTTGGTCGCAATTGGAGCCTGGGAAGCGGATGATGGCAGCTTTCACGGGTAGAAAAAGATCAGGCTTCGATCTGGATGGTGTAGTCCTCGACGACAGGATTGCTGAGCATGTCGCGGGCGATTTCGTGGAGTTGAGCCTCGCTCACTCCGTCCGCTTCCAGTTCGATCACTTTACCGACGCGGACGGCCTTCACTCCCGGCAGACCATGGTGACGCATGGCGTCACGGACGGCGACCCCTTGCGGGTCGAGAATGCTTTGCTTTGGCATCACGAAGACTTTGGCTTTCATAGAGCCGACTTGCCTAAAGGAACGCAGCGTGCGGTGTCCAGACTCGTTTGGAAAAAGTGCGAATTATTGCCCGCTCGTTTCCCGCTGCTCGCGTTCGAGGCGCTCGCTCAGCCACTGCTTAATCATGCTCTGGTAGTTCAGGTATCGCGAACGGGCGATGCGCTTGATGCGGGCCAGCATCCGCGGGTCGAAGCGCAGGGTGATGGTCGTGCTGTCGCGGTTGTCCGCCTTGAGCAGCGATTGGTTCATCAGCCGGGGCTCGATGCGCGCGTCGGCCCAGAAGACGGCTTCGTCGTCTTCGTTGTCAAATTTCGGGATCTCGGTCCATTGGGTGATGAGTTTCATGGCTAGCTGAGTTCCTGATTCTTACGGTCGTAAAACGCGACTTCTTCGGTCGTCATATCGCGGGAAAGGATGCACCGGATGCGTTTCCCATCACTCCAAAAGACGGTGAAAATCCCGCGCCCATCGAGCGTTTTGCCGAGATTGAAATACCGCGCGTGACCCACTCCGGCGATTTCGACATCGGGCAGCAGACGAAGGCTGAACGGGTCTTCGAAGGTTTCTTCGATTTCCCGTGGGGTGACCTTTTGAAGGTCGAAAGATGCATCGAGCCAGTCAAACTCCATTTAGTTAGGGCGCTGAATGATTTCGATCTCGTAGCCCTCGGGCGCATCGATGAATGCGATGATGCTCCCGGTGCTGGTCGGCGTCGGTCCGTCGGAAAGCGGGTAGCCTTTCGAGGCGGAGTGCGCGGCAAAAGTAGCGATATCATCCACGGAAAAAGCGAGGTGCGTGACATCCGGCCCGATGATGAGCGGCCCGCTCGCCGGGTATTCGCAAATCTCGATGAGTTCCTCGCTCTCCGGAGCTTTGAGGAAGACGAGCTTGGATCCGCGCGGAGAAACCTTGCGGTCCACTTCGGCAAGACCGAGGACCTCGCGGTAGAAGTTGACCGTCTTTTCGAGATCGATGACGCGGTAGCGTGTATGAAGAAGTTTTTTGACCATCTGTGAAATTGCCGCAATTCCTGCGGCGGCCCGTTTTATCGTCTCCCCGCCCCGAGGGGGCAACCCCAATCATTTTGATTATTTCGCCTCGACGCCCTGCGCCCACAAAATGCCGCGCACAAGGCGCCCGACCAGATTGTCGCTGTGGTAGCCGGGTGTTTCCTGAAAACTCACAGGAGACGGGCGTTTTTTGAGGATGTCGTAGATTTTGCGCGCTCCGATGTTTGCGCCAAATTCGTCGTGTTCCGCGCCATCAAGGTAGATCCTCTGCGACGCTGCGAATGCGTCGGGCTTTCGTTGGACGATGGTGAGCGGGTCCTGATCCAGCCATCGTTGCCAGACGTCCGCGCGCCAGCGGCCTTCGTCGTAGATCCATTCAAATTGACGGGGCTTTCCGGTCGGCACGTAGTTCGCGCTGAGGCCGAGCATCATTCCCGCAGTGCCGTTGCGCGGCATTCGCGGAGAAGGCGCCATCGCGGCTTCCAAGTCGGCGCGGGTGATGGCGCGTACCGCCGGATCTCTTGCAAATCCGATGTGAGTGACGCCAAGATCGCTGTCCGGCGAGAGCGCGACGATGCCGCGAAAATCCCTGCCCATACCGAGCCGCAGCGCGCCGAAGCCACCGCTGGAGTGCCCGGCGACGATCCACTTTGTGCCCGGCGGAAGTGCGTGCCGGGCTTCGATTGCGGGCATCACTTCGTCTGTCAGCCAGCGTGCGTAGTTCCCGGTCGCCGTCGAATCGAGATACTGGCTTCCGCCGTAGCGCGAGCGTGCATCGACGACCGCGATTCGCACGGGATGGCCGCGCGTTGCGAGTTGTGCGACGACTTCGGAAAGCCAGTCTCGCGTGCCGCGAGCGATGGAGTCTTCCGACGATCCTCCCCAGCCTGGAAGATAGAGCACGAGCGGGATTGCGGCTGCTTCGCCCTGCGGCGAGTAAAGCGCGACACGACGCGCGGGCGGATCGCCGCCGGGGTTGCCGACGAGGAGTTTTCCGGGAATTTCCAACACTTCGAGCGTGGCGGATTTTGTGCGGTCCTGACCACACGCGGTAAGTGCGAGAAATGCGAGAGCGACTGGTAGTTTCATACTGTGACTGCTTCGGGAGGTAATGTGGCGAGGTCCGGTGCTTCGATCACGCGAACGTGTCCGCCGAGCGGTGCCCAGACGGATGCCTGCGTCGGGCCAAAAAGGAGCGTCGATTTTGCGCCGACGGCGGCGGCGAGATGCGAGATTCCGGTGTCGTGCCCGAAGTATCCGCCGCACCGCGAGAGGATGCCTGCAAGCAGCGGGAGTGGGAGATTTTGCGCGAGCTTGCGGCCGCGAAAGGTGCCGAGTTGTGCAGCGTCTGCCTCGCCGCCAATGACGAGAATCTCGCCATCGATACGTTCTGCAAGCTTGTGCCAATGGTCCAGCGGCCAGTTCTTTCGAGGGCTTCCGCTTCCGGGATGAATGGCGGTGAACCCGTGGTTTAGGCCTGCGGAGGCGAGCCATGCGTCGGCTTCGGCGAGCGCCTCCGCGGTCGGGCGGAGTGTTGCTTCGGGCGGCGCATCGAGAAAAAGCGCCATGCTTTCCAGACCGCGTGCAAGCTGTGCGGCGGCGTGGTGCTCGCTGTTCACCTTCGTGTATGCGGAGAGGTAATTTTTCACGCCGGCCCGGCGGACGTTCGCCTCGAAAATTCCGTCCGGGTCGAAGAGCCAGCTCACGACCTGCTGATATCCCGAGAACATCTCGCAGAGCGCTGCATCGAGATTCCCGTTGCGGGCGAAGAATCCAGCAAGCGGGCCGTATTCGATGCTATGGACTGCGTCTGCGTAAGGGCGATCGCCGTCGGGACCGCACCGCAGCGCGAGCGAGGCGATGTGTGGATATCCGAGAATCTCCAGACGGCATTTTGCGAAGTTTTCCCGCAGCAGCCGGAGCGCCGGCAAGGTGAGAATAAAGTCGCCGATTGCACCACCGCGAATGGCCAGGATGCGTGGGGTTTCGGTCATTCGTCGAAGCGTGCGGCAATCGCGGGGTCGGGCTTTGCTCCGAGGTCGAGCGAGCGCTGATAGTGGCGGCGGGCGAGTTCGATGGCGGGCGGAATACGCTGAAGGTAAAGCGCAGCGAGGTTGTAGTGCGCGTCAGCGAGATTCCCGTTCAATTCCAGCGCGCGGCGGAACTCATCTTCGGCGGCGCTGTTCCAGCCTTTGCGCGCGAGGGTCACGGCGAGATAGACGTGCGTTTGGGGATTGTTCGCGTCGAGGTATGCGGCTTGTGCGAAGTGGGCAAATGCGGCGTCGAGTTTTCCCTGCTCCAGACTCACGACGCCGAGCAGAAGCCAGCCCGCGCCGCTGGTCGGCGAAGCCTGCACGGCGCGGCGAAGGATGCGCTCGGACTCGGAAAAATTGCTGAGCCTTTGCTCGACGATGCCGAGGTTGATCAGCGCTGCCGGATTGTTCGGGGAAAGGTTTAGCACTTTCTGGAAAGCCGTGCGGGCTTCTTTGAGGTCGCCTGCGGCTAAGAGCTTCAGAGCTTCGTTGTGGGCCTTTTGCGCTTCCTTCCGCTGTTCGGTGACGACGGGCGACGCGTAAGGAACCGGAGAAATCCGAAACGCCGGCTTTTCCGCAGCGAGCCCGTTCGCACAGATAAGGATCGTGGCCGCGAGCAGCGCTTTCATTTTCCGAGCTGGCGCGCACGTTCCGTGGCCGCGCGGACTGCGGCGATGAGTGCAGCGCGCAGACCTTTTGATTCGAGTTGCTCGACGCCGGCAATCGTTGTGCCGCCGGGGCTCGTGACTTGATCGCGCAGCGCGGCGGGATGCGTCCCAGTTTGCAAAACCATCGACGCCGAGCCCGCCACCGTCTGCGCTGCGAGCTGGATCGCGAGGTCGCGCGGAAGCCCCATGAGTACGCCGCCGTCGGCCATCGCTTCGATGATCATATAGACGTAAGCCGGACCGCTCCCACTAAGGCCGGTGACAGCATCGAGCAGTTCTTCTTTTACCTGCACCGCGACGCCCACGCTCCCAAAAACGAGGCGGGCAATCTCCGCATCCTCGCCCGTCGCCGCGCTGCCGAGGGAAAATCCGGACGCGCCTTGCAGGACGAGCGCTGGAGTGTTTGGCATCGCGCGGATGACGCGAAACCGCGAGCCGCCCGCTTCCTCCAAGCGCGGAATCGTGAGCCCGGCGACGATGGAAAGAAGCAGCTTGCCGCCGGTGCCCGGCAGTTTTTGCAGGGCCGCAATGGCGTCCTGCGGCTTCACTGCGAGCACGATCGCGTCGGATGTTTCGATGACCTCCGCATTGCTTGCGGCCTGCCTCACGCCGGTCGCCGCCGCGAGTTGCTGCATCGCCGCGGGCACTGCATCGCTCACGACGATGTCCGAAGGCAGACAAACGCCCGATTTGAGAACGCCCTGAACGAGCGCGGTCGCCATTTTTCCTGATCCGATAAAGCCGAGTTTCATGTGGCCCGCACGCATAGCCGCCGAAACGGGGAAGGGGAAGCGCAATGGCAACAGGAGATTCATCTCGGTGTGGCGTGACGGATGCCGGGAAACTGGTTATCCCTCGCCGCCACTTCATGCGTATCCAATCACGAAAGCTCCGCCTTTTTCTCGTCGCACTCGCGTCATTGCTTGTGCTGACGTGTGGCTGGCAGGTGTGGAAGCGTTGGGTTTCGCCGTGGCTTTTCCCGCCCAATCCGCTCGTCATCACGCCATCGCTGGTCTTGCAGGGGCTGACTTCAAAGGTGCTGTTTTTCAGCAACGAGGCACGGCCTTGGATCTCGAAGCTTCGCCCTGATTTGCTGGCCGAGGACGATCGTGATTTGGACAGCAATAGGAGTCGGGCCATGCGGCAGGCGAACGTGAGTCCGAAGCTCTTTCGCCAGATGGATCGGCAGGTCCGTTTTGATACGGTTTTGCTACTGGGGGACCCGAGCGGATTTAAGCAATTGCTCGAACGATTCATCGAACCCGAGGAGAACAAGAGGGACTTCCAACTCGTCTATCTTGACCACTGGTCCTACGTCTTCAAGCGAGGGGATGTGAAGCCGTGGAGCGTCGCCGATGCGGAAGCCCTGCGGCCTAAAATGGCAGGTGCTTCGGCTGCTGAGCGCGCGGCGTTTCTGGCAAAAACGGCCGCGAAAATGTTCGCGATTCGTGAGTTTGGCGCAGCGCAGAGTTGGATGGAGGAGGCTCTGGCGCTGGATGATGATTCTGTGGATGCGCTGGCGGGCATGGCGCACTTCCAAGTGCAATTTGGGAAATGGAAAGAGGCCGAATCGCTCGCTGATCGGGCGCTCGAAAAGGATCCCAATTGCGTGGATGCGATTTCTGCAAAGATGATGACGCAACGAGCGACGAAACATTTCCTGGACGCATTCCGCACATCCAAGAGGCTGAATGCGCTGATTCCTGAAGACCCGGTGCGTCTGTTCCAACACTCCGAAATAGCCCGCGAAGCCCGGCTCCGCGCCGAGCAAGTCGCCGCGCTGAAGCGGCTTATCGAACTCGCAGAAAAAGAGGGGCGCCCGACAGGTTCCTACGAGTTTTATCTGGCCGATGCGCACATCTTTATTTCTTCCGAGGATGCGACGCATGTGCCGCTCGCCGCAGAGCACTTCCGGCGCGCCCTAGCCGACCCGACGCTATCGCCCGAGCATCGGAAGTTTGCTGAGGAACGAATGGCGACCATCCGCGAGCGGACGGGGTTGAAGTAACGGAATGACGAATGGCGGGCGAATGACGCATGACGAAGCGCAAGTGAGTTGAGTCCACCGCACGCTTGCGTTTCGTCATTCGCTATTCCTCCCACAGTCTTGATGCGACTGAACGGTTACGCGCGGTCCTTTTGATTTCCTCTCCGGGGGAAACCGGTGCCGGACTACTTCAACCCCTTCCATCGCGAAGGGCACTTCCGTTCTGGTCGCTCGTTCTTTTGATCTGCGCTTCGAGTGACGGCTTTCACGCAGAGGGCTGAGTGCGCCACTACTCTTCCGGCACTAAATCTGCCCACTTGCACGGCAAAGCTCGCCGCAGCCGATCCAGATAATCCACGGTCATATTCCAAGTTCCCGCCTCAATCCGCTGGAGCGAGCGCACATCGATCCCCGCCCGCTCAGCGAGCTTCTCTTGCGTGAGTTTCGCTGCCATGCGGGCCTTGCAAACATTGCGCCCCACGAGTGTATGCGGTGATGGTTCAGCCACGCGACGACGCTGCCATGTGACTTCAATTTACATCCCGGTAGTATATGCCGTGTTTTAACTATTGTGCTCTTTGGTGTGTGCCTGCTACGCACCACAAAGAATTCGCTCCGCCTCTATGAAAACCTTCACCCTTTTCCTCACCGCCGCAGTGTTGCACTCGACTGCATTTGCCGACTTCGCCTCATGGCGCGCGGCGAACTTTCCGGCGGACCTCACGCACTTGGAAATTAGCGGTGAACTCGCGGACCCGGATGAGGACGGGTTCACCAATTTGCTTGAATATGTGTTCGATACGAATCCTCTTGCGAGCGACCCGGCGACGATTGTGGGCACGGGTTTCAATGCGAATCGCCCGACACTGACGGTGCGCATTCGCAAGCCGATGACGGATGCGAAATTGCATGTCTTTGGGTCTGCCGATTTGCGCACTTGGGGCAGT
>JAYTMG010000622.1:0-8245 GCA_043728745.1 Verrucomicrobiaceae bacterium
CGCCATACAAGAGTGTGCAGGACGCGCCGTCCGCGTTTGCGGGCAAGACGTTTAAAGCAATCGCGCCTGCTGCGTGGCCGGTCGGTTTGCCGATGCCGCTCGCGGTAAAACTCGTCGATGGCGCGAATGAAACGGTGCGGCTGAATGGCCTCGTCTCAAATCCCGCTGTCACGTTCGAAGCAGCGCCGGTTTTCACCACGGTGAGCGGGACGATTGGCAATACGACTTGGCCTGCGAACTCCCGCATCCACGTCACCGGCGGGCTCACCGTCAGCGCCGGAGCGACACTCACTGTGGAGCAAGGCGCGATTGTGAAAATCTACACCGGCACCGCGACGAACGGCACCGCTGCGGAAATCCGCGTGGACGGCAACCTCGTCGTGAACGGCACCGAAGCGAACCCCGTCGTCTTTTGCCCAGACACCGCGGGCGGACGTTGGGGCGGCATCGAGCTGCGCGTCGCGACATCGAACGTGACGGCGCAGCACGCGTTCTTCACCGGCTCCGGCGAGGATGAGACTTGGACGAGCAACAACTCCGGCGTCGCGGGTGCCACGCATCAGCCGCAGCAGATGCTCTTTCTCGTCGTCGGCAGCGGCGCGGGCACCGCGATTGGCGCACAACTTCACCTCGCGAACTGCTTCGCCATCGATAACCAGCAGATCATGAACTCGAAGACGAACGTGTGGATCGATCTCTCGCGAACGCTTTACCAACGCGCCGTCACCAGCGGCGAACTCACCGGCGCAAAAGTGACGATTGACCGCTGTGCACTCATCGAATTCCCGAGCGAAACCGCCGCGTTTGTGGATGGCGATAACGACGGCCTTTACATGCAAAATGGCGACCTCTCACTCACGAACAACATCATCGGCTTCACCAAAGACGACGGCGTGGACAGCGGCGGAAGCGGCGGCGTCAGCCCCTTCGGAACCATCGACCCCGACACCGGCACCACCACCACGCGCTACGACTCCACGAACAACTGGTACGAAGGCACCACCCACGAAGGCAACAGCCTCTCCGGCCAGCGCAACGTCTATTTTACCGGCTGCGTTTTCCTCAATTGCGGGCAAGGCGTCGAAGCTGGCTACAGCAACAGCGGAACCAGCGACGGCCCGCACGCCAAAGTGGATGGCTGCCTTTTTTCCAACAACATGGTGGGCGTTCGCTGGGGCGATAATTACGGCAGCGGCTACAGCTACAACGCCGCCTTCGAGGTGAAAAATTCCCTCATCCTGAATAGCGTATTCAAAGACGCTTTCAGCGGCCAATGGCACCCCACGCAGACGAACGCGTGGATTTACCAAACCACCAACCTCAACTCCTTCGGAAACCCCTACTTCAACGTCCACGACAACCACATCTCCCAGCCCGACTCCCGTCACCCGCTCAACACCACCTGGAACCCCGCAAACCCTGCGCACGCCGCGCTGATCGAGCCGTTCATGCCCGTGCCCGGATCGAATGTCGGCGTCGCGATTTCCACGTATCAAGCCACGCAAAGCGACACCTCCGCCTACGCCGCCACATTCACCGCGCGGCTCAGCAGCTTTAGCTCAAAACAAGTCGCAGTCGGCTGGGCGGTCTTTGGAAAAACGGACGCCCTTTCCGAAGCCGAAACCACCCTCGCCAGCGGCACACTCACCTTCCAGCCGGGCGACACATTGGAAGACTTCACCGCCAACGTCGCCACTCCCGGTAACTACGGCCTCATCCGCGTCGCGCTGGGCAATCCGGTGAATGCTGAGGTGACCGGCGAGCAAGTGTACATCAAACTCCCCGCCAGCAACCCACCGCAAACCTACCAGACCTACGGCAGCGGCGGCACCGGCGCAGCAGGCGTCACCGGCACAGCGGGCGCACTTTGGAAAGTGAAAGCCGACTTCACCACGACGACACTCGCCGCATTCATCACCGCCAACGGCACCACCTGGAAAAACGAAATCTTCGACGACAGCTCATGGCCCACCGTCCGCACCCACACAGGCTTTGGCGACGGCGACGAAAACCAAACCCTCGCCAACGTGGACTACGACACCGTCGCCGCTGGCACCCAAACCGGCCCCTCATTCCTCTTCCGCAACACCTTCACCATCGCCGACGTCGCAGCCCTCGGCAGCGTCACCGGCGAAGTAAAATCCGATGACGGCGCAGTCGTGTATATCAACGGAACCGAAATCTTCCGCAGCCCAAACGTCGCCGCCGCCCTCACCGCCTACGCCAACGTCGGCATCGCCGCCGCGCCTGCCGACAACCTCACCGCCGCAATCACCGTCCCGCTCAACCTCCTGCACAACGGCGTCAATACCATCGCCGTATCCGTCCACCAATATAACAACACCAGCAGCGACCTCACCTTCGACCTCCGGCTCACCGGCACCCCAAATGCCGTCATCCCCCTCGCGCTAAACTTCGGCAAAACCGGCGGCCAACCCGTGATGTGGTGGTTCGGTCCCAATGACCTCCTCGAACACTCCTACGACCTCATTAACTGGTTCCCCGCCCCAGTCACCGGCAGCCCCGTGACCATCACGCCAAGCGGGCCGAAGGAGTTCTTCCGGCTGAAACGATAGTTGATTTTTCGCGCGGAAATTGCGCAGGTGAATGTGTATGACACATCAACTGGCGCTTAGCCCTGCGGGGCGGATTTGGGTCGAAGAGACGGAGGGCGATGGCGGAGACGTGTCAGCGTTTCAGGCGGATTTCTCGCGCTCTTCTGCTGACGGTTTGCTCGCCCTCGCTGCGGTGCGCGATGGCGTGCCCGGCTGGTCGGCGGGCGCGGTGTTTTGGCGGGAATTTGCAAATGTGTTTCTGCACGTCCTCGCGCATGTGCCGGAGTCGGAGGATGGCGCTGCAATCAGCGTCCCGCCGCCGGATGGTCTGTTCTTTGGATTGCCCCTGCGCATCCCGGCGATGCGCGGTGCGGAGTATGCGAGCCCGGCTATTTTTGAAGCACTTTGGCGCGAGATGGAAGCGACTGTCGCCACGCTGGCGAAGGCTGCGGGCGGGCTGAAAAAGTGGCTCGGGAAAATCAATCCCGCGCTGCATTTGCTCGGGCGCGTCACATTTCACCTCGCGGAAAACAAGCGCTCGCCGGAGACGCCGTTCGCATTCATGGCCACGTTCACGCACCGGCTCTCCGCGCAAGACAAGCCGGTGCATCTGCCGCTCGCGAGAGCGCTGCAAGATTACGCGGGCGCGAAAAACCAAGCAGCGCTCCGTGCGCTGTTGGAGCCCGTGCAGCGTGCTTCCGAGCGCAGCCCATGGGCGCGTGACATGATGGAAAGCCGCCGCATTTTTCAGCCGCAGGCGTGGTCGCCCGCGCAGGCGCACGCATTTCTAAAAGAGGCGCCGGCGATGGAGGAAAGCGGCATCGTCGTGCGAATCCCAAATTGGTGGCGCGGCGGAAAAGGACCGCGCCCCGGCGTAAGCGTGACGATCGGCGGAACGACTTCCGGCGGCGTGGGCGTGGATAGTTTGCTCCAGTTTCGCGCGGCGGCGTCACTCGATGGCGAGGAACTCACCGACGCGGAATGGCGGGCGCTGATGGCGGCAAAGGAGAACCTCGTTTTACTCCGCGGCCAATGGGTCGAGGTGGATCGCGAGAAACTGCAAACCGTGCTCGCGCATTGGAAACAAGTGCAAGCCGACTCCGGCGATGGCGTGAGTTTTCTAAAAGGAATGCGCATGATTTCCGGCGTGCGCGAGACGGGCGATGGCGAGGAAAGCGCCGTGCTTGCAGACTGGTCGCAAGTCTCCGCCGGTGGCTGGCTGCGCGAGACTCTGGAGAGCATCCGCAGCCCGGAACGCGCGGGAAAATTCGACCCAAACACGGGGCTCAACGCATCGCTCCGGCCCTATCAATCCAAGGGCGTGCATTGGATGTGGTTCCTCCAAAGCCTCGGGCTCGGCGCGTGTCTCGCCGACGACATGGGCCTCGGAAAAACCATCCAAGTCATCGCGCTCCTCCTGCAACTCCGTCGCGAGAGCGCGCCGCCAAAAGCAAAGCCCTCGCTGCTCGTCGCGCCCGCGTCGCTGCTCATGAACTGGCGCAACGAAATCGCGCGCTTTGCCCCCACGCTCCGCGTCGTGACCGCGCATCCATCGCAATCTCCCGACGGCGCGTGGCGCGAAGAAAAAACCGGCGCAAACTGGATGGCCGGCGCAGATGTCGTGATGACGACTTACACGCAGGCCGGGCGGCTCGGCTGGCTGGCGGCCCGCGAGTGGCGGCTCGTCATCTTGGACGAAGCGCAGGCGATTAAAAATCCCGGCTCGGGGCAAACGAAAGCCGTGAAAAAACTCAAGGCAACCGCCCGCATTGCACTCAGCGGAACGCCCGTGGAAAATCGCCCCGGCGATCTGTGGTCGCTCTACGATTTCCTGAATCCCGGACTACTCGGCAGCGCGCCCGAGTTTTCGCGTTACGTGAAAGCGATCCAAAAAGCCGAGCCCCCCGACTTCGCGCCGCTGCGCCGCCTCGTGCAGCCATACATTTTGCGCCGCATGAAGACGGATCGCAGCATCATCGCCGACCTGCCCGACAAGACGGAACTAACCGTCTCGTGCGGCCTCAGCCGAAAGCAGGCCGCGCTCTACCAAGATAGCGTCAGCGAGCTCGCCGAGCGCCTCGAAAACGCAGACGGCATCCAGCGGCGCGGCCTCGTGCTCGCGTTCCTGATGCGCTTCAAACAGATCTGCAATCACCCATGCCAGTGGCTGAATGACGGCGAGTTCGCGCCCGCCGACAGCGGGAAATTCGGAAGGCTCACCGAACTCTGCGAAGAGATAGCCAGCCGCCAGGAAAAGGCGCTCATCTTCACCCAGTTCCAAGAAATGACCGCACCGCTGGAAGCCCACCTTCGCACCATTTTCGGACGCCCCGGCCTCGTCCTCCACGGCGGCACACCAGTCAAAGAACGCGCAAAACTCGTCGCCGAATTTCAGCGCGAAGACGGCCCGCCGTTCTTCGTTCTTTCACTCAAAGCGGGCGGCTCCGGCCTCACGCTCACCGCAGCGAGCCATGTCTTTCATTTCGACCGGTGGTGGAATCCCGCCGTAGAAAACCAGGCCACCGACCGCGCATTCCGCATCGGCCAAAAGCGCAACGTGCTCGTGCATAAATTCGTCTGCCGCGGCACCCTCGAAGAGCGCATCGACGCCATGCTCGCAGAAAAGAGAGCGATGGCCGAATCGCTCCTCGGCGGCGAAGGCGGCCCCGAAACGCTGCTCACGGAAATGGACAACGCCGAATTGCTCCGATTCGTCTCACTCGACATCAACAGCGCGGGTGGGGAATGACGAATGACGAATGACGAAACGCAAGCGGTGAATGATGCCCCACGCTTGCGTTTCGTCATTCGTCATTCGTCATTCGTCATTCGCCCCGCCGCCGCCCGAAGTGCTGGTGCTGCGGGGCGAAAGACAGACCGATTTAGCCTCGACGTCTCACCGAGCGCGCACCATTTTTCCCGCATGTCATGGAGTCGCTATTCTCAATTCGCCCCCTACGTCCCAGTCGCTAAACGTCGCGAACAAGCCGCGAAGAAGGCCAAGCAAATGGAGAAGTCCGGAAAGAAACTTGAGCCTGTCGATATTTCGGGCCGCAAGATCGCGGCGACTTTTTGGGGGAAGGAATGGTGCGAGAATCTGGAGTCTTATAGTGACTACTCGAATCGACTCCCGCGCGGTCGGACGTATGTGCGGAACGGCTCCGTCATCGACCTCAAAATCGCCGAAGGAAAAGTTACTGCGCTGGTGCAGGGTAGCTCGCTTTATACCGTCACGATTACCATTGCGGCGCTCGCGAATTCGGCATGGGGCGCGTTCAAAAAACGTTGCGCTGGGAAAATCGCGAGCCTTCTCGATTTGCTGCAAGGCCGGCTCGACAAAGGTGTGTTGGAGGAAATCACCAGCCGCTCCGGCGGGCTCTTTCCGGCACCGAAAGAAATCAAGCTCTCGTGCTCCTGCCCGGATGGGGCATCCATGTGCAAGCATGTCGCAGCCACGCTCTACGGCGTCGGCGCGCGGCTGGATGGCAAACCCGAGTTGTTCTTTACCCTGCGCGGAGCGGACATGCAGGAACTCATCACCGCCGCAACCGCCACCGCCGCGATCGCTGACAAAGGAACGGGCGAAGCGGGACTTGCCGAAGACGATCTCAGTGCGATTTTCGGAGTGGAAATCGAATCCGCCACGCCAAAAAAACTCCCGAAGAAAGCAGTGCCCAAGAAGCCGGTAAAGAGGGCGAAAGTCCCCGCGAAAAAGACTACCAAGGAAGCACCGACCAAAAAGAAGAAGGCTTAATCCGGTGCAAAAACTCAAAACCACCGCCGAACTTTCCGCCATTCGCAAATCGCTCGGAGAAGCTGGGAAATCGCTCGTTTTCACCAATGGTTGCTTCGACATTTTGCATGTGGGGCACGTCCGATATTTGCAGCAGGCGCGTGTGCTCGGCGATGCGCTGGTCGTCGCGGTGAATGGCGATGCAAGCGTCCGTGCGCTGAAGGGTCCGACGCGGCCCATCAACAGCGAACTCGACCGCGCCGAGGTGCTCGCAGGGCTGGAGTGCGTTGATTTCGTCGTCGTTTTCCACACCGAACGAGTGACTGACGTCGTTCGGGAAATCCGCCCACACATTTACGCAAAAGGCGGCGACTACACCATCGCGACACTCGATCCCGGCGAGCGTGGCGCTTTGGAGGAAGCGGAAACGCGCATCGAGATTCTCCCGCTCGTGCCCGGCAAGAGCACAACGGCAACTCTCGCAAAAGCAGCGTCGAAGTAGCTCGCGTTAGAACGCGAATCCGAAACTAAAATGCGCGGCACCGATATCCTCGCCTTCGCGGCGCGTCGGATTGTAGCCGAAATCGAGGCGCAAGGGGCCGATGGGAAGATTGTAGCGCACGCCCGCGCCGATGCCGAGCCGCATGTCCTCTAAGCTGGGCGTTGCCTCGCTGGTGAGGTTCCCGGCGTCCACGAAAAGTGCGCCGCCCAAAGCGTCCGTAAGCGGGAAATCCCATTCAACATTCGCGACGGTATAAAACGAGCCGCCGAGTGAATGTCCGGAATCATCCTTCGGGCCAAGGTCTCGCTCGGCAAAACTGCGAACGGTTCCACCGCCTCCATTAAAATAGCGGAGGTCGATCGGAACATCCGCAGCCTCGCCCACCGGGATGTTCCAGCCGAACCGCACGCCGGCTGCGATGAGCGATTTCCCGATGGTGCGGTAATAAGAATAGCGGGCCGCCACGCGGCCAAATGCGAGTTGCCCATCGAGAGCGTCCAGCTCCAGCGAATTCGAGAAAATGTAACCACGGCGAGGATTGAGAGGGTCATCGCGGTAGTCGAATTTCTGCGTCACGCCGACGGCGGCGAGCGTGTAGTCGAGTGGACCGAGCAAAGCAGGGTCGATGTCCTCGGTCGTGACCGTCGTATATCCGAATTCCGTAAACCCAGACACCTCCCAGCGGGACGTGAGCTTCCGGCTCGCTTCCAAGCGGATTCCCGCGCCTTTGTGCGAGTAGCCTTCTTCGTCCCGGAACTGCGAAAACAAGCGGGTGCGCAGGGTCCAATCGGACTCGCGAAACCAAGGATCGACATGCAAAATCTCGCCTTCAAAACCGCGTTGCGAACTTTGCAATTGGACCGTGAGAGGCCTGCCCGTGCGGAGAAAGTTTCGATCGCCCGCTCGAAGAATTGCGATTAACCCGTCGTAACTTCCAAATCCGATCTCGAAGCCGAATTCCTTCTGCTTTGCCTCCTCCACCCCGATATCGAGCGTCAACTGATCGGGCCCTGTTTTTCGCGGAACGATCCGGAGAGTTCGGAAAAGCCCGGTCCGAAGCAGCTCACGATACTTTTCATCCACAAGGGCCGGATTGTAATTCGCGTCGGTGATCTTCTTGAAACGCTGCACCAGAAACTCCGGCTTCACGCGATCCAGCCCGCTTCGGCTGATCCCATTCACGCGGAATTTCGGACCGGCCCGAACCTCAAAACGCAACGGAACTTTTCCAGAAGCTGCGAGAGTGACATCGGCCTCCGCAATGACTTCTGCGGAAAAATGCCCGCGGCCCCGCAACCACGAACGCAGCGAGCCTTGCATGACGTCTACCAATGCGGGATTGAACGGACCTTCCGGCTTTGCGCCGAGCGCCGCAACGAGGTCGGGGACCGCATATCGAGTGTCCCCGGCGAAGGTGACTTCACCAAAAAAGTAGCGGTTTCCTTCGATAATCCC